>NZ_JAHFVJ010000003.1:186964-600844 GCF_018599165.1 Dyella sp. LX-66
CCGCGCCCCCCCCCCCCCCCCCCCGGGGGGGGGGGGGTGGGGGGGGGGGGGGGGGGGGGGCCCCCCCCCCCCCCCCCCCAACCTACGCCGGTTACTGAAGCCAGATCAGCGTGGCGAAACGTCCGCTGCGTGCCGCGTCGCGGCGATACGAGTAGAAGCGCGGGTCGGCCAGGGTGTCGAAGCCGCCGCCGTAGATGGCGGAAACGCCGGCCCGCTCCAGCCGGCGGCGCGCCAGTCCAGCGAGGTCGCACAGCCAGTGACCCGGGCGAGTTGGAACGAAGCAGGCTTCGGCACCCGCATCGTCGGCGATAAAAGCCTCGCGCACTTCCGCACCGACTTCATACGAAGCCGCACCGATGCACGGCCCCAGCCACGCCATCACAGCGCCGGGCCGGGCGCGCAGATGGCCCAGCGTCGCCTCCAGCACACCGGCCGCGAGCCCGCGCCAACCGGCATGAGCCGCAGCGACTTCGCCGCCATCCGCCGCGCAAAACAGCACCGGCAGGCAGTCGGCGGTGAGGATGGCCAGCGGCTCGCCGCGCGTGCGGGTCACCGAGGCATCCGCTTCCGGCTCGCCTTCCGCGCCGGTGTCGGCCACCGCGATGCCGTGCACCTGCCGCAGCCAGCGTGGCGGTGCCGGCAGGTCGAGCATGGATGCCAGCGCCGCTCGATTGGCGGCTACCGCCTCGGCCGCGTCGCCGCAGCGGCTGCCGAGGTTGAAGCGCTCGAACGGCGAGGCCGAGGCGCCGGGCACGTCACGGGTGCTCACCGCCGCATGCACGCCGGCCGGCGCCGGCCAGTCCGGGCGCAGCCAGCCCTCAGTAGGCATCGTAAGGATCCGCGTGGGCGGCATCCTCGCGCAGGGTGTTCACCAGCGCGTCCAGGTCCGCCGGCCGCGCCGCCGAGAACGACAGCGGCTCGCCGCTGACCGGGTGCTCGAACGCCAGCCGCTCGGCATGCAGGGCCTGGCGGCGGAAGCCGCGCAGCGCCGCCACCAGCTCGGGCGAGGCGCCCTTGGGCAGGCGCAGGCCGCCGCCGTACAGCGGGTCGCCGACCAGGGGGTGGCCGATATGCGCCATGTGCACGCGGATCTGGTGGGTGCGGCCGGTTTCCAGGCTGCACTGCAGCAGGGCATGGGCGCGGAAGCGTTCGCGCAGGCGGTAGTGGGTGACGGCGCGCTTGCCGTCCTCCTCGTCGCGCACGGCCTGGCGCAGGCGGTCGCCCATATGGCGGCCGATCGGCGCATCCACCGTGCCGCCGGCCACCAGCAGGCCCATCACCACGGCCTCGTACTGCCGCTCCACCTCGTGGCGGGACAGCATGTCGACCAGGGCGGTATGGGCCGGCAGCGAGCGGGCCACCACCATCAGGCCGGAGGTGTCCTTGTCCAGGCGGTGCACGATGCCCCCGCGCGGCAGCTCGGCCAGCTTCGGGTCGTGGTGCAGCAAGGCGTTCAGCAAGGTGCCGGCCGCATTGCCGGCGCCGGGGTGGACCACCAGGCCGGCCGGCTTGTTCAGCACCAGCAGGTGCTCGTCCTGGTGGACCACCTCCAGCGCGATATCTTCCGGTTCCAGCTCGACCTCGGCCGCAAGCTCGGCCTCCAGCCGCACCTGCTCGCCGCCGCGCAGCAGCTGGCGCGGGGGCGCCGCGGCGCCATCCAGGGTCACCGCCCCGGCCTTGATCCACGCCGCCAGGCGGGATCGCGAGTAGTCCGGGAACATCTCGGCCAAGGCCCGGTCGAAGCGCCACCCGGCTGCCGACAGCGGCACGGTGGCCTCATGGCGGATGGTCGTCATGGCCGGCCGCCCGGGTTTCCGGTGGTTTCGGCTATCATCCCTTTTCGATCAAACATCTGAACCCTTTCCCATGCGCGTAACCAAGCTGCAGGTCTTCAAAGTACTGGTGGTGCTCGCCGTCGTCGCCACGATGAGCGCGTGCTCCATGTTCCGGAGCAAGAAGGAAACCATCGACACCATGCCGGTGGAGAAGCTGTACAGCACCGCGCACGACTCCCTGGTCCATTCCGACTACGCCGCCGCGACCAAGGCCTACCAGCGACTGATCGCGCGCTTCCCGTCCGGCGACTTCAACGAACAGGCCCAGCTTGACCTGGCCTATTCGCAGTACAAGGACAACCAGCCGGACGACGCCTACTCCACGGTCAACCGCTTCATCAAGACGTATCCGACCCATAAGCATGTGGATTATGCCTATTACCTGCGCGGCCTGATCAATTTCGATCGCACCGGCGGCTTTATCGAGCGCGTGTTCCAGCGCACCGAGAGCCAGGCCCGCCGCGACCAGGGCTATAACCTGCAGGCCTTCGACGACTTCTCCGAGCTGACCCGCCGCTTCCCGGACAGCGCCTACTCGGCCGACGCCCGCCAGCGCATGATCTACCTGCGCAACGTGCTGGCCCAGTTCGAGGTCAACGTGGCCGAGTTCTACCTGCGCCGGAAGGCCTACATCGCCTCGGCCGACCGCGCCCAGTACGTGATCGAGCACTACCAGCAGGCGCCGCAGACCGGCGACGCGCTGGCCATCCTCACCCGCAGCTATATCGGCCTGGAGCGTCCGCAGCTGGCCGAGCAGACCCGCAAGGTGCTGGCGCTGAACTACCCGAACCACCCCTACCTGACGGACGAGAAGTGGCCGCACGCCCCGTCCACGCTGCGCAAGATGGTGCCGTTCTCCGGCCACCACTAAGCGCCATCGCTAAAGGCGGGAATCCAATCCCGCATCCGAAAACGCCGCGGCCAGCGCCGTGGCGTTTTCGTTTGCGCGGCCGTTCACCGCGTTACACCTATGAGCTCGCCGAAACGGTGGAACCCGGCCCGCGCATACACGCGGTTCTCGTTGCCGGCCGCCGTCATCAGGAACGGGAAGCTCACGCCCTGCACGAAGGCGTGGTCCGCCAGCAGCGCGGTGACCGCGCCGCCGATGCCGCGGCCGCGCGCATCCTCGCGCACGCCGATCGCCGCGATCTCGGTGACGCCCTCGAGCGGGGGCGAATACAGCCCCGCGCCGAGTGCGCCGCTGCCGTCGCGGCAGCGGGCCAGGGCGACCACGCCGCCCTTTTCCACTACGCCGGCCAGCCGTTCCACATCGGCCGCGCAGGTGCCGGATACGCCATAAGCGGCGTTCTGCACCTCGGCGGCCGCGTGCAGTTCGTGCTCGCGTTCGGCCAGCAGCCACTCCACGCCGTCCAGATCGCCATCGGCGGCGAGGCTGTCGGGCGTGCAGGTCATCAGCGCCAGCGGCTCCTCGCGGAAGAAGCCGGCATCGAGCAGGCGCGGCAGCACCTCAGGAGCCATTTCGTGGATGTATTCCAGGCGCGGCTTGCGCTGTTTGCGGTCGAACAGGTCGATCAGCGAGGCCAGTTCGTGCGCATTCGGCGCGGCGCCGTCCACCGGCGTGGCGTAGTTCCATCCGGGTTCGGTGCTGGCCGAGTCGAGGGTGACGTGGAACGGTTGCAGGCAACGGTTGCCCTGCTGCAGCGCTATGCGGGCGCGCAGATAGGCGGAGACACGGCTCAGCGCCGTGCGGTCATGCATTGTCATGGGTGGGGTACTCAGTCTCGTCCCGGCGCGGGCAGCGACAGGACATGCCGGATCGCCCGAACCGCGAGGCTCGGGTACGGATGCGGGGGCCGCGAACGCGGCCGTCAGAACGGACTTAGTGAACGGTCCAGCGGAGAAAACCGGTGGACGGCGTCAGCAGGCAGCGATCTGCGCGGCAGCGGCGACGGCGGACTTGCGTGAGGCGATGACAATCATGGCGCACCTCCGATTCGGAAGGCCGCGGATCGTTCCAAAGACTACCCCGCGCTGTCAAGCGCGACATGCAAAAACGTGAATTCGTCGGTGCGCGAGCCTCAACGCCACCCGGATGTAATCGGATAACGACGCTCGCGCCCGAACGCACGCGTGGTCACGCGCGGCCCCGGCGCCGATTGCCTACGCTTGAATTCGTTGAGCAGCACCAGGCGCACCACGCGGCGCACGGTGTCGCAATGAAAACCCTGCGCGGCGATCTCGGCCTGCGACAGCTCGCCTTCGATAAAGCGCTCGAGAATCGCATCGAGCTCGTCGTACGGCGGCAGCGAATCCTGGTCGGTCTGGTTGTCGCGCAGTTCGGCCGACGGCGGACGCTCGATCACCGCCGGCGGAATCACTTCGCCGCCGCCGAAGCGCTCGGCATGCGCATTGCGCCAGCGCGACAGGCGATAGACCACGGTCTTGTAGACGTCCTTCAGCGGCGCATAGGCACCGCACATGTCGCCGTACAGCGTGGCGTAGCCCACCGCCATCTCGCTCTTGTTGCCGGTGGCCAGCAGCAGGCGGCCGTGCTTGTTGCTCAGCGCCATCAGCATGGCGCCGCGGGTGCGCGACTGCAGGTTTTCTTCGGTGAGGTCCGCCGGCTTGCCGCCGAAGGCGGGCGTGAGCGCGTCGATAAAGCTCTGGAAGGTCTGCTCGATCGGGATGATGTGGTACTCGACGCCCAGCTGCTCGGCCTGCGCGCGCGCGCCGTCCAGCGACAGCTGCGAGGTATAGCGCGAGGGCATCATCACCGCGGTGACGCGCTGGGGCCCGAGCGCATCCACAGCCAGCGCCAGCGTGAGCGCCGAGTCGATGCCGCCGGACAGGCCCAGCAGCACGCCGCCGAAGCCGTTCTTCTCGATGTAGTCGCGGATGCCGCGCACCAGCGCGGCGTACAGCGTGGCTTCGGGCGCGTCGTCCGCCCGGGCGGGCCAGGCGTCGGCGCTGAGCGTGCGCGCCTGCGCGTCGAAATCGGCCCACAGCAGCACTTCGGTAAACGCCGGCGCGCGCGCGGCGATGCTGCCGTCGCCGTTGACCAGCAGCGAGCCGCCGTCATAGACCACTTCGTCCTGCCCGCCGACCAGGTTGAGATAGACGATGGCGCAGCCGGTTTCCTGCGCGCGGGCGCTCAGCACGGCTTCGCGCTCGGCCTGCTTGGCGCCGTCCCACGGCGAAGCGTTGACCACGACGATGAGTTCGGCGCCGGCACGCGCGGCCTGCGCGGCGGGTTCCGGCTGCCAGATGTCCTCGCAGATCAGCAGGCCGACGGTGACGCCTTCGATGCTGCTCACCGCGGTTTCGTGGCCGGGACGGAAATAGCGCTTGTCGTCGAACACACCGTAGTTCGGCAGCGCCTGCTTGTGCGCGGTCAGTTCGATGCGCCCTTCGCGCAGCAGGCTGGCGGCGTTGTACACCTCGCCCTCGCTGTGCGGATGGCCGACCAGCGCGGCCACGCCGTTGGTGGCGGCGGCCAGCGCGTGCAGCTCGCTGTCGCAGGCGGCCAGGAAGCTGGGGCGCAGCAGCAGGTCTTCCGGCGGATAGCCGCTCAGGGTCAGCTCCGGATACACCACCAGGTCGGCCCCGCCATCGCGCGCCTGCGCCAGCAGGTCGCCCACGCGGGCCGCATTGGCGGCAACCGCCCCTACCGGAAAATCGAACTGGGCGAGGGCGAGGCGCAGGGTGGTCATGCCTGGAAATCCGCGGGGAGTGGGCCGCCAATGATACTCGCAGCCCTTCCCCGCGGGCGCGGCTCAGGCCAGCGGCCGGGTCAGCAACAGCACCGCCAGTGTCACCATGAAAGCCGCCACCAGCACGTCGAACACGCGCCATGCCATGGGGCTGCGGAACACCGGCAGCAGTGCGCGCGCGCCATAGCCCAGCGCGGTGAACCACAGCACGCTGGCCGTGCACGCGCCGCCCGCGAACGACCAGCGCCCCGCGCCTTCGTAATGCGTGGACAGGCTGCCCAGCAGCACCACCGTGTCGAGATAGACGTGCGGATTGAGCAGGGTGAAGGCCAAGCAGGCCAGCAGTGCGCGGCGGCGGCCGGCGGAGCCGTCTTCCGACGGCTGCAGGCCGCTCTCGCCGTTCCAGGCCCGGCGCAATGCCAAGGCGCCATAGGCGAGCAGGAAGGCCGCGCCGGCATAGCGCAGCACCTGCAGCAGTCCGGGCATCTCCTTCACCAGCAGGCCCATGCCGGCCACGCCGAGCAGGATCAGCGCCGTGTCGGCCACGATGCACACCAGCACCACCGGCCCGACGTGCCGGCGCTGCAGGCCCTGGCGCAGCACGAAGGCGTTCTGTGCGCCGATGGCGATGATCAGGCCTGCGCCAGCGGCGAGGCCCGCCAGATAAGCGGAGGTCTGCATAAGGGGGAGTCCAGCGAGATAGACCGCCAGGATGCGGCACACCCTCATTTCAGTAAAACTAAATCGACTTATCCTGAATTAGATTTTCTTCATCGAAGGCATCCCGCCATGACCCTGCTCAATCCCCAGCTCGCCGCCTTCGCCGCCGTGCTCGGCGAAGGCAGTTTCGAAGGTGCCGCGCGGCGGCTGTCGGTGACGCCGTCGGCGGTGTCCCAGCGCATCAAGGCGCTGGAGGACCGGCTCGGCCAGGTGCTGATCCTGCGCCAGGCGCCCTGCCGCGCCACCGCCGCCGGCGAACACCTGCTGCGCAGCGTGCAGCAGATGCAGCTGCTGGAAGCGGAAACCCTGCAGGCCTTCGCGGTGGAACGCGCGGCGGACCAGGCGCCGACCACGCTGGCCATCGCGGTGAACGCCGACTCGCTCGCCACCTGGTTCCTCGGCGCGTTGGCCGCGCTGCACGAACGCCACGGCCTGCTGTTCGACGTGCGGGTGGAAGACCAGGACCACTCGCTGGACCTGCTGCGCGACGGCAGCGTGCTCGGCGCAATCACCGCCGACGCTCATCCGGTGCAGGGCTGCACCGCGCGGCCGCTGGGCGCGATGCGCTACCTGCCGATCGCCTCGCCGGCCTTCGTGGCGCGCCACTTCGCGCACGGCGTGGATGCCGCCGCGCTCGGCAGCGCGCCGATGGTGGTGTTCAACCGCAAGGACGCGCTGCAGCGACGCTTTATCCGCAAGATCACCCGCGCCCGGCTGGCCCCGCCCACCCACTACCTGCCCTCCTCCACCGGCTTCGTCGATGCCGCGGGACTGGACCTGGGCTGGTGCATGGCGCCGGAATCGATGCTGCACAAACCGCTGCGCGAGGGCACCGTGCAGGCCATCGCGCCCGGGCGCTGGCTGGACGTGCCGCTGTACTGGCAGCACTGGTCGGTGCGCTCGGCCACGCTGGAGCGGCTCACCGCCGCCCTGCTCGCCGCTGCCGCCAAGGAGCTGCGCCAGCGCGACGGCGCTTAAAGAACGGGCCGGATCCGCCGATCAAGGAGGGAGACCCCCTCACTTCCCCGCCGCATGTCCCGTCTGCCCCTGCTCGCCCTGCTGCTGTTGCCCTGCGCCAGCTTCGCCGCCACCGAATCCACCACGCTCGATGTCAGCCTCACTATCAAGGAAAGCTGCCAGGTCGACCGCCGCGAGCAGGAACGCGAGCCGCCGGTGGTGAACTGCGCGCTGGATTCCCCGTACCGCGTGCAGGCGAACGATGCCAAGCCTGCGCCGTCCTCCACGCACCGCCTCGCGCCGGCCCGCTGGCAAGTGACCTTCTAGAACTCGATCGTCGCCGTCACCGTGTCGCCATAGCTCCCCGGCATCGGTGTCGTCTGGGACGGCACGCGCCCGTACACCGTGACGCTCTGCGCCAGCCCCGTGCCGGTGCCGGTGGCGCGCGTGGTGCCGCCGGTGCCGTCGCCCCAGGCCAGGGTGCGCGCGCTGTCGGTATACAACTGGTAGTTGACGGAACCTCCCCCGCCCGTCCGCTGCATCACACGCGCCGCCACGTTGCCGCTGCCGCCGCCGTTGATCGAGATGCGCCAGGCATCGTTATTGGTGCAAGTGACGCTGAGGCTGCTGGTCGCATTGATGCCCGCGCCGATCACGCCCGCGGTGCCGAAGCTGAGGTTGGTCGCGCTGATAGTGCAGTTGTTGGTCACCGTCGCGCTGACCGTGAAAGGAAAACTTCCGGCCGAGCTGAGCGAAGCGCAGGTGGGCGCTGCCAGCAGGTAGTAGCCGTAGGCCAGCACGGTCTCCGCATTGAAGCTCTGGCTGTACACCGTGTTCGCATTGCCGGTGGTGGGCACGGTGGTCTGGCCGGCGGTGATCTGCCCGTAGTAGTTCACCGTCGCTCCCGCCGACGTACCCAGCAGCGGCTTGGCGATGCTCACCGAGATCGGCGTATTGCCGCTGACGGTGGAACCCCACAGCTGCGTATTGCCCGCGTCCTGGAACAAGCCGTACTGCATGGTGTTGCCGCCATTGGCCATCGCACGCGCGGTCGCCGTGCTGAGGTTGAGGCATACCAGTGCATTCGGCGCCAGCGAGATAAGGCCCCAGTTGCAGGTGACGTTGATGGTGCCGCTGCGCGACACGGCGGCGCCGGCGATCGGATTGACGTTGCCGAAATCGAGATTGCTCGGCGTGGCGGTGCAGGTCTGCGCGCGCACCGCGCCGCAGCACATCAGGCTGCAGCCGAGCAGCAGCACGGCGAACCAGCGCATCATCGCGCGGACTCCGGCTGCTTCGGACAGCTCAGCGGCCCGATGCGCGGCAGCGAGCCATCCGTCGGGCGGCGGTAGTCGAAGGCCACGGCGCAATGCCAGCCATCGCCTTCGAGCTGCAGCCGGTTGCGCTCGCGCAGGCCGCTGACGAAGGTGATGCCGTCGTAGCCCACCACGGTGTCCATGCCGCTTTCGCCGTGATGCACGCGCGTGCCCGCCGGCAAGGGCTGGCCGCTTCCATCCACCAGCACGATCGACGCCGCCGCATAGCGCGACAGCGGGAAATGCGCGAGCACGCCCGAACGCGCCTGCGGCACCACGTCCTGCGACACCGAGTCCACCCGCGTATCGGCGGGCAACGACAAGCTGTCGATGGCCAGATGGTTCGCCTGGTAGGCATTGAGATCCGGCACCAGCAGATGGCCGCCCTGGTCGGTGCGGCCGATCGGGCGGTTTTCGTGCAGCACGGGTACGTCGGGCACGCCGTCGGTGGAGACCAGGGCGAAGCCGTCGTAGATGCGCCGCGCCGGCTGCAGGCTGCCGTCCATCCAGACCAGGGCGCCGTAGGCATCGAGCGACGCGGTGCGATGGCCATCGGTGTCCTGCACCAGCGCGGTGAGCTGGCCCGCGCTGCCCAGGTATTGCAGCTGCGCCTGGCTGAAATTCAGGCCGCCGCTGCGCCCGTCCTGCACGCCCCAGCCCCAGCCGCCGCTGTAGTCGGCCGGACGCAGCGCCTGCACGTTGCGGTACGGCTGGCCGCCCTGGCTGCCGCCGAGCGCGCTGGCGGTGATGCGTCCGCCCAGCGAGAGATTGAGGCTGAGGAAAGCACCGCTCGCCGAAGGCCGCGCAAAGTCGCGGTAGGCGCTCAGGTTCAACGAGGCCCAGCGCGCCACCGACCAGATCCAGGTCAGCGCACCGATGCGCGAAGGCGGCGCGCCGGGCGAACGCAGGGCGATATAGCTGAGTGCCACGTTCTGGCCCTGCGCGAACGGCACCGACACGGTGAAACGCGCCAGCCGCCGCGGCGCGGGCGCGCCTTCGCGCGAGGCGAGGTCGGCGTAGTCCGGCGTGCGCTCGGTCAGTTCGGCATCGATCGCCACGTCGGGCCGGATCCACTGGTAGCCGAAGCTGGCCTGCCGCCCCGTCTCGCGGCCGCAGCTCAGGGACAGCGAACCGCTCAGCACGCCGGCCTGCCCGAGCCGCACCAGCGCGCCGCCGCCGGCATTGGCCAGGCCCGCGGTGGCTTCGCCATGCACTTCGACGGTGAGCGCATCGCTCACGCCATGCCGCCACGAGCCGCTGGCGGAAGGGTGCGAGGCGTAATCGAACGAAGCCAGCCCGTAGCGCCGCCGCACGAAACCCGCTTCGACGCCGTAGCTGTCCAGTCCTTCGGCGAGCATGCGCGCGTCGATGTACAGCGGCAGCGCGGTGGTCACGGTGCGGCCCAGCGCATCGCGCGTCACCAGGGTGGCCTGGCCCGCGCCGCTGATGCCCGGCGCCTGGTTCAGCACGAACGGGCCGCTGGGCACATCCACGCTCGCACGCCGCACATTGTTGACGTACAGATCCACCGCCGACGGCACCGCGGCCGAGCCCCCCAGCGACGGCAGCGGAAAGGTGATCAGGTCCGGCCGCAAGCCGAAATCGCTGCGCCACTGCACGCCGGCGAAGCGCACGGGGCGCGACCAGTTGAGCGCGGAGGTGATGCTGTCGCCGATCTGCAGCACGCTGGTGGTGGCCGGATTCGAGCGCGTCCACGCGGTGTCGTAGCGCACGTAGCGATGCTGGCCGCCGCCGTCGTAGTACGTGCCGGTGTTATCGAACACGCCGGAAGGCGCGAAGTAGCGCAGCTCCGACCACAGCGCCAGGCGCGCACCGCTGCCGCTCTGCACATAGGCGTCGTAGTTGATCAGCAGGCCGCGCCCGCTCTGCGCCGGCGGCGTGCGGCCGAGCTGGCGCGCATCGGCCACGAAGGGCATGCGCAGGCTGTCGGCCGCGGTCAGTTCCACCCGCTGCGTGGCGGCGTCGTAGCGGTAGGAAAGACCGGGCACCTCGTCCAGCGGCACCTCGCCGGTCCGGCCCAGCCGCGCGGGATCCAGGCCCAGCGAGGCCAGCTCCGCGGCATCGCAGGCCAGGCGCTCGCCGGTGGCGCGGAAGCGCAGGATCCGTCCGCTGGGCTGGCCGTTGAGGATCACGTCGAGGAAGACCTCCTGCGGTTGCGCCATGTCCAGCGCGGCGGGCAGCGGCAGGTCGTCGGCCCGCGCCGGCAGCGCCAGGGCGAGTGCGCAGCAAAGGAGGCAGCGGCCCACGCCCGTCCGCCGTTCATCCGTTCGCGCCGTTCCATCGGGGCAGCGCGCCGGATGCATGCGTCATGGCCGCGCGGCGACGCTCAGCTCCGTCTCGATGGGCTGGGCGTTGAGGTTGGCGCGGAGCTTCAGCGGCCCGTGGGCCGCCAGCTTGTCGTCCAGCGCGATCGTCCATTGCCGCGTCCTCCCCGCCAGCACATAGCCGAGCAAGCCCGGGTTGATCTCCTGCGCCGCGCCGTCGGCGCCCACCACCCGCACGGCGGCGAGCTGGGCGCGGCGTCCGCCGGTATTGCTCACCCGCAGCTGCCACTGGGCGCCTTCGCGGCGCAGCTCCCAGCTCAGCTTCGGTAGCGCGGGCGCGCCGGCGGGCTCGAGGAACACGGGCACGGAATAGCGCAGGCGGATGTTCACGCCGTTGCCGGGTGCGGCGTCCAGGTTGGGCACCTCGTCGACCAGCACGCGGTAGTAGCGCTCTTCCGCCACGGCGGAGCCGTCGCGGCGCACCAGCCGCACCAGCTGCTCGCCCTGCGGCTCGATGCGGATCAAAGGCGGGCTGGCGACCAGGTCCTCGCTGGGTTCCAGGCGGTCGTCGTCCGGCGCCTGATCCCAGCGGAACACGCGCACCTGGCCGTAGACCGGCTCCTTGCCGGGGTTGCGCAGGGTCAGGGCGGAGGCGTTCTGGCCGGGCGGCAGTTCCACTGTCACCGGCGAGATCTGCAGCGACGAGGCATGCGCCGCCAGGGCGGCGCCGGCAGCCAGCGCGGCGGCGGTCAGGCGCCGCATGGCCTCAGAAATAGACCGTGGCGGTGACGGTGGTCTGGTAGGTGTCCGGCTTCGGCGTGGCCTGGCTGGGCACCTGGCCGTAGACGGTGATCGGCTGGGCCGAGCCGCTGCCGGTGCCGGCGACGGTGTCGGTGCCCTGCGTATTGCCCCAGATCGTGCTGTGGCCGGCGTCCTGGTAGAGCTGGAAGCCAACCGTGGTGCTGGTATTGCCGGCGGTGGTGCCGGCCATCAAGCGCGCGGAAACCGTGGAGCCGGCGACCCCGCCCGCATCCAGGCCCACGTTGTAGGGCGTGGTGTTGGTGCAGGTCACCTGCACCGTGGTCTGCTGGTTGATGGCCGAGCCCAGCACGCCGTAGCTGCCGAAGGCCAGCGCGCTGGCGCCGATGGTGCAGTTGGCCTGCAGCGTGAGCGAAACGGTGAAGGTCGCGGGACTGGTGCCGTTGTTGTAGACGGCGGCGGGTGCCGCGGAGGCGGCCCCGGCGAAGATCAAGGCGGAACACAGCTGCTGCCAACGCTTCATGTCGAATCCCCTGAGGTTCGTGAGCGATGCGAGTGCTGTCCGGGCGGTGCCGCCATCCCGGGCGTGCGCGGCGCTATGTGTAGACCCGAACCAAACGTTTAGTCAAATGCCAGCGTGGCCGGGGCCGCCCAAAAAAGAAGGCCGCGGGGTCGCCGCGGCCTTCTTCGTGGCTTCCTGCGAAGCCGGAACGCTTACTTCTTGAGCAGGCCCGCCAGGGTCTTGCCCAGGTCGGCCGGGGACTTCACCGTGGTGACGCCCGCTTTCTCCAGCGCGGCGAACTTCGCCGCGGCCGTGCCCTTGCCGCCGGAGATGATCGCGCCGGCGTGGCCCATGCGCTTGCCGGCCGGAGCCGACGCGCCGGCGATGAAGGACACCACCGGCTTGGTCACGTACTCGCCGATGAACTCGGCGGCGTCTTCCTCGGCGCTGCCGCCGATCTCGCCGACCATGATGATGCCTTCGGTCTGCGGGTCGTCCTGGAACAGCTTCAGGCAGTCGATGAAGCTCAGGCCGTTGATCGGGTCGCCGCCGATGCCGATGCAGGTGGACTGGCCCAGGCCTTCGTTGGTGGTCTGGAACACGGCTTCATAGGTGAGCGTGCCGGAGCGCGACACGATGCCGACCTTGCCAGGCTGGTGGATGTGGCCCGGCATGATGCCGATCTTGCACTCGCCCGGGGTGATGATGCCGGGGCAGTTCGGCCCGATCAGCACGGTTTCCGGATGCTGCGCCAGCACGTTCTTCACGCGCAGCATGTCCAGCACCGGGATGCCCTCGGTGATGGCCACGATCACCTTGATGCCGGCGTCGATCGCTTCGAGGATCGAGTCGGCCGCGAACGGCGGCGGCACGAAGATCACCGAGGCGTCGGCGCCGGTGTCGTCGACCGCTTCGGCCACGCTGTTGAAGACCGGCAGGCCGATGTGCTCGCTGCCGCCCTTGCCCGGCGTGACGCCGCCGACGACCTTGGTGCCGTAGTCCAGCGCCTGCTGCGCGTGGAAGGTGCCCTGCTGGCCGGTGAAGCCCTGCACGATCACCTTGGTGTTCTTGTTGACGAGAACGCTCATGCTCGATTGCTCCTCACTTCGCGGCGGCCACGGCTTTCTGCGCCGCGTCGTTGAGATCGTCGGCCGGCGTGATCGCCAGGCCGGAGTTGGCCAGCAGCTCGCGGCCCAGCTCCACGTTGGTGCCCTGCAGGCGCACCACCACGGGGATCTTCAGGCCCACTTCCTTCACGGCCGCGATGATGCCCTCGGCGATCATGTCGCAACGAACGATGCCGCCGAAGATGTTGACCAGGATGGCCTTCACCTTGTCGGAGGAGGTGATCAGCTTGAACGCCTCGGTCACGCGCTCCTTGGTGGCGCCGCCGCCGACGTCGAGGAAGTTGGCCGGCTCGCCGCCCGCCAGCTTGATCACGTCCATGGTGGCCATGGCCAGGCCCGCGCCGTTGACCATGCAGCCGATGGTGCCGTCCATGGTCACGTAGTTGAGGTTGTGCTGCACGGCAGCCGCCTCGGCCGCGTCTTCCTGGCTCAGGTCGCGCATGGCGGCCAGGTCGGCGTGGCGGAATTCGGCGTTGTCGTCGGAGTTGACCTTGCCGTCGAGCGCGGCGAGGTTGCCGTCCTCGAGGATGGCCAGCGGGTTCAGCTCGACCAGGGCCAGGTCCTTCTCGTTGAACAGCTTGTACAGGCCCAGCATGATCTTGGTCAGCTGGCCGACCTGCTTGGCGTTGAGGTCCATGGCGAAGCCGAGCTGGCGGCACTGGTACGGCTGCAGGCCTTCCACGAAGTCCACCACGATGGTGTGGATGTCTTCGGGGGTGTCCTTGGCGACCTGCTCGATGTCCACGCCGCCGTGCTTGGAGGCGATGAAGGACACGGACTTGGTGTCGCGGTCCACCAGGATCGACAGGTACAGCTCCTTGGCGATGTTGGTGGCGTCGGTGACCAGCACCAGGTTCACCGGCAGCGCGCGGCCGGCGGACTGGTAGGTCTCCATGTTGGTGCCCAGCATGCCCTTGGCCGCTGCGCGCACGTCATCGAGGCTCCTGCAGAACTTCACGCCGCCGGCCTTGCCGCGGCCGCCTGCGTGGATCTGAGCTTTGACCATCCACTGCGAACCACCAAGGTGCTTGGCGGCGTCGACAGCGGCATCGGGAGAGTTGGCGACCTTGCCCGGGGGCACGGCGATGCCGTACTTCGCGAACAGTTCTTTGGCCTGGTACTCGTGGAAATTCATTCGATACCTCGAGCGAACGGGGAAAAACATGGCGCCCGTGCGGGGAGGACCGGACGGGCTTGAGGGGGACGGACGGCGACGGCGTCGAATGCAGGCGCTACCGGGGTTGCAGTGCGCCGCCGCCATGTCTCGACATGGCGAAAACCGCGCAATACGGCCCGGTATTTTCGCGGAAGGCGGGCGGGATGGCAAACCCGATGGCGTAGGTTGGGGTGAGCCGCAGGCGAACCCCCAACCGTGCAGCGCGCCACGAGGCGCCGAAGTTGGGGTTCGCCTGCGGCTCACCCCAACCTACGCCCCTATACTGCGGACCGACCCGCCCGCCGAGAGTGCCAGGCCCCGTGCCCCATACCGCGCCGCCCGCCTTCGCCCCCTCCCGCGCCGCCACCGAGGCCGTGCGCCACGAGCTGTTCTTCCTCAACTACTTCCGGCTGGCGCAGGCCCTGGTCTATGCCGGCCTGGCCTTCAGCCCGCCCGCCCTGGGCTGGCCGCACCTGAACGACACCGACGCCGCCCGCGTGGTGGCGCTGTGCTTCCTGGGCTTCGCCATCGCGGTGGCCGCCTTGACCCGGCGCACCATGCCGTGGACCCGGCTGGTCACCTCGGCCTCGCTGGTGATCGATATCGTCGCCGCCGTGCTGGCCACCGGCGCCATGCAGGACGCGCGCATCGGCATCGCCATGATGCTGGCGGTGAACCTGGCCGCCGGCGCCCTGCTGCTGCCGCTGCGCCTGGCGCTGTTCTTCGCGGCGCTCGCCACCCTGGGGATGCTCGGCCACTCGCTGTTCAACCCGCAGGGCGACGCCGGCGTGGCCGACCGCCAGCTGCTGGAGGCCGGCCTGTTCGGCCTGGCCTACTTCGCCATCACCATGCTGTGCTACGTGCTGAGCCGCCAGCTGCGCGCCAGCGAGGCGCTGGCCGAGCAGCGCAGCATCGACCTGGCCAACCTGGCCCAGGTCAACGAGCTGATCATCCGCCGCATGAAGACCGGCGTGATGCTGGTGGACGACGCCAACCGCATCCACCAGATCAACGAATCGGCCTGGATGCTGCTGGGCAATCCCAGCGCCGACCAGCGCGACCTCGGCCGCGTGGCGCCGGAACTCTCGCGCCGCCTGTACCACTGGACCACCTCGGGCAAGCTGGACGAAACCGCCACCCAGCTCGCCGACGGCGTGCCGGAGGTGATCCCGCGCTTCAGCCGCCTGGCGCCGAACGACGACGCGCTGGTGCTGATCTTTCTCGACGACACCTCGCTGGTCTCGCGCCGCGCGGAGGAACTCACGCTCAGCTCGCTGGGCCGCCTCTCCGCCTCGATCGCGCACGAGATCCGCAACCCGCTGGCGGCGATCCGCTATTCGGCGCAGCTGCTGGCCGAATCGCGCGACCTGGGCGGCACCGACCTGCGCATGGTGGAGATCATCAACAACCACTGCGTGCGCCTGAACGACATCATCGAGAACATCCTGCAGCTGTCGCGGCGCGAGCGCTCGCGCCCGGAGACGCTGGACCTGGGCCGCTGGGCCGAGAACTTCGTCGAGGAATACCGCCAGGGCAACGACCTGGGCAACGACACCTTGCGGGTGATCAGCAAC
This sequence comes from Dyella sp. LX-66, assembly GCF_018599165.1. Classification (NCBI taxonomy): domain Bacteria; kingdom Pseudomonadati; phylum Pseudomonadota; class Gammaproteobacteria; order Lysobacterales; family Rhodanobacteraceae; genus Dyella; species Dyella sp. LX-66. The sequence goes on from NZ_JAHFVJ010000003.1 coordinate 202,867, forward strand.
GGCAGCGAGCCGGTGGCCGCGGTGGCCGACCCGCAGCAGCTGCAACAAGTGGTGTGGAACCTGGTGCAGAACGCGCTGCGCTACGGGCGCATGCCGGGCGAACCGGCGCGGGTGATGGTGGTGGCGCGCCACGGCGAGCACGCGGTGCCGATCCTGGAAGTGATCGACCGCGGCCCGGGCATCGCGCCGAAGGTGGCCGCGCAGATTTTCGAGCCGTTCTATACCACGCACGAATACGGCACGGGTCTGGGGCTGTACCTGGCGCGCCAGATGGCCGAGGCGAACCAGTCCTCGCTGGAATACGTGCGCGTGGCCGGCGGCGGCAGCTGTTTCCGCCTGGTGCTGACCCCGCCGGCGCGGGTGCCGGGCAGCGATGCCGCGGGCGCGGCGATCGCCTGAAAAACCGTCAGGTCGCGCGGACGATCAGGCTGACCGGAAGCACTTCGGACTGCGCGGCCTCGTCGTGGATCATCGCCAGCATCTTGCGCGCAAGCAGGCTGCCGCCTTCCTGCCAGTCCTGGCGCACCGAGCTCAGCGGCGGCTGGAAGCTCGCCGCCAGCGGCATGTCGTCGTAGCCCACCACCGAGACATCGCGCGGCACGCGGCGGCCCAGTTCCTCCAGCGCGCGCACCGCGCCCATCGCCAATAGATCGCTGCAGGCGAACAGTGCATCGAACGTCACGTGGCGCGCGGCCAGCGACTGCACCGCGTCCATGCCGGAAGCGAGGGTGAATTCGTCGCGGCGGATCAGCAGCGGCTTCACGCCGTGCTCGGCCAGCGCATCCACGAAGCCGCTCAGGCGCTCGAAGATTTCCGGATGCCCGGGATTGCCGACGAAGACCGGATTGCGCCGCCCCAGCCCGATGAAATGCGCGGCCACCGCGCGGCCGCCCTGGCGGTTGTCGCTGCCCACCACCACGTGGTTGTCGTGGTCGCTCTGGGCGCCCCACACCACCATCGGCAGGCCGAGCTTGTCGAAGCGGCGCACCGCATCCTGCCGCACGCCCTGGCCGAGCAGGATCATGCCGTCGGCGGCCTGCACCGCCGCGGCGCTGGCGCCCTGGCGGGTGGTCAGCAGCACGCTGTAGCCGGCGGCGGTGAGCTCCTGCGAGATGCCGCCCAGCAGCATCAGCGGGTAGGGATCGAACATGGTGCGGTCGTTGCTGGGCTTCATCTCCACGATCACCGCCACCGTGTGGCTGCGGCGCAGGCGCAGGTTGCGCGCGCTGACGTTGAGCTTGTAGCCCTGCTCGCGCGCCAGGTCCTGGATGCGCTCGCGGGTTTCGCGATTCACCAGCGGACTGTCGCTGAGCGCGCGCGAGACGGTGATCTTGGAGACCCCGGCCAGCTTGGCCAGGTCGGCCATGGTGAGGTTGGCCGGCGTGCCCGATCGTGGGGGGTTTCGTTTGCTTCGACTCAAGACCGGACCTCGGCCACTTCCATTGCTCTGCTCCCGGGAGATGCGTCCGCAGCAGCGCGCAGTGTGTCGATTTGCGCCCGGTGCGTCCAACGGACCGCCGAGACGCTGCCCCCGCCCGCCTGTCCGCGATGCCGCCGGCGAGCCTGCGGCAGCCCGGCTCAAAGCCGCGTGATTCCGCGCCGCAGCAAATGATATCGATATCTTGATATCGATATCATTTGCTGCGAAGCTCCGCCCCCAATGGACCGGCAGCGCCCGCAGGCGCCCCGCCGAGAACAACCAAGAAGATTGCTGGGGACTTCATGCTCGACCGTCTTGCCACCGCGCCCGCCGCGGCCGTCGACGTCGTGCCCACCTCCGGGGTGGGTGCTGCCGGCGTGCCCGACCCCTGGACGCTGATCCGCCGCGGCACCGATCCGGCCGGCTTCGCGCAGGACGAAAGCCTGTTCGCCCTGGCCAACGGCGCCCTGGGCGTGCGCGGCGGGCTGGAAGAAGGCGACAGCCCCAGTCAGGCCAGTTTTCTGTCGGCGGCGTGGGAACGCACGCCGATCGACTACCACGAGCGCTTCCCCGGCTTCGCCGCCAGCACCGACACGCGCATCCCGGTGGCCGATGCCACCCGCATCCAGCTGCGCCTGGGCGACGTGCCGGTACGGCTGAGCGAGGGTGAATGGCTGGATTTCGAACGCCGCCTGGAACTGCGCGACGGCTGCTACCGCCGCTTGCTGCGCTGGCGCTCGCCGGCGGGAGAAACGCTGGAGATCGACGCCGAGCGCATCGTCAGCCTCGACGAACCCGGCCTGCTGGCGCTGCGCTACCGCGTGCGCTCGCTGGACTACAGCGGCCCGATCACGCTCGAATCCTCGATCAGCACCGCGCGCGACGCTGCCGAACAGGGCGACGACCCGCGCATCGGCACGCGCCTGGACGGCGGCCTGCACACCACCGACGCCGCGGCCGAAGCCGACGTCGCCTGGGTCACCCAGCGCAGCACCCACAGCGGCATTCGCCTCGCCTGTGCGCAGACGCACCGCGCGCAGGACGGCAGCCTGGACTGCCACCTCACCAACCTCGCCCAGCACGGCGTGGTGCAGACCTATACCGGCACGCTCGCGCCGGGCCAGGCGGTGACGCTGGAGAAATACGTCGCCTACGCCTGGACCGAACCGCACGGCGAGGATGCCGACGAGGCATTGCTCGCCCGCACGCGCGGCATCCTCGCCGCCGCCACCCACCTCGGCTACGCCAACCTGCTGGAACGCCAGCGCCAGGCGCTGGCCCCGCTATGGGACGCGGCGGATCTGGCCATCGACGGCGACGCCGCCACCGAACAGGCGCTGCGCTTCAACCTGTTCCACCTGTTCCAGTCCAGTTGCCGCGACGGCCACGGCAGCGCGGCGGCCAAGGGGCTTACCGGCGAAGGCTACGAAGGCCACTACTTCTGGGATGCCGAGGCGTTCATCCTGCCGGTGCTCGCCACCGTCGCGCCGGAACTGGCGCGCGGCATGCTGCTGTACCGCCATCGCATCCTGGAACGCTCGCGCCTGCATGCGCGCGAACTCAATCATCCGCGCGGCGCCTTGTACGCCTGGCGCACGATCAGCGGCGACGAGTGCTCAGCCTATTACCCCGGCGGCTCCGCGCAGTACCACATCAATGCGGCGATCGCCTGGGCGATCAGCCTGTACGTGGATGCCAGCGGCGACACCGATTTCCTGCGCGACCACGGCGCCGAGATCCTGTTCGAGACCGCGCGTGTGTGGCTGGACATCGGCCATTTCAACGCGCGCCGCGGCGGCGCGTTCTGCATCCACGAAGTGACCGGGCCGGACGAATACTCCGCCCTGGTCGACAACAACCACTACACCAACCGCATGGCGCAGCGGCATCTGCGCGACGCCGCCGACACCGCGCTGTGGATGGCCGGCGCCGCGCCGGTGGCCTACGCCGCGCTGTGCGCGCGCATCGGCCTGGGCGAAGACGAAGTGGCGCAATGGCGCCGCGCCGCCGAAGCCATGTATCTGCAGGAAGACCCGCGCCTGGGCGTGTTCGCGCAGGACGACGGTTTCCTCGAGCGTCCGCGCCTGCCCGCGCATCTCGCCGCCAAGGCCGGCGAAGGCAAGCACCCGCTGTTGCTGCGCCTGCATCCGCTCACCATCTATCGCCACCAGGTGTGCAAGCAGGCCGACACCTTGCTGGCCCTGATGCTGGCCGGCGACGGCGTGGACCGCGCAGCCAAGCGGCGCAACTTCGACTACTACGAAGGCGTGACCGTGCACGACTCCACCTTGTCCGCCTCGACCTTCGGCGTGATCGCGGCGGAAGTCGGCCTGGCCGGCAAGGCCTGGCGCTATTTCCAGGACAGCCTGCGGGTGGACCTGGACGACTCGCACGGCAATGCCGCGCACGGCGTGCACATGGCCGCGATGGCCGGCAGCTGGCTGGGCCTGCAATGGGGCTTCGGCGGTTTCCGCGTGGTCGACGGCCAGCCCGCGCTGTCGCCGCGCCTGCCTGCCGCATGGAACGGCTACCGCTTCGGCCTGCGCTGGGGTTGCGCGCAGCTGCGCCTGGAAGTGGATGCCGACGGCGTGCGCTACACGCTGCCGCGCGGCGATGCGCTCAGCTTCCGCCACGAAGGCCGCGAATACACCTTGCATGCGGGCGAAACGCTGCAGCTGCCGCGCGCCGACGCGACCCCCGACCGTCGTACGCAGCCGCCGCTCGCCGCCGTGATCTTCGACCTCGACGGCGTGATCGCCGACACCGCCGTGGTACACGACGCCGCCTGGCGCCGCCTGGCCGAAGAAGCCGGCCTGCCGTTCGACGCTTCGATCGGCGAGCGCCTGAAGGGCGTCGACCGCATGGGCTCGTTGGAAATCCTGCTGGAACGCGCCGGCCGCACCTACAGCGACGAAGAAAAACACGCGCTCGGCGAACGCAAGAACGACTACTACCGCGAACAGATCCAGCGCTTCGGACCGGACCAGCTGCTGCCCGGCGCACGCGAGGCGATCGCCGCGGTGCGCGCCGCCGGCCTCAAGGTCGGCCTGGCCTCGGCCAGCCGCAACGCGCCGCTGCTGCTGGAGCGGCTGGGCGTGGCGCAGCTGTTCGACTACATCGTGGACGCCGCGCGGATCCAGCGCTCCAAGCCCGATCCGGAAATCTTCCTGGCCGCGGCCGCGGGCCTGGGCGTGGCGCCCGCTGCCTGCCTGGGCGTGGAAGACGCCGCGGCGGGCGTCGCCAGCATCCACGCCGCCGGCATGGCCGCCGTCGGCATCGGCCAGCCCGCGGCGCTGACCCAGGCGGACACCGTGCTGCCAGGACTCAGCGCGTTCCGCATCGAGGATTTCATCAGCAGTGAAGAAGCGTCGCACGCCGCATCAGGGGAAGCGGCCAGCGATTTCGCCACATAAAGCCCGACAACATGGGTGGGGAGGTTCGACCATGCATCGCCAAGGCATCACTCGACAGTTGCTCGCCGCGGCCATCGCCGCGGCGCTAATGCTCGGCACCGCGCACGGGCAAGACAGCGCGTCGTCCAACGCACAGCAGCAGCCCCCGGCGCCGCCCGCGCCGCCGGCTCCGGCGCCGCCGCAGGGCAAGAAAGACACCAAGACGCTGGAACAGGTGGTGGTCACCGGTACGCCGACCATCGGCGGCATCCGCAAGATCGACGCCGCGTACTCGATCACCGCGGCCGACGCCGAGGCGATCAAGCAGGCCAATCCGAAGAGCACCGCGGATCTTTTGAAGATCTCACCCGGCCTGTGGCCGGAATCCACCGGCGGCCAGACCGGCGCGAACATCGAAATCGCCGGCTTCCCGGGCGGCGGCGACGCGCCCTACTTCACCACGCAGATCATGGGCTCGCCGCTGTACGGCATGCCCACGCTGTCGTTCATGGAGACCACCTCGATGTTCCGCCTCGACGACACCGTCGAGCGCGTGGAAATCCTGCAGGGCGGCCCGTCCGTGGTGTTCGGCGACGGCCAGATCGGCGCCACCGCCAACTTCATGCTGAAGCAGGGCACGGCCAAGCCTTCGGGCAGCATCGGCCTTACCTACGGCAACGAAGGCCTGTGGCGCGCCGACGGCTTCCTCGGCTTCAAGGTGGCCGACGACTGGTTCGGCAGCGTGGGCGGCTTCTGGCGCAAGTCCGACGGCGTGCGCGATCCGCAGTTCGCCGCGGACAAGGGCGGCCAGTTCACTGCCACTCTCTCGCACACCATGGAGAAAGGCTCGCTGATGCTGTGGACGCGCGTGCTCAACGACCGCAACCAGTTCATCACGCCGATCCCGCTGCTGCAGCACGGCAGCGACAGTTTCTCGGCCTATCCGGGCTTCGATCCGCTCACCGACACCTACAACAGCAAGTACATCCAGCACGTCAACCTGCCGGGTTATCCGGGCGGCACCAGCGCCAACCTGGCCAACGGCCGCGGCGCGAAGATGCGCTTCTTCGGCGGCAACTTCGACTACGACCTGGACGGCGGCTGGAGCATCTCCGACAAGTTCCTGATCGACCAGGGCGACATGGATACCAACGCCCTGTTCTCCGGCTCCAATCCGGACACGCTCAACGGCACGCTGTACACCACCTCCAAGGATCTCGGCGGCCTGCAGATCGCGCCGGGCGCCACCGCCACCTATATCAACGGCGGCGGCGTGGTCGATCCGAACCAGAACGTGATCCACCAGGGCTGGTGGTACATCCACAAGCGCCTGAAGAATATGAACAACGATTTCCGCCTGAGCAAGGAACTGTTCGAAGGCAACACGCTCACCGCCGGCCTGTACCTGGCGCACTACACCATGAACGACAAGTGGGCGCTGGGCAACCAGATGCTGATGACCAACACGCCGAACGCACGCCCGATCAAGGTCGTCGCCGCCAACGGCGACCAAGTCACCGACTACCAGGGTTTCCTCGACTACGGCGCGTACAACATCGCCGAGAACGGCACCTCCACCAACAAGGCGTTCTATCTGTCCGACGTGTGGAAGATCGACCGCTGGATCTTCGACGTGTCCGCGCGCCTGGAGAACCAGGACTCCACCGTGCACGTGTGCAACCTGCACAACGTGAACCTGGACGGCAACAACGCCACGCTCTACGACAACGCCGTGCCGGTGTGCGACGGCACCTTCGCCACCACCAAGTACGACAAGACGCATACCTCCTGGACGGTCGGCGCGAACTACGAGCTGGCCGACAACATGAGCGTGTACGGCCGCGTCAACAAGGGCGTGCACTTCGGCGACTTCGACAACGCCCTGCGCGGCAACACCACCGGCAACACGCCGCCGCTGCAGAAGGTGCAGAACTTCGAAGCCGGCTTCAAATACCAGTCCAAGCTGCTGTACGCCGACATCAGCGTGTATCACCGCCAGTTCAACGGCCTGCCCTACCAGCCGACCAATGCGGCCGGCGCGCCGGTCGGCACGCCACTGCTGTACGGCTCCGATTCGAAGGGCATCAACCTCAGCGGCGCGGTGATGCCGATCGACAACCTGAAGCTGGCGGTGGTGGCCAATTATCTGGACGGCCACTACTCGCACTATTCGGCCTGCATTCCCTACATCAACCAGGTGGCGGGCAACGGTTGCGCCTTCATCAACGGCAAGCAGCTGCAGCGCCAGCCGAAGGTGCGCTACATGTTCACGCCGAGCTACCGCTTCCTGTTCCCGTGGGGCGACATCACCGCCTTCGTCACCTACACCCACGTCGGCGACCATACCCAGGACCTGTCCGGCCTGCAGCAGCTGGGCTCGTACGACACGCTGGATTTCGGCGTGGTGGCCAACGTGCAGGACCACTGGGAACTGCGCCTGCAGGGCACCAACATCACCAACGAATTGGGCCTGACCGAAAGCAACTCGCGTATCTTCGGCTCGGCGGCCGGCGCGGGCGGCGTGATCCTGGCGCGTCCGCTGGAAGGGCGCGAGGTGAATTTCCAGGTCAAGTACAACTTCTGATGCTTTAGTTTTTCCCTGAAGGCGGTCCGGGCGCGTGACAGCCCGGACCGCCCTTTTTTGCCGTCTGACCCGACCCGCAAGCGAGTGGCCATGAACCGATTCCGCATGATCGCTGCGCTCGCGCTGATCTATATGATCTTCGCGATCCTGCTCAACAGCGTCGGCACGGTGATCCTGCAGACGATCCACACTTTCAGCATCGACAAGCCCCAGGCCAGCCTGCTGGAGCTGTTCAAGGACCTGCCGATCGCGGTCACCTCCTTCCTGGTCGCCTCCTTCCTGCCCATGCTCGGCTATCGCCGGGCGATGATGATCGCGCTGGCCATCGTCGGCTGCGCCTGCGCGCTGATGCCGCTGTACCCCTCTTTCCACACCACCGAGCTGCTGTTCACCTGCGTGGGCGTCGCCTTCGCGCTGACCAAGGTCTCGGTGTATTCCTCGATCGGCCTGCTCACCCGCGACCGCGCCGAGCACGGCCGCCTGACCAATACCATCGAAGGCCTGTTCATGCTGGGCGTGCTGCTCAGCGGCTGGATCTTCAGCGCCTTCATCGACCATGCGGATCCGGCCAACCCGGTGTGGTTCCGCGTGTACTGGCTGCTGGCGGTGCTGTGCGTGCTGGTGTTCGTGCTGCTGGCCGGCACCCGGCTGGACGAGTCGGCCGCGCATGGCAGCGGCGTGCCGTCGCTGGGCGGCTCGGCGGCGGCCATGTTCAAGCTGATGCTGCGGCCGCTGGTGAACGTGTTCCTGATCTCGGCCTTCCTCTATGTACTGATCGAGCAGAGCTTCGGCACCTGGCTGCCCACCTTCAACAACGAGATCCTGCACCTGCCCAATGCCATGAGCATCCAGCTCGCCAGCATCCTGGCCGGCTGCACCGCGCTGGGCCGCATCGCCGCCGGCCAGGTGCTGCGGCGCATGCCGTGGCACACGCTGCTGAATCTGTGCGTGATCGGCATGGGCGTGCTGGTGCTGCTGGTGCTGCCGCTGGCGCAGCACATCGTGCCGCGGGCGGATATCGGCTGGCTCAACGCGCCGCCGGCGGCCTACCTGCTGCCGCTGATCGGGCTGCTGATGGCGCCGATCTATCCGGTGATCAATTCGGTGGCGCTGAGCTCGCTGCCCAAACCGCTGCATGCGGCGATGACCGGTCTGATCGTGATCTTCTCCGCGCTGGGCGGCACCCTGGGGTCGCGCATCACCGCGGTGGTGTTCGCCAGCTTCGGCGGCATCCACGCCTTTTACTTCTCGCTGGTGCCGATGAGTCTGGTGCTGGTGGCGCTGTTCTTCTTCAAGCGCGAAGCCGATCGCGCGGGCGCGCTGCCCGCGCCGTCCGACCTCGCTCCGGAATAAGCCCTGCAAGGATTCGATGATGGGAGTAGCCATGCCAATACGCTGTCGCCGCCTGGGTCTTGCCGCCCTGCTCATACTTGCCGCCGCCGGCCCCGCCCTGGCGCAGGACGCGAAAAGCGACCCGAGCTTCGTGCTCACCGGCACTTCGGCCGACTTCGACAGCTACTTCCCCGGCTACCTCGCCAACGGCTATTTCTCCAGCATGACCACCGCCCGCGGCACCGAGCCCGCGATGGGCTACATGGTCGCCTTCATGGACTACGCCAAAGACGATATCGCGCGGCCCGCGGCGATACCGGGCTGGAGCGAGATCGACTACAACCCCGGCGGCGGCTGGCTCAATTCCACCCGCCTGGGCAAGGAAATCTTCACCGACTACGCACAGACGCTGGACATGCGCGACGCCACGCTCGCCACCAGCTACCGTTTCGTCTATGCGAACAAGTCCACCGACGTGAAGGTCACCACGTTCGTCAGCCAGGATGCCAGCCACGTCGCCGCGACGCGGCTGACGATCACGCCGCAGTTCGACGGCAGCGTGCAGCTGACCTTTCCCATCCGCCTGTGGTCCGAGCACCAGCCGCGCTTTCCCATCGGCAAGCTCACCGGCGACCAGATGATCGAGTCGGTGATCGCCAGCGGCCAGAACCTCAACAACAAGCCGGTGCCCACGCCGGACCGCGCCGCCGTGTGGTACCACGGCGTGACGCGCATCGCCGCCAGCGACGGCGACAGCAAGGACCTCACGCTGTGGCTGGACGGCCGCGCCGAGCAGGGCCTGGCTATGGCCGAGGCGATTGCCGTCAGCCTGCCCGCCGGTTTGAAAGTCGAAGACGTGAAGCTGGAGAAGACGCCGTTCCGCATCTCGCTCAACGTCACCGCGCGCGTGCAAAAAGGCCGCACCTACGCGTTCACCAAGTACGCCGCCTTGTCACGCCAGGGCTGGGGCGGCGATGCGAAGGCCACGCTGGCGCTGGCCAAGCAGGCGCGCGCCACCGGCTTCGACCAGCTGCTGGCCGCGCACAAGGCCGCATGGCATGAGCTGTGGAAGTCGGACATCGTGGTCGACGGCGATCCGGCCGTGCAGAAGGCCGTGCATTCCGACCTGTATTACCTGCTGGCCAATTCCACCGTCGGCACCGCCTGGCCGATGGGCGCCTGCGCGCTGACCCCGGGCTATGCCGGCCATGCGTTCTGGGACAGCGATTCCTGGGTGTTCCCGGCGCTGCTGCTGCTGCATCCGGAGCGCGCCAAGCCGATCGTGATGTTCCGCCACCGCACCATGCAGCCGGCGCGCGAACGCGCCAAGCAGTATGGCGCGAGCGGCACCATGTATCCGTGGGAAGCCGATCCGGAAACCGGCAAGGACTACACGCCGCATTTCGCCTACGACGTGTACCGCGAGATCCACGTCAACGCCGACGTGGCGATCGCCCAGTGGCAGTACTACCAGGCCACCGGCGACGAGGCCTGGCTGAAGCAGTACGGCTGGCCGGTGATCCGCGAGGTGGCCGAGTTCTGGGTCAGCCGCGTCACCTACGACAAGGCGCACGACCGCTACGAGATCCATCACGTCACCTCGCCCGACGAGGCTTATAACGACGTGCCGAACGACTCCTTCACCAATGCCGCCGCGGCCAAGGCGCTGCGCATCGCGCAGGAAGCGGCCAGGAAGGTGGGCGAGACGGCGGACCCGAAGTGGGCCGAGATCGTCGCCAAGATGTATATCCCGTTCGACCAGCAGAACCAGCGTCATCTCGATTTCGACGCCTCGGTGCCGCACGACAAGATCACCTGGATGGGTTCATCGCTGATCTGGCTGATGTATCCCAACCTCGACCTGCCGATGACGCCGCAGATCCGCCGCAACAACTTCGACTTCCAGCTGCACGAGCTGAAGGTGCACGGCGACGATCCGAACGAGATGATGATGGTGATGCTTGCGGTGGGCGCGGCTGAACTGGGCGATGGCAAGACCGCGGGCGAGTGGATCCATCGCAACCTCACCGGATTCCTGAAACCGCCGTTCAATGTGCGCACAGAGACGGTGGCGAATAACGCGGGTTACATCCTGTCCACCTCGGCGGGCTTCGTGCAGAGCTTCGTGTATGGCTTGAGCGGATTGCGCATCGACGACAACGGCCTGAGCGAGGCGTACGCGCCGGTGCTGCCGCCGGCGTGGAAGTCGGTGAAGCTTCAGGGGGTGCATTACCGCGGGAAGGTGTTCGACATCGGCATCGAGCATGGTGCGGATGGGAAGGCGAAGCTGACGCGCACGGCGCGGAGCGATTGAGGCATTTAAGCCCCTCTCCCGTCGGGAGAGGGGTTGGGGTGAGGGTACGGCCGGAGTGGTGAGCTGCGCTCCGCCCGAACCCTCATCCGGCTGCCGCCACCTTCTCCCGGAGGGAGAAGGATTCGAGTTTGAAGACTGAGGACAAGCAATTCCCGAAGCGAGGACCCCACTCATGACCCGCTCTCCCCACTTGCTACGTACCGCGCTGTTCGTAACAGCTTTCGCCACTGCCACTGCCCATGCGGCCACGCCCGACCCCGCCAAAACCCGCACCTACATCGACAAAGCCTGGACCACCCTCACCCGCTCCCAGGACCAGTGCAACGCCTTGACCGACCCCAAGATCGTCGGCCACCCCGTGCTCTACGTCCCGGCGGAAATGAAGGTGCCGCCCGCCCTTGCCGATATCGGCAAACGCTGCGGCGTCGACATCCACCCGCTGCCGCGCGCCATCCAGCGCCTCGGCGACATCGACGCCACCAAGCTCCCCGCGCAAGGCCTGCTCTACCTCCCGCATCCCTACGTCGTGCCCGGCGGCTTCTTCAACGAGATGTACGGCTGGGACAGCTACTTCATCGTGCTGGGCCTGGCCGCCGACCAGCGCGGCAAGCTGGCGCGCGACATGGTGGACAACGCGCTGTTCGAGGTGGAGCACTACGGCGCGGTGCTCAACGCCAACCGCACCTATTACCTCAGCCGCTCGCAGCCGCCCTTCCTCACCGCGATGATGGCGACCGTGCTGGACGACCCGGACGCCTTCGCCTCCGACACCGAGCGCAACACCTGGCTGAAGAACGCCTATCCACTGGCGGTGCGCAACCACGACGTGTGGACGCGTGAGGAACACCGCGCCGGCGATACCGGCCTGGCGCGCTATTACGACCTGGGCGACGGCCCGGTGCTGGAAGCGCAGAACAGCGACGACTTCTACGTGAAGGTGATCAAGTGGCTGCGCGCGCATCCCAAGGACGATCCGGGCTATCTGCTCAAGGGCGCGCAGAAGCCGGACGATGCGGAAGCCACGCGCCTGACCAAGGAAAGCTGCGACGTGCGCGCCTCGAAGGTGTGCCTGGGCAACTGGTACGACGGCTACCGCCTCACGGCCGACTACTACCACGGCGATCGCGCCATGCGCGAATCCGGCTACGACACCAATTTCCACTTCGGCCCGTTCGGCGGTTCCACCCATCACTACGCCTCGGTCGATCTCAACAGCCTGCTCTACCGCTACGAGCTGGACCTGGCCGCCTTCGCCAAGCGCCTGGGCAACACCAAGGACGCCGAACGCTGGACGGCCGCCGCCGCGGCACGCAAGCAGGCGATGGACAAATACCTGTGGCGCGCGGAAGACGGCATGTACCGCGACTACGACTTCGTCGCTGGCAAACCCTCGCCCACGCCCTATCTCAACACCTACTACCCGCTATGGGCCGGCGCCGCCTCGCCGCAGCAGGCCGAAGCCGTGCGCGGCAAGCTGCCGGTATTCGAGCGCCGCGGCGGACTGTCGATGGACAACCAGCCCGCCGGCGTGCAGTGGAACGATCCGTTCGGCTGGGCGCCGACCAATTGGCTGGCGATCAAGGGCCTGGACGACTACGGCTTCCACGACGACGCGCGCCGCCTCGCCGGCAAGTTCACCGCCACGGTGGACCGCGGCCTCGCCGACGACGGCACCATCCGCGAGAAATACAACATGGCCAAGGGCAATGCCGACGTGCGCGTCAGCGCCGGCTACAGCGAGAACGTGATCGGCTTCGGCTGGACCAACGGGGTGTATCTGAAGCTGCAGGAGATCCTGCAGAAGAACGCGCCGGCGCAGAAGCAGCGCGCCACCGGAACCACGCCATGAATCGGGGAGCCTTCGCCATGCGCACGTTCCGTCTTGCCTGCGTCGCCGCCGCGCTGATGTCCGGCGCCAACCTCGCAAGCGCGCAGGCCGCGCCGCCGGCTACCGGCTACAAAGCCGACGCCAGCATCTTCATCGGCAACGCCACCGTGCCGTATTCCGTGTTCGCCTCCCCCGAGTCGCGCGCGTTCTTCCCGAAGATGCTGGCCGAAGGCGACAAGGCGCCGCCGCTGACCGCGCCGATCGAGCAGAACCGCGCGTTCTACGACCGCATGAACAGCGCCCGCGCCACGCGCATGCAGCAGCTCTACGCGGTGAAGATCACCGCCGAGCGCATCGCCAACGTGGCGGTGGACGTGGTACTGCCCGCCCAAGGCGTGGCGCCGGCGAACCAGGCGCGGGTGCTGATCAACCTGCACGGCGGCGCCTTCCTGTGGGGCGCGCACAGCGGCGGCCTGGTCGAGGCGATCCCGATCGCCGGCGTGGGGCGCGTGAAGGTAGTGACGGTGGATTACCGCGAAGGCCCCGAGCATGTCTTTCCCGCCGCCACCGACGACGTGGTGGCGGTGTACCGCGAGCTGCTCAAGCACTACAAGCCGGCCAACGTGGGCATTTACGGCTGCTCCGCCGGCGGCATCCTCACCGGCGAGGTCACCGCCAGGCTGATCCACGACCAGCTGCCGGTGCCCGGCGCGATCGGCATGTTCTGCGCCGGCGTGACGCCGCTGGACGGCGACGAGAGCTATATCGCCTCGCCGCTCAACGGCAAGCCGATCCCCCCGCGAGCGCTGCAGCTCGGCGACCTGCCCTACTTCAAGGGCGCCAGCAGTGGCGATCCGCTGGTATTCCCGGCCAACTCGCCCGCACTGCTGGCGAAATTCCCGCCCACCCTGCTGATTTCCGGCACGCGCGACATGGCCATGAGCGCGGTGATCCACAGCCAGACGCTGCTGGACCGGGCCGGCGTGGAAGTGGAACTGCACGTGTGGGACGGCATGTGGCATTCGTTCTTCTCCGACCCCGACATGCCCGAATCCAAGGATGCCTACCGCGTGATCTGGCGTTTCTTCGACCGGCACCTGGGGCACTGAGAACGCGCCGGACGGGCAGGCTTTGCCCCTCGGGGAGGGGGCGGGTATCCTAGCCTGCACCTGAAAGCCAGCTGGATGACATGAGCCAACAGACCGTCCTCGTCATCGACGACGAGCGCGATATTCGCGAACTGCTGACCATCACCCTGGGTCGCATGGACCTGCAGGTCGATGCGGTGGGTACGGTGGCGGACGCGCGTCGCGCTCTGGAAGAGCGCACTTACGACCTCTGCTTCACCGACATGCGCCTGCCCGACGGCACCGGCCACGAGGTGATCGAGCTGATCGCGGCCAAGCACCCCGACATGCCGGTGGCGATGATCACCGCCTACGGCAACGTCGACGCCGCGGTGAGCGCGCTGAAGGCCGGCGCCTTCGACTTCGTGTCCAAGCCGGTCGACATCCAGATGCTGCGCCAGCTGGTGCGCACCGCGCTGCGCCTGGCCGAGGAAAAGCGCGCCGGCGGCGGTGCCGCCAAGGCGCCCAATGCCGGCGACCGCCTGATCGGCGACTCCCCCGCGATGGCGCAGGTGCGCGCCACCATCGGCAAGCTGGCGCGCAACCAGGCGCCGGTGTACATCGCCGGCGAATCCGGCGTCGGCAAGGAACTGGTCGCCCGCCTGATCCACGAGCAAGGCCCGCGCGCGGCCGGCCCCTTCGTGCCGGTGAACTGCGGCGCGATTCCGTCCGAGCTGATGGAGAGCGAATTCTTCGGCCACCGCAAGGGCAGCTTCACCGGCGCGGTGAGCGACAAGGAAGGCCTGTTCCAGGCCGCCAACGGCGGCACCCTGTTCCTCGACGAAGTGGCCGAACTGCCGCTGCACATGCAGGTGAAGCTGCTGCGCGCGATCCAGGAAAAGGCCGTGCGCCCGATCGGCGCGCGCGAGGAGATCCCCGTCGACGTGCGCATCCTGTCGGCCACGCACAAGAATCTCGCGGCCCTGGTCGAGCAAGGCCAGTTCCGCCAGGACCTGTTCTACCGCATCAACGTGATCGAACTGCGCGTCCCGCCCCTGCGCGAACGCCGCGGCGACGTCCCCCTCCTCGCCAGCTACATCCTCCGCCAGCTCGCCACCAAGAGCGGCGGCACCCCCGGCCGCCTCCTCCCCGCCTCCCAACAGGCCCTGGACGGCTACGACTTCCCCGGCAACGTACGCGAACTCGAAAACATCCTCGAACGCGCCATGGCCATGTGCGAAGGCGACGAAGTCGACGTAGCCGACTTGATGCTGCCCCAGCGCACACCACGCGCCGCGGATGCAGCGGTTCCGCCACCACCCGGCGTACCCGCAGCCGGCCCGGCACAATCGGCACCGCCTCCCACCGCCGACGGCGGCCTCGACGACTACATCAGCAACATCGAGCGCACCGCGATCATCAAGGCGCTGGAAGAGTCGCGGTACAACAAGACCGCAGCCGCCAAGAAGCTCGGCATTACGTTCCGCGCGCTACGCTACAAGCTCAAGAAGCTCGGGATCGACTGACCCCACCTCCCTGCTCCGCCCGGCCCCTCACCCTGCCCTCTCCCCGGAGGGGAGAGGGGTGATGTCGTGAGGCAGGCAGGAACGAAGAGCAAAAGCTGGCGCCAGTCCTTGAACGTCCTCTTCGCAACGGCACGTTGAAGCACCCGCTACGTAAACGCACTGTCGTTTCGTGTCGACTCTGGTTAATCCGTTGCCGCGGCCGCCCACCGCTCCTTCTAGTCGCGTCGCGAGCCTTGGCTCTAAGGCCATTTCTTTTGGGTTACTTTTTCTTTGGGCCAGCAAAGAAAAAGTGACTCGGGCGCCGGCAGGCGTCCGAAATGCCCGCTGCATAAGCGGCCAGTCCGCGCTAACGCGACAATCGCGCGTGATCGCCACTGGATCCCGGCCTACGCCGGGATGACGAGCAAAACCTCACCCCTCCCCATCAAGCGCCTCGCGCAAAGTCCCCAACAACTTGAAAGTAGCCACCGGCTTATCCACCAGATAAAGCCGCTCCACCTCCGGCATCTCATCCAGATCCGGCGGCGCATCCGGCCGCGTCAACAACACCACCGCCCGCCGATACCCATGCTCGATCAGCGCCGCCAACGTGCGCACCCCCGTAAACAAATTCATATCGGCATCCATCACCACCAGATCCGGCACCCCATGCGCCTCGATCCACTGCAATGCCGCCGTACCGCTCTGGCTGGCATGCGCCTGATACCCCCACGCATCCAGCGTATCCACCAGCAGGGACAGCTGGGCCGCCTCCTCCACCACCACCAGCACCCGCTCGGCATTGCCCAGCAGATGCTCGTCGTCCTCGCCCTCGGGCATTTCTTCGGGCTGTGCGCCCAGCGGCAGATAGAGATGGAACCCCGTGCCCTGCCCCAGCGCACTCTCCACGCGCATCGCGCCGCCGTGGCTGGCCACGATGCGCTTGCACGAGAGCAGACCTAAGCCGGTGCCGCCTTCCTTGGTGGTGTAGAACGGCTCGTACAAATGCGCGAGCGTGGCCTCGTCCATGCCGCAGCCGGTGTCGATCACGCTCAGGCGCAGATAGCGGCCTTCTTCCGCGCTCTCGCCTTCCTGGAAAAAATCGCTCGCCAGCAGCTGCTGCCCCGCCTCGATGCGCAGCTCGCCACCGCCGGGCATGGCCTGGATCGCGTTGAGGCTCAGATTGAGCAGGCATTGCTGCAGCTCGGTGTGGTTGCCCGAGAAACTCAGCTCCGGATCGTCCACCGCCAGCTCCAGCGCGACATTGCGCGGCACGCTGCCCTGCAGCAGCAGGTTGAGCGCATCGAGCAGCGCGCCCACCCGCACCTGTTCGGCGCGGCGCGCGCCGCGGGCGAACGACAGCATCGACTGCACCATGTCCAGGCCGCGCCGTCCGCAATCGCGCACCAGCTTGCCCAGGCGTGCGAGGCGCGGATCGTCCTGATAATCCTGCAGGCTCTCGCCGGCCAGCAGCAGCGGCTGCAGCAGATTGCGCAGGTCGTGGCTCAAGCCACCGGCCAGCATGGCCAGGCTTTCGAAGCGCTGCGCGCGGATCAGCTCCGCCTCGGCGCGCCGCTGCGCCTTCTGCGCTTCGTGTTCGCGCAGAGCGCGGCGCACTGCGCTGGCCAGGCGCGCGGGGTTCTGCTTCAGGATGTAATCGGTGGCGCCGTTGCGCAGCGCCGCGATCGCCGCTTCCTCGCCCAGGGTGGCCGAGACATAGATGAAAGGCAGGTCGCGGTCGTGCTCGCGCAGCAGTTCCAGCGCGCGTTCGCCGGAGAAGCCGGGCATGCTCAGGTCCGACAGCACGATATGCGGCTTGAAGTCCTCCAGCTCGCGCGTGTAGCCGATCTCGTCGTCGACCAGGCGCACTTCGAAGTCGATCGCATCGGCTTCGAGTTCGGAGATCACCAGTTCGGCGTCGGGCAGGCTGTCCTCGATCTGCAGCACGCGGATGCGGGGAAACGGCGGCGGCAGAGGAATGTTCGGTTTATCTGGCATGTAAGCAATACCTTCGCGGCGCGGCGCCTTCAATCCGGCGCCTGGTTCAGCACCGCCCAGAACTGCCCGAGCGTGCGCACCGCTTCGAAAAACTGGTCGACGTCGACCGGCTTGATCACATAGGCATTCACGCCCAGGTCCCAGCTGCGAGCCAGGTCGCTTTCCTCGCGCGAGGACGACAGCACCACCACCGGGATGCGCCGCAAGCGTTCGTCCGCGCGCATCTCGGTCAGCACTTCCAGGCCATCCACGCGCGGCATCTTGATGTCCAGCAGCACCACCGCCGGATCCAGCGGCGGGCGTCCGGCCCAGGCGCCGCGGCCGTGCAGATAGTCCAGGCAGTCCACGCCGTCCTCGACGTGCACGATGGGATTGGCCAGATGCGCGCTGCGCAACGCTTCCAGCGCCAGCTCGGCATCCGCAGGGCTGTCTTCGGCGAGCAGGATGCTGCGCACGATGCCGTGCGCCGGCGCGTTGCGCGTGACCGTGCCCAGGCTCATTGCCGTTCCTGCGCGAACGCATCGGCCAGGTCGGAGGCCGGCAAGGTGAAGTGGAACCGCGCACCCTCGCCGGGGCTGCCCTCGGCCCACACCTTGCCGCCATGGCGCTGCACGATGCGCCGCACATTGGCCAGGCCGATGCCGTTGCCGGGGAATTCCGACGCGCGGTGCAAACGCTGGAACACGCCGAACAGCTTGCCGGAATACTGCATGTCGAAGCCGGCGCCGTCGTCGCTGACCACGAACTCGTAGTCGCCGTTGTCGCCGCGGCGCATCTCCACGCCGATATTCGCCACGTCGACCTTGCCGGTGTACTTCACCGCATTGCCGAGCAGGTTCTGCCACACCGTGCGCAGCATGTTCTCGTCGCCGATCACGATCGGCAGCGGCGCGATCGCCCACAGGATGCGCCGGCCGTGCACTTCGGATTCGGCCAGCACGCGGGCCTCTTCCGCCAGCGACTGCATGTCCACCGGCTGCAGGCGCAGCGCGCCGCGGCCCAGGCGCGAGAACACCAGCAGGTCGTCGATCAGCTGGGCCATGCGGCGGGCGGCGTCGCTGATCACGTCGATATAGTGCTGCGACTTGTCGTCCGCGCCCTCGCCCAGATGCTGTTCCAGCTTGCTGGCGAAGCCGGCGATATGGCGCAGCGGCGCGCGCAGGTCGTGCGAGACCGAATAGCTGAAGGCTTCCAGCTCGCGGTTCACGTCGGAGACCTGGGCCACCTTGCCTTCCAGCTGGCGGTTCAGTTCCTTTACCTGCTGCTCGACCAGGGCGCGCGCGGTGACGTCGCTCACCGTGAGCAGCAGCACCGGCTCGCCGCCGTCGTCCTGCTGCAGGCGGCGGGCGTTGATCACCACGTGGCGGTCGACGCCGTCGACGGTGCGCTGGAGCAGTTCGTAGTCCCACAGCTCGCGATCCAGCAACAGCACGTCGTTGAGCCGCTGCTGCAGCGCGCTGTCGCGCCAGGCGCCGTCGCCGATCTCCACCAGCGGCAACGAATGCCGGTTCGACGGTGGAATGCCATACAACTCGCCGAACGCCGCATTGACCAGCAAGGTGCACAGCTTGCTGTCCAGCAGCGCGATCGGTTCGCGCACCGCCTGCACGATCAACTGCGAGCGCTGCACCGCCTGGCCTTCGCGTTCTTCCGCCTGAAGGCGCCGGCTGATCTGCCGCTCGGACACGATCACCACGATGGCCAGCAGCAAGACCTGCGCGCTGGCGGTGATGGTCAGCGCCAGGCTGCTATTGGACGAAGCCGCGCGTGCCTGGCTGCGCCGCGCGAGCAAGGTGTCGTCCTCGCTCTGCACGATGCCGTCGATCAGGTCGTCCATCTTGAACAAGGTGCCGGAATCGCGCAGCGCCTCGTTGGCGGCGCGCACGTCGCCCTGGCGGTAGCGCAGCATGGCCTGGTCGAGCAGGGCCAGGCGGCCGCTGACCATGCTGCCGAGCGCACCGATGCGCGCCTGCTGGTCGGCGTTGTCGCGGGTCATGTCGCGCAGCTGCGCGAGCAGGCCGGGAATCTCCTTGCTGGCCCGGCCGGCGCGCACGCGCACCTGCGGGTTGTCGTCGCCGTCCAGCAGCCGGTACAGCGCCGCCTCGCCGTCGCGGGTGACGTAGGCGATGCGGTAGGTCAGCGATTTCACTTCCGAGGAATGGGTCACGCGGGCATTGGCGTCCAGCGCGTCGCGCGAGCCGCTGCGGGTCACCATGTAAGGCAGCGCCACGATCACCAGCACCGCAAACAGCAGCCCGCCCAGGCGCCAGCGCAGCGCCACGCGATCCCGCATCCGGGGTCGCGTGACCGGCGTAAGTTTCCACGGGGAGTGCGGCATGCGCCGATGGTTACAGAATCATCTGATGCCTGCCAGCGGAGATGTCACGGCGCGGCGATTTGCCTGCGGCTTATGCCCCTCTCCCTCCGGCGACCCGTAGGTAGTCCCCGTGGGAGAGAGGGGTTGGGGTGAGGGTACGGGCGGAGCGCGAGGGTGATGCGCTCCGCTCCGGCCGAACCCTCATCCGGCTGCCGCCACCTTCTCTCCCACGGGGACTACCTTCGGGTCGCCGAAGGGAGAAGGGTTTCACATTCGAGCGAACTACTTCACGTAGGCGCTCATCGCCGCCGGCCGCGCGGCGGCCGCCTGGCCCCAGCTGCGGTTCGGCTGCGCCTGCATGCGGAAGTGCAGCTCGCCGCCGGCCAGGATCTCGCCGTGGCGCAGGAACACGCGGTCCAGCGGCTTGCCGTTGAGGGTCACCTCGCCCACGTAGGGATGGGCGTCGTCCAGCGGCTCGGCAGACACCGTGAAGGTCTTGCCGCCGTGAAGATGCAAGGTGGCCTTCTGCACGAACGGGCGGCCGATGGCGTATTCGTCGCTGCCGGGCGCGACCGGGTAAAAGCCCAGCGCGGTGAACACGTACCAGGCCGACATCTGGCCCAGGTCGTCGTTGCCGGCCAGGCCGTCGGGGCGCGGCGCGTACTGGCTGTCCATGATCTGCTTCAGGCGCTGCTGGGTCTGCCACGGCGCGCCGGCGTAGTCGTACAGGTAAGCCAGGTGATGGCTGGGCTCATTGCCGTGGGCGTACCAGCCGATCAGGCCGGTGATGTCTTCCACGTGGGCGAACTGCTTGGGATCGACCTTGGCGTCGAACACGCTGTCCAGCTTCTGCACGAGGGCCTGGTCGCCGCCCATCGCCGCGATCAGCCCGGCCACGTCCTGCGGCACGTACCAGGAGTACTGCCAGGCATTGCCCTCGGTGTAGTCGCTGCCATAGCCGGCCACGTCGGGATTGAACGGTTCGCGGAACTTGCCGTCGGTCTTGCGCGCGCGCATGAAGCCGGTCTTGGCGTCGTAGGCGTTGCGCCAGTTGCCGGCGCGCTTGGCGAACTGCGCTGCCACGTCCTGGCGGCCCATGGCCTTGGCCATCTGCGCGATGGTCCAGTCGTCGTAGGCGTATTCCAGCGTCTTGGAGGCGCCTTCCGGTTCCTTGTCGATCGGCACGTAGCCGCGCTGCATGTATTCGCCGAGGCCCCCGTACGGCGCATAGGTAGCGCTGGCCACCATCGCATCCAGGCCGGCCTTGGCGTCGAAGCCGCGGATGCCCTTCACATAGGCGTCGGCGATCACCGGCACCGCGTGATAGCCGATCATGCACCACGTCTCCAGGCCCTGGTACGCCCAGACCGGCAGGATGCCGAACGGGCTGGCCTCGCGCGCGGCGATCAGCGACTGCACGAAGTCCACGCTGCGCTGCGGCTGCAACAGCACCATCAGCGGCTGCTGCGCGCGGTACACGTCCCACAGCGACCAGGTGGAATGGAATTCGAAGCCCTGCGCGCGGTGCACGGCGTTGTCCGGGCCGCGGTAGTCGCCGTTGACGTCCATGCTCAGCGTGGGCGACAGCATGGCGTGGTACAGCGAGGTGTAGAAGCTGGTGCGCTGCTCCTTCGGCGCGTCCACGTCGACCACGCCCAGCACCTGGTTCCACGCGCTGCGCGCCTCGGCGCGGCGGGCGTCGAAGTCCCAGCCCTTGCCGTCGGTGTCGAGATTGGCCAGCGCATTGGCCTCGCTCACCGAGGAAATCGCCACCTTCACCTGCAGCGGCTGCTTGAGCTGGCCGAAGTCGAACACGCCGACGATGGCGCGGCCCTGCTGCGCGTCCTGGTCTTCCGGCTGGTGGCCCGGGCCCTTGAAGCCCTTGTAGGCCACGTCGGTCTCGCGGTCGTACAGATGCCGCGCGGCCAGCGGCTGCGAGAAGCGCATGGCGAAGCACAGCTCGCGGCCCGGCGCCCAGCCGCGGGTCTGGCGGCAGCCGGTGACGGCGCCGTCCTTGTGCACGCGTAGCGACGACCACAGCACCTTGCCGGCGTAGTCGTAGATGCTCGGGCGCAAGTCCAGCAGCAGATGCGCCGGCTGCCCGGCCGGGAAGGTGTAGCGGTGCCAGCCCACGCGGCGGCCGGCAGTGAGCTCGGCACGCACCTGGTAGTCGCTGAGGGTGACGGCGTAGTAGCCCGCTTCCACCTTTTCGCTGTCGTGGCTGAAGCGCGAGCGGTAGCCGCTGCCGGGTTGGGCCGGGTCGCCCGGCTCCAGCTTCGGCTCGCCGGCGACCGGCATCACCAGCACGTCGCCCAGGTCCGAATGGCCGGAGCCGGAGAAATGCGTATGGGAGAAGCCGAGCAGGCTGGTGTCCCCGTACTGGTAGCCGGCAGCCCACTTATAGGCGTGCTTGAAATCCGGCATGGCCGTGTCGGGCGAGAGCTGGATCATGCCGAACGGCACCGTGGCGCCCGGGAAGGTGTGGCCGTCGCCGCCGGTGCCGATGCGCGGATCGACGTCCGCGGCGTGGCCCGGCTCCGCGGCGCGGTCGGCTGCCTGAGCGGCGCCGGCAGCCAGCGACAAGGCCAGCGCCAGTGCGACGGGCCCACAGGCCGGCTTAAACGAAAACTTGACCATCGGCATCTCCCCTGGACGTGGTTTACGGCGCAATTCCGGTCGACCGAGGTGCCTGCTGCTTGGTCGACCGTCCTGGCCGGCAAGTTTGGATCGTTCCAAACCGGGGAAGCTAACACCCCACCGATGGCCGGTGCATGCTGCACTGCGAGATCACTATCCTTATGGAATCGACTACTTTTGGATCGTTCTAATGGCCGCGAGAACCATGGAAAGCTCGACCTCGATCCGCCGCAAGATCACCCTGAACGACATCGCCGCCGGCTGCGGCGTGTCGCGCGCCACTGTGTCCCTCGTGCTGCGCGGCAGTCCACTGGTGAACAAACACACCCGGGCCCGGGTAGAAGAAGAACTGCGCAAGCAGGGCTACGTCTACAACCGCGCCGCGGCCAATCTGCGCCGCCGCACGTCGTCGAGCATCGCGCTGGTGCTCAACGAACTCGGCAATCCGTTCTTCGCGGAATTCGCCGCGGGCGTGGATGAAACACTCGGCCAGGCCGGCTTCGTCACCTTGCTCGGCAGTACCGGCGAATCGGTGGAGCGCGAGCAGGCGGTGCTGAGTTCGCTGATCGAACATGGCCCGGGTGGAATCATTCTCTCCCCCGCCGAAGGCAGCGCCGCCGAGCGCGTGCTCGCCGCGGTGGGTGCGCAGACGCCGGTGCTGCTGTTCAACCGCGAACTCGGCGGCAACCTGCCCGAATACGCGCACTGGGACCGCCTGATGCTGGACAACCAGCACGGCGCGAAGCTCGCCACCGAACATCTCATCGCGCAGGGCCACAAGCGCATCGCGTTCTTCGGCGGCCACGGCGATTCCAGCTCGTGCCGCCAGCGCCATGCCGGCTATGTCGAAGCGATGAACGCGGCCGGCCTGCCGATCGCGCCGCGCTGGCGCGTGGAAACCCTGCCGACTCGAATGGACGCCGCGCGCGCCTGCGCCGACCTGTTCGCCGCCAAGCCCGCGCCTACCGCGGCGGTCTGCTACAACGACGCGGTCGCGCTGGGCCTGATGCTCGGCCTCAATCAGCGCGGCATCCAGCCGGGCCGCGATTTCGCGCTTACCGGCTTCGACGACGTGGCGGAGGCGGCCTTCAGCATGCCGCCGCTCACCACGCTGGCCACCGATCCGCGCGCCCGCGGCCGCCAGGCCGCGCAACTCCTGCTCGCGCGCCTGCGCAAGCCGCAGGCCGATGCCACCACCACGGTTGCGCAGGTGACCCTGGTGGTGCGCGAAAGCAGCGGCGCACCGCGCACGACCTGATTCCTACTCCGAGGAAACCACCCATGGCTTTCGCCTCACCACCCGCCCCGTCGAACACTGCGCTCCCCGGGGCGGCCAAGGAGCGCTACACCGATTACCCGATGGCGATGGGGGTGCTCACCAGCATCTTCTTCATGTGGGGCTTTCTCACCTGCCTCAACGACATCCTGATTCCGCATCTGAAGGCGGTGTTCCAGCTCAATTACGCCGAGGCGATGCTGGTGCAGTTCACCTTCTTCGGGGCGTATTTCCTGATGTCGCTACCGGCGGGCCGCGTGGTCGCGCACCTGGGCTACAAGAAAGGCATCGTCACCGGCCTGGCCGTTGCCGGCGTCGGCGCCGTGGGTTTCTGGCCGGCCGCGGGCCTGCATTCGTATCCGGCATTTCTCGGCGCACTGTTCGTGCTGGCCACCGGCATCACCGTGCTTCAGGTGGCGGCCAATGCCTACGTCGCGCTGCTGGGCCCGGAGAAGACGAGCTCCAGCCGCCTCACCCTGGCGCAAGCGCTGAATTCGCTCGGCACCTTCCTGGCGCCGAAGTTCGGCGGCTTGCTGATTCTCTCCGCCGCGGTGCTCGGCGCCGACCAGATCGGCAAGCTCTCGCCCGCCGAACAGCTGGCCTACCGCGCGCAGGAAGCGCAGACCGTGCAGGGCCCGTACCTGGGCCTGGCCGTGGTGCTGTTCCTGCTGGCGATCTTCGTCTACCTGTTCCGCCTGCCCACGCTGAAAGAAAGCACCGAGCAGGCCGACACCGGCCACCACACGCTGATCGACGCGCTGCGCCACCCGCATGTGCTGTTCGGCGTGCTGGGCATCTTCTTCTACGTGGGCGGCGAGGTGGCGATCGGCAGCTTCCTGGTCAACTACCTGTCGATGCCCGACATCGGCAACATGACCGAGCAGGCCGCCGCCAACTACGTGGCGTATTACTGGGGCGGCGCGATGGTCGGCCGCTTCATCGGCTCGGCGCTGCTCGCGCGCCTGTCGCCGCGCAAGCTGCTGGCGATCTTCGCCATGATCAACATGCTGCTGGTGGTGGTGACCATGTCGACCAAGGGCCAGGTCGCGATGTACAGCGTGGTGTCGATCGGCCTGTTCAACTCGATCATGTTCCCCACCATCTTCTCGCTCGGCATCGAACGCATGGGCCCGCTGACCGGCAAGGCGTCGAGCCTGCTGATCATGGCCATCGTCGGCGGCGCGCTGGTGCCTTACGTGCAGGGCCTGTTCGCCGACCGCATCGGCGTGCAGCACGCGTTCTTCCTGCCGCTGCTGTGCTACGCCTACATCGTTTTCTATGGCCTTTACGGCTCGCGCATCAAGAGCGACACCCCAGTCGCCGCCACCCACTGAGATCCCCATTCGATGGCACGCAATATCCTGTGCTTCGGCGAAGCACTGATCGACTTCCACGCCGAAGGGCGTAACGCGCAAGGCTTCCCGCGCAGCTTCATTCCTTTCGCCGGCGGCGCGCCCGCCAATGTCGCCGTCGCCGTGGCGCGCCTGGGCGGCCCGGCCGCCTTCGCCGGCATGCTCGGCCAGGACATGTTCGGCGACTTCCTGCTGGACAGCCTGCACCGCGCCGGCGTCGACACCGCCGGCGTCGCGCGCACCGGCGAGGCCAACACCGCGCTGGCCTTCGTCGCGCTGGACAGCCACGGCGAGCGCAGCTTCAGCTTCTACCGCCCGCCCTCGGCCGACCTGCTGTTCCGCCCCGCGCACTTCCGCGAGGAGAGCTTCCGCGACGCGGCTGTGTTCCACGTGTGCTCCAACAGCATGACCGAACCCGCGCTGGCCGAAGCCACCCGCGAAGGCATGCGCCGCGCGCATGCGGCCGGTGCGTGGGTGAGCTTCGATCTCAACCTGCGCCCCGCGCTGTGGCCGAATCAGAGCGCCTCGCACGACGAACTCTGGCCCGCGCTGCACCTGGCCGACGTGGTGAAGCTCAGCGCCGAGGAATTCCACTGGCTGGCCGGCGACGCCGGCGAGGAAGCCACGCTGGAACGCCTGTGGGCCGGCCGCGCGCGCCTGCTGGTGGTGACCGACGGCTCGCGCACCTTGCGCTGGTTCCATC
Organism: Dyella sp. LX-66; assembly: GCF_018599165.1. Taxonomy (NCBI): domain Bacteria; kingdom Pseudomonadati; phylum Pseudomonadota; class Gammaproteobacteria; order Lysobacterales; family Rhodanobacteraceae; genus Dyella; species Dyella sp. LX-66. The sequence continues at coordinate 228,592 of NZ_JAHFVJ010000003.1, forward strand.
CCGACGCCTCCGGCGAAATGCCGGTCTACGCCGTGCCCACGGTGGACAGCACCGCCGCGGGCGACGCCTTCGTCGGCGGCCTGCTGCATCGCCTGGCCACGGTGGAGAAAGGCGAAGGCCAGCTCGACCACCTCGTCGCCGAACTGCCGCGCCTGCACGCCATGCTGCGCTTCGCCGCCGCCTGCGGCGCCCTCACCGTTACCCGCCTGGGTTCGTTCGCCGCCATGCCGGACGAAGCCGAGGTGCTCGCTTTCATGGACGCCCACGCATGAATTCCCCCGATAACACCCCGAATTTCGGCAGCGAAGCCTTTCTGCGCGCGCATATCGCGCACACCATGGCCTTCTACCATCCGCACGCGATCGACCCGGCCGGCGGCTTTTTCCATTACTACAAAGACGACGGCACCATCTACGACCGCAGCCACCGCCACCTGGTGAGCAGCACGCGCTTCGTCTTCAACTACGCCATGGCCGCGCGCGAATTCGACGACAAGCGCGCCGAATACCTCGACGCCGCCCGCCACGGCCTGCGCTACCTGCGCGAGGTGCATCGCGACGCAGCCAGCGGCGGCTATGCCTGGACCATCCGCGACGGCAAGCCGGAAGACCGCACCTATCACGCCTACGGCGTGGCCTTCGTGCTGCTGGCCTACTCCACCGCGCTGAAAGCCGGCCTCACCGAAGTGCGCCCGTGGATGGACGAAACCTGGGAGCTGCTGGAAAAGCGCTACTGGGACGCCGACTTCGGCCTGTACCGCGACGAGGCCGACGAGCACTGGAACTTCAGCGGCTACCGCGGCCAGAACGCCAACATGCATATGTGCGAGGCGATGCTCGCCGCGTACCAGGCCAGCGACGAGCCGCGCTATCTCGAACGCGCGCTCACCCTGGCCGACAACATGACCCGCCGCCAGGCTGCCAAGGCCGAAGGGCTGGTGTGGGAGCACTACGACGTCAACTGGAATATCGACTGGAAATACAACCTCGATAATCCCAAGCACCTGTTCCGCCCCTGGGGCTTCCAGCCCGGCCACCAGACCGAATGGGCGAAGCTGCTGCTGATCCTCGAACCGCTGCTGCTGGAACGCAACCGCGAGGAGAAGTGGCTGGTGCCGACGGCGCAGCATCTGTTCGACACCGCGCTGGATCGTGCGTGGGATAAGGAATACGGCGGCATCGCCTACGGCTTCGCGCCGGATGGCAGCGTGTGCGACGACGACAAGTATTTCTGGGTGCAGGCGGAGTCGCTGGCCGCGGCGGCGCTACTGCATGCGCGTACGGGCGAGGCGAAGTACGACGAGTGGTATCAGAAGCTGTGGGCTTACTCGTGGGAGCACTTCGTCGATCACAAGTACGGTGCGTGGTTCCGCATTCTTACTCGCGACAACCGCAAGTACGACGATGAGAAGAGCCCGGCGGGCAAGGTGGATTACCACACCATGGGCGCTTGCTATGAGGTGATGGAGCTTATCCGCGCTGGCGGAAAGCCCTGAACTGGCGCCCATCTGATGTAGGTTGAGGTGAGCCGCAGGCGAACCCCAACAATGCGATGCGTTTGAACCTGCCGATGTTGGGGTTCGCCTGCGGCTCACCCCAACCTACGCCGCCAGCACCAGCTGTTACAGATCAAGCACCGCCTGCGGCGTATTGCGGAAACTGATCGCCATCCGGTTGTACGTATTCATCAACCCGATGGCGATAGTGAGATCCACCAGCTCCCGCTCATCGAACACCTCACGCACCGCCGCATAATCCTCATCGGGCACCCCGGTTTCCGCCACCCGCGTCACCGACTCCGCCCACGCCAGCGCCGCACGCTCGCGCTCATCGAACAGCTCGCCGGCTTCATGCCAGGCCTGCAGCAAGGCCAGCTTCTCCACCTTCACGCCCTTCTTCAGCAGATCCCGCGTATGCATATCCAGGCAATACGCGCAGTTGTTGATCTGCGAAACGCGCAGATAAACCAGGTCGACCAGAACCGGCGGCAGACTGCTCTGCGTCACATAGCCATACACCCCGCCCAGCGCCTTGACGCCGCCCGGCGCGACCTTGCTGTAATCCAATCGGTTGCTCATCTGCGTTTCCTCAAAATGCATCGAATCATTTGACCGGCGTGGTCAGCGTCTTGTCATTGCTGTCCACCACGAACACCGCCAGCAGCTTCGCCGGTTCGGTGCGGCTGGCATTGCGGCTGACGCGATGCGTGGCGCCCGGTTCCTCGTAAAAGCTTTCGCCCGCGCGATAGACCTTGACCGGGCCATCGTTCACCTGCGACTCGATCGCGCCCGCCACCACGTAGGCATAGATAAACGCCGACTTGGCATGCGTATGCGGCGACGAAGCCGCGCCCGGCGCGTAATCGACCACCACGGAAACCACCGACTTGCCCGGCACATTGGGCAGGGCGTGTTCGAAATTCGGCGTGACGGTTTCACCGGCGTTGTGGGCCTGGGCCGCGCCGGCCAGAGCCAGGGCGACAAGCGTTGCGATAACGGCAGAACGGATCTTCATGGCGTTGGTTCTCCTCGGGATGCGCGCAGTGTGAGCCGCGCCTGGGCCATCGAAAAGAACCAAGAATCAACTTTCCGTGTGTACCATGACGCCATGGCCAAACCCCTGCAGATAGCGCTGGACCGCTCCGCCAGGACGCCGCTGGCAGAACAGATCCGCGCCGCCATCGCCGCCGCGATCGAAGCCGGCCTGCTGGCGCCGGGTGCGCGCCTGCCATCGTGGATCGACCTGGCCACGCAACTGGGTGTTGCCCGGGGCACGGTGCGCCAGGCCTACGAGCGGCTTGCCGATGCGCAATTGATCGAAGCCTCGCGCACCAACGGCACCCGCGTCGCCGACCGGCCATCCAGCCCGCCGAAAAAACTCGAACAGCCCTCCGCCGGCCCCTTCATGGAGATGTACGAAGAACTCACCGCGGGGCCGGCGATTTTCCAGATGGGCGTGCCCGCGCAGGAAACGCTGCCGGCCAAGCTGTTCACCAACGTGCGTTCGTTTGCGCTGCGGGCGGAATCCAATGCGTCGGTGGTTTACCCCGACCCACGCGGCGAACCGGAACTGCGCCGCGAGATTGCCGCCTACCTGGCCATCGCACGCGGCATCCACTGCCTGCCTGCGCAGATCGTCATCACCAGCGGTTTCAGCGGCGGCCTTGGCCTGACGCTGCGCGCACTGGGTCTGGACGGCAAAAAGGTCTGGATGGAGAACCCCGGTTTTCCATTCACCCGGCACGGCCTGGAACTGGCGAAGCTGGAGATCGCACCGGTGCCCGTCGATGCCGAAGGGCTGAATATCGATGCAGGCATCGCGCGTGCGCCGGATGCGGCCCTGGTGGTGGTCACCGCCGGACAACAAGCGCCACTCGGCACGACGCTTTCCTTGGCCAGGCGTCTGCAATTGCTCGATTGGGCCGGACAGCAGGGCGCCTGGATTATCGAAGACGATTATCTGAGCGAACTTCAACTCGCCTCGCGCGCCGCACCGGCACTCGCCTCGCTGGATCACGGCCAGCGCGTCATTCACCTGGGCTCGTTCAGCAAGACCATCAGCCCTGCGTTGCGCCTGGGCTTTATCGTCGTTCCGCTTCCGCTGGTTGCGCAGTTCGCCGAAGTAGCCGCCTGCCTCGCACCGGCGCCCTGGCCGGCCGTGCAATTGGCGGCCGCGCACTTCATTCGCGACGGCCACTACATGCGCCATCTGCGCCGCATGAAGAACCTCTATTCCGCCCAGCGCAACGCCTTGCTGGCCTGTCTTGCCGAACGCGATTTCGAAGTATCGACAGCAGGCCTCGCCATGCTGCTGCATCTGCCCGATGGCGCGCCGGATATGGCGATCATCAAGGCCATGCTGCCCTTCGGCCTCGCACCCGCACCGCTGTCGCCGTGGTATGCGCAGCCGGATGCGGCGAAGTCAGGGCTGTTGCTGGGCATTGCAACGTCGCCGGAAAAACATGTGGCGCGATCTTGCGACCGCTTGGAAGAAGTCATCCGCCGCTTCGTCTGAGCGCCAACGAAAAAACAACGATGCCGGGAAGGTTTGCGGCCGGAGCCGCGGGTACAGGGCGCTGCCCGCAAACCCGACCCGTGGCCTCCGGTCGCAAGCCTTCCCGGCATCGAAGCGGGAATGATGCGCCGCATGCTTGTAAAGAAGCGATGCGGCGCGGGTGGTTAGGCATATAGATGCTGTAAAAGTTCAAGCAACGTCAGCACGCAAGGAAAGAATCCTTCTCCCACCGGGAGAAGGTGGCGGCAGCCGGATGAGGGTCCGGCCGAAGCGGTGAACATCACTCTTGCGCTTCGCCCGTACCCTCACCCCAACCCCTCTCCCGGCGGGAGAGGGGCTTTATCGCTCGACCGAACGATTGGCCGGCTCACCCATCGCCTGATACAACGCCGCCGTATCCACCAACCGCTGCGCCGTCGCCTGGATCTCCTGCAAGCGCGCGTTCTGCCAACGCTGCTCGCCCGCCAGCGTCATCGGATACGACACGGAACCAAGCCGATAACGGCTACGCGCATCGTCGAACGACTGCTTTGCCGACGTCGCCCCGCTCTGCGCCGCCTGCAGCGCCAGCGCATCCTGCTCCAACGCCGTCAAGGTATCGGCCACGTTCTGAAACGCCCCCAGCACCGTCTGCCGGTACTGCGCCAGCGACGCATCGTAAGAAGCGATGGCCGCCTTGCGCTGCGCCCACAGCGCACCGCCGTGGAAGATCGGCTGCGTCAGCGAAGCCGTGGCGCCCCAGATCGTGCTGGCCCCGGTAAACAGCTTCGAACGGTCGAACGCCGCCGAACCCAGCGAAGCCGACAGCGACAGGTGCGGAAACAGATTGCCGGTCGCCACGCCCACTTCCGCGGAAGCCGCACGCACCGCCGCTTCCGCCGCCAATACATCCGGCCGCTGCTGCAGCAGTTCCGACGGCACCGACACGGGCACCTCCGCCGGCAACTTCAGTTCCGCCAGCGGAAACACTTCCGGCGCCTGATCCGGTGTACGCCCCAACAACACCGCCAGCGCATGGCGCTCGCGCAAAGCCTGCGCACGCAAACCCGGCAGGCTGCCTTCGATCGTCGCCGCATTGCGCTGCGCCGCCAGCAGATCCTCGTTCGCCGCCGCACCCAGCCGATACGCCTTGCCGGTCAGCTCCACTTGCTCGCGCGACAAGGCCGCCAACCGCTCCGTGGCCTCGACCTGCTCCGCCAAGGCCGACGCCGTCACCGCCGAGATCACGATATTCGCCGCCAGCGCACGCCGCGCCGCATCGAACTGATACGACTGCGCATCCACCTGCGCCGCAGCCTGCTTCACTTCATTGCGCGACACGCCGAACAGGTCGAAGTCGTAGCTCAACTGCAACTGCCCGGCATAGACGTTGTAGATATTGGTCGGCTTGCCGAGATTCGGCAGCCCCAGGGCACGCTGCCGGCTCACCTGCCCGCCCGCATCGAGCGCGGGCCACAAGGCATCGCCCACCACCGCGCGGTACTGCTGCCGCACCGATTCCAGCGTATGCCGCGCCGCCTCCAGCGAAGGACTGTGCTGCAGGCCTTCATCCACAAGCGCGTCCAGCTTCGCCGAGCCATAAGCCTTCCACCACTCCGGCACGGCTCGCTGGCCAAGGCTGAAGCGCTGCGCCACGCCAGCCGCTTCCGCCGTGGCCTCCGGCGTCGGCGCCACCGCGTAGTGCTCAGGATCGGCCATCTTCGGAGGCTTCGCCGACGGCGCGAACGAACACCCCGCCAAGGCCACCACCACACCCAGCGCCGCCACATGTGCCCAGCGTATGCGCATCATGGCCGCACCTCCTTCGACACTTCGTCCGATTTGACGCGGTACCAGACCGCATACAGCGCCGGCAGATAGAACAAGGTGAGGATGGTCGCCACCGTAATGCCGCCCATCAACGCCGTCGCCATCGGCCCGAAGAAGTTGCTGCGCAGCAGTGGAATCAAGGCCAGCACGGCCGCGGCGGCGGTCAAGGTGATCGGCCGGAAACGCCGCACCGTCGCGCCGACGATCGCCTCCCAGCGCGGATGCCCTTCGCGGATATCCTGCTCGATCTGGTCCACCAGGATCACCGAGTTGCGCATGATGATGCCGAACATGGCGATCGTGCCCAGCATCGCCACGAAGCCGAACGGCTGGCGGAACGCCAGCAGCGACACGATCACGCCGATCAGCCCCAGCGGCGCGGTGAGCACCACCATGAAGGTGCGGCCGATGCTCTGCAGCTGGATCATCAGCAAGGTCAGCACCGCGATCACCATCAGCGGCATCTGGTCGTTGATCGAACCCTGCGCCTTGGCGTTCTGCTCCACCGAACCGCCCACTTCGATGCGATAGCCCACCGGCAGGCCCTTGCGCAGCTCACCCAGCTTGGCATCGATCGCATTGGTCACGTCCAGGCCTTGCGCGCCGTTGCGCGTATCGGACTGCACATTGATCGAGGCCTGCCGATCGCGCGCCCAGATCACGCCGTATTCCAGGCCGTAATGGACCTTGCCCAGCTGCGCGAGCGGAATGGCCGCGCCACCCGGGGTCGGCAAGGCCAGGCGTTCGATCTGATCCGGATGCACCCGCTCGTTCTTCGGCGCGCGCAGATCCACGCCGATCAGCTTGTCGCGCTCGCGGTACTGCGTGATGGTGGTGCCGGACAGCGACATGGCGAGGAAGTCGGCCACGTCCTGCGAACTCACGCCCAGGCGGCGCGCCGCGGTCTGGTCGATCTCGAAGCGCACCGAACGCTCCGCCGGCTCGTCCCAGTCGAACTGCACGTTGCGCGTGCGTCCGTCGGCGCGCATCACGCCGGCAATCTTCTCGGCGATGCCGCGCACGGTGGCGATATCGTCGCCGCTGACGCGGAACTGCACCGGGAAGCCCACCGGCGGGCCGTTCTCCAGCCGGCTCACGCGCGTGCGCACGGCGCTGAAGTCGCGGGCCAGCACGCCGTCGAGCACCTTGGCCAGCGCCTCGCGGTTCTCCACATCTTTCGCCGTGACCACGAACTGCGCGAAGTTAGGCTGCGCCAGCTGCTGGTCCAGCGGCAGGTAGAAGCGCGGTGCGCCGCTGCCCACGAAGCTGACATAGTTCGCGACTTCCTTGCGGTCCTTCAGCACGTTCTCCATGCGCTTGACCTGGACCAGCGTGGCGTCGAACGAGGCACCTTCCGGCAGGCGCAGATCGACCAGCAGCTCGGAACGGTCGGAGCTGGGGAAGAACTGCTTCGGCACCAGGCCGAAACCCGCCATCGCCACCACGAACAGCGCCACCGTCACCACCAGCACCAGCACGCGGTGTTTCAGGCAGTAATCGAGCATGCGGCGGAAGCGCTGGTAGAACGCGGTGTCGTAGATCTCGATATCGCCGCCATGCTCCGGCCGCGTCTTCGCCTTCGCCCGCCGCGCCTCGTTCCAGCGCGCCGGCATGAAGCGCGCCCACCACTCGCTGCCCGGCTGCACGCGCGCGTGATGCTCCGGCAGGAAGTGATAGCCCAGCAGCGGAATCACGATCACCGCCGCCAGCCACGAGAGCAGCAGCGCGATCGCCGACACCTCGAAGATCGAACGCGTGTACTCGCCCGTACCCGACTTGGCCAACGCGATGGGCAGGAAGCCCGACACCGTCACCAGCGTGCCGGTCAGCATCGGGAACGCGGTGCTGGTATAGGCAAAGGCTGCCGCACGCGCCCGGCTCCAGCCCTGCTCCAGCTTCACCGCCATCATCTCGACCGCGATGATCGCGTCGTCCACCAGCAGGCCCAATGCCAATACCAGGGTGCCCAATGAAACCTTGTGCAGGCCGATGCCCATCAGTTCCATGCACAGCGCGGTGGCGGCCAGCACGAAGGGAATCGAGATCACCACCACCATGCCGGTGCGCAGGCCCAGGCTGAGCAGGCTGACCAGCAGCACGATCGCCACGGCTTCGGCCACCGACTCCAGGAAGTCGTCCACCGAATGCGCCACGGCGTGCGGCATGCTGGTCACTTCCGCCAGCTTCAGGCCCGCGGGCAGGCGCTGCTGCAACCTGGCCGTGGCCTCGTCCAGCGCCTTGCCCAGATGGATCACGTCGCCGCCCGGCTGCATGGTGATGCCCACGCCCAGCACCTGCTGCGACATGAAGCGCATCTGCTGGCCGGGCGGGTCGTCGTAGCCGCGGCGGATGGTGGCGATATCGCCGAGGCGGAAGGTCTGCCCGCCGGCGCGCAGCAAGGTGTTTTCCAGCGCGGCCATGTCGTTGAACTGGCCGCTGGGGCGCACATAGACGCGGTCGTCCGCCGTGCTCATCACGCCGGCCGAAGCCACCGCGTTCTGCGCATTGATCGCTTCGGCAATCTGCTGCGGGCTGATGCCGAGCTTGGACAGGCGCGCGTTCTGCATCTCGATGGTGATGCGCTGGTTCTGGTCGCCGAGGAAATCGACCTTGCCCACGCCCGGCACGCGCAGCAGTTCGGCGCGCAGCTGGTCCGCGTAGTCGTGCAGTTGCGCTGGCGTAAAGCCGTCGCCTTCCAACGCGTAGATGTTGGTGTAGACGTCGCCGAATTCGTCGTTGAAGAACGGCCCCTGCACGCCCGGTGGCAGCTGCGCGCGGATATCGCCCACTTTCTTGCGCACCTGGTACCAGGTGTCGGGCACGCTGGAGGCTGGCGCGGAATCCTTGATGTTGAAGAAGATCAGCGATTCGCCAGGACGCGAATAACTGCGCAGGAAATCGATCGACGGCGTTTCCTGCAGCTTGCGCGAGATGCGGTCGGTGACCTGGTCCTGCACCTGCTTGGCGTCGGCGCCGGGCCAGAAGCTCTGGATCACCATCACCTTGAAGGTGAACGGAGGATCCTCCGACTGCGACAGCCGGCTGTACGAGAGCATGCCGAAGACGGTGATCATCACCATCAAAAAGATCACGAAGGACTGATGGCGCAGCGCCCACGCGGAGAGATTGAAGCGGCCTTCTTCGTGGCCGCTTTCCTGGTTGGACGGCTGCGTCATAGCGGGCTGTCCTCGGCGTGCGGCGGCGCCATCGGTGCCACCTTCTCGCCCGCGCTCACCGCATGCACGCCCTGCATCACCACGCGCTCGCCGGCTTCAAGGCCACTGCCAACCAGCACGTCGCGCTCGCCGTAGCGCAGCACGGTGACCGGGCGCAGTTCGAGCGTGGCATCCGCGGCGCGCACCACCCAGACCGCGGGGCGTTCGCCTTCGTGGAACAGCGCGGTGGCGGGCAGGCGCACGGCTTTGGCCGTGGGCGCATCGCCCGCGAGCGCCACGTCGGCCGTCATGCCAAGCCGCACATGCGGATCCGGTGCATCGAGGCCGAGCTTCACGCGATAGGTGCGCGTCTGCGGATCGGCCGCCGGCGCCACCTCGCGCACGTGCGCAGCCAGCGGCTGGCCCTGCACCGACAGCAGGCTCACCTTGGCCGGCTGCCCCGGCTGGATTTTGGCGACGCGGTCTTCCGGCACGTCCACGTACACATCGCGCTCGCCGGACCACGCAAACCCGAACACCGCCTGTCCCGCCGCCAGCACCTGGCCGACTTCAGCGTGCTCGCTGGTGATGGCGCCGTCGCGGTCGGCGACCAGCGCGTTGTAGCGGCTCTGGTTGCGCGCCAGTTCGTACTGCTGCTTGGCCTGCGTCTGCGCGGCCAGCGCCGAAGCGTAGGCATCGCGCGTCTGGTCCAGCTGCAGCTGGCTGATCAGGTTTTCCTTGGCCTGCGCCTCGTCGCGGTCGCGCTGCTGGGTGGCGAAGCTCAGGCGGTGCTCGGCCGCGTCCAGCGCGGCGCGGGCGGCGGCTTCGTTCTTGCCGGCATCGGCGTCGTCGAGGCGGGCCAGCACCTGGCCCTTCTTCACCGTGTCGCCCAGGCGCGCTTCGCGGGAGATCAGCTGGCCGGGGACGCGGAAGGCCAGCGGCATTTCGTAGCGGGCGTGGATTTCGCCGGGGAAGCGCAGGGTCTGCGCGCCGTCGGCCGCCGGCGCCGGCAGCGCGATCACCGGCCGCGCGGCCTCGGCTTCCGGGGCCTTGTGGCCACAGCCGGCCAGCAGCGCCAGCGCCGCGGCAACAGCCAGCCACGCCGCGGAGCGGCGGGCGCCCGCCGTGGATAGTGGATAGGTCACGAGCCAACTCCTGCTGAGACGGGGATGGGGATGCCAGCGCCAGGCCATCTCGCGGCCGGCGCCCTGATACGTCGACGCACTCTAATACAGTGTTGTATTTGAATTCAAGAAAGCATCCAAATGGTGACTTTCGGCCTACGTGCTAGGATCGCGCCATGGCACGTAAACGACTGACCCGCGAAGAAAGCCGCGACCAGACCAACCAGCGTCTGCTCGAAGCGGCCGCCCATGTGATCGCCAAGAAAGGCTTCGCCGCCGCCAGCGTCGAAGACATCGCCGCGCATGCCGGCTATACCCGCGGCGCGTTCTATTCCAACTTCAAGAGCAAGGCCGAGCTGTTCATCGCCCTGCTCAGCCAGGACCACCAGTGCGTGCAGCAGGATCTGCAGAAGATCCTCGACGCCCCCCTGTCCATCGCGGACATGCAGGTGCAGATCTCGCAGTACTACGTGCAGGTCTACCGCGACGAAAAGAACTTCATCCTGTGGGCCGAAGCCCGCGTACTGGCCCTGCGCGACGCCAAGTTCCGCGCCCGCCTCAATGCCTATTGCCTGGAAAAGCGCGACGACATCGCGTCGATCATCGAGCAGTTCTACAAGATGATGGGCACGGAACCGCCCGCTCCGCCGAAGGATCTGGCGTTCGGCACCATGGCCTTGATCGACGGTATGCGCTTCTTCAACGAGACGATCCCGAAGGAGCTGACCGACGAGGCGGCAATGCATGTGCTTGGGGTGATGTTTAATGCGACGTTCTTTAAGTAGCAAGCTCTCGCTAAGAGTTCTACTTTGGTGCCGGAGAGAAGCGGGATGACCGAAGAGAAGCTACGTATCGCCAAGTATGATGTCGCCGAACACCTCCGAACCCCTGAGGAAATCGCGCTCTATCTTGAAGCCTGTGTTGCTGAAAGCGATGGCGACAATGCCTTTATCGCCAAGGCACTCGGCAACGTCGCTCGCGCTCAAAGCGCGGGCTATGCAAACAGTGATTGCCCGGTCGCTTTAGTGACGCGAAAGCTCAGATGACCAAACTCGGCATCGCTCCCAAATCGCCTGCCTTAGTGGTGATGGGCGTGGCCGGTTGTGGCAAGTCCACGGTTGGCATTGCGCTGTGCGAACGTGTCGGCGCGCGCATGATCGAAGGCGATGCGTTTCATCCGGAAAGCAATATTCGCAAGATGAGTGCGGGCATTCCGCTGGACGATGCGGATCGCGCGGGGTGGTTGACGCGGCTTGGCGAGGAATTGGCCAAGACGGTGGCCGATGGCGAAACCGTGGTGCTGGCTTGCTCGGCGTTGAAGCGGCGTTATCGGGACATGCTGCGTGCGGCGGTGCCTGAGCTGGGCTTTGTGTATCTGGAGTTGACACCGGATGAGGCCAGGGAGCGGGTGGCGCATCGTAGTGGGCATTTCATGCCGGCGACGTTGATCGGGAGTCAGTTTCGGGATTTGGAGCCGCCATTCGATGAGCAGCGGGTATTGTCGGTACACGCGACAGCTCCGCTTGAGGCGATTATCGAAGATGTCGCCGCCTGGTGGCTTTGACGACGCCAGACGTAGAACCCCTTCGCCCCTCCGGGGAGCACGCGGGGAGCGCACAGGGATGTGCGCGGTTTTGAGGAGCGAGGAAGGTGGCGGCAGCCGGATGAGGGGCCGCTCTAGCCACGGCCTTCCTACGAAGTGAGGAAAAAGCTCTTAGGCTTTTTTGAGCCTCAGCTCACCGCTCCGCCCGGCCCCTCACCCCAACCCTCTCCCCGGAGGGGAGAGGGAGCAAGAGCGGGCGGCTCACGAGAGTTCTTGATGCGGCCTTGATATCCGCCGCCAAAATCCACCACCGTCTTTAGACGGCCATTCCTAGCATCCGCAGCAGTTTCCACTCGGTGCGCAACCCCGCATGCACACCGCTTCCTGCGGATGATCACAATGAACCACGTTTCTTCTCTCGCACTGGCCGCACTGCTAGCCGGTGCCGTCACGCAAACCCATGCGCAAGATGCCAGCGCATGGCAGGCCACCTTCAACGCCGGCGCGCAATCCGATTATGTTTTCCGCGGCATCAGCCAGACCAACGAGCGCCCCTCCGGCTTCGCCGGCGCCGACGTCACCTACGACAAGCAGTGGTATCTGGGCGCGTGGACTTCGAATGTCGACTTCTCGCCTTCCGGCGACACCCGCACCAGCCAGGAGATCGATCTCTACGGCGGCTGGCGCCCTACCGTTGCCGGCATCAACTTCGACCTCGGCTACATCTACTACGGCTACCGCCACCAGCCCCGCGACCTACGCGAGTCGTATGCGGAAACCTATCTGCGCGCCTCGCACGCCTTCGGCCCGCTTACGCTTGGCGTCGCCGCCTACCACTCGCCCAACTTCCCAGGCATCTCCAGGCGCGCCACCTATGGCGAGGCCAGCATCAGCTACGCCATCGACGCCACCTGGAGCGCATCCGCCGCCTGGGGCCGCCAATCCATCGCCCACGCCACTATCCACGAAGACGGCAGCGCCAGCCGCTTCGCCTACAACACCTGGAACCTCGGCCTGACCTGGGCCATCAACGACCATACCTCGCTCGACCTGCGTTACTGGGACACCAGCGCGCATGGCTCCGGCGATATCTATGGCTCACGCGTGGTGGCGGGCGTCAAGGCGACGTTCTAGCGAAGGCATGGCGTCTTCGCGCCGGATGCCCGCCAGCCGATAACCCACCTGCAACTCGGTAATCAGATGGCAAGGACGTGCGGGATCGTGTTCCAGCTTCTGGCGCAGGTTGTTCATATAGACGCGGACGTAGTGGGGCCGGTCGGCATAGCCCGGACCCCACACTGCCAACAACAACTGGCGATAGGTGAGCACCTTGCCATCACCGCGGATCAGCGCCGCGAGCAGACGGAATTCGATGGGCGTGAGATGGACTGGTGCGCCGTGGCGTTGCACTTCGTAAGTGGCGAGATCGACCGTCACTTCGCCGAAGTAGATGGTCGACAGCTCCGCTCCATGCTGCGCTACCAGGCTTGCCCGACGCAGATGTGCGCGCACGCGCGCAATCAGCTCCGCCACACCGAATGGCTTGGCCAGATAATCGTCGGCGCCGGCTTCCAGCGCCGCCACCTTCTCCTGCTCATGCTCGCGTGCCGACAGCACCAGCACCGGCGCGCTGGACCAGCCGCGCAGGTCGAGGATGAAGTCCTTGCCGTCGCCATCGGGCAAACCGAGGTCGAGAACCACGACTTGCGGTTGCCGAGTCGCGGCGGCGATCCGGGCATCCCACACGTTGCCTGCTTCGAACACCGCCATCCCTTCGCGCTCCAAGGCCATGCGCACGAAGCGGCGGATATCCGGCTCGTCTTCCACCAGCAGGATGCGTGGCCGGCTCATCAATCACGTTCCCGTTCGATGGAAGGAGGACGCCGCAAAGGCAGGCGTATCTCGAAGCGAGCGCCGGCGGGAAGGCCCGGGACAGCGTGCATCACACCACCGTGGGCTTCCACGATGCGCCTGCATAGCGCCAGACCCAGCCCCGAGCCACCGATGGATGACTCGCGAACACCACGCGTGAATGGCTGAAACAGCACTTCTGGCGCCATGTCAGGTGGCAGGCCTGGGCCGTCATCCTGCACATGCAGACACAACTCCCTGCCCACCACGCGAGCGCCAATCTCGATCGTCGCGTCATGCGGCGTGTACTTGGCCGCGTTATCCAGCAGGTTGATCAGCACGCGCTCGAATAGACAGGCATCGAGTTCCACCAAGGGCAACGCCGGTTGCATATCGACTCGAATCTTTCGCTCGCCAAGCCCCACCACCGTCGCCAACGCACACTCGACCACCTCGCCGACCGCCTGCCACTCCAGCTGCAGCCGCACGCCCTGCTCCTGCATCCGCGCCATATCCAGCAGATTGCCCACCTGCCGATGCAGCGCGTCCGCCTGCTGGCGAATGGCACGTGCCACGTCGGCCTGCCTTCGATCCGGCGATTCCAGCGTCTCGGCCAGGCCACGTATCGCCGTAAGTGGCGTTTTCAGATCATGCGAAACCGCCGCAAGCAGGGCATGCCGTAACCGCTCCCCTTCCACCCGCAACCGCGCTTCGCGCGCGAGCTCTGCGCTGTGGCCGGTGACGAACGCCACCGCCACGGTGAGCGCGAAGGTGAACAGGTATTGCGCGTCCGATACGTGGAAGGAATAAACCGGCGGCACGAAGAAGAAATCGAAACTGAGCACGCCCACCAGCGCCGCCGCGGCACCGGCCAGCTTGCCCCAGTGCAATGCCACCAGCACTACGGTGAACAAGAACAGCGCGACCACGTTGGATAGGTCGAACACCCGCAGCAACAGGCCAGCCGCTGCGGTGGCGAGTGCGCAGGCAACCACGGCGGGGAGCAGGCCGCGCAGTGAAGAGCGGGGCGTCCGCGCGAGGATGGAATTCATGCCGCCATTGTGGCGGCGGCGCGCATAAAGAAGCGGTATGCGTTGGGGGCTTGCGGCGTATAGAAGGCATAAAGAAATACGAGCACTCCGCTCCGCCCGGCCCCTCACCCCAACCCTCTCCCCGGCGGGGAGAGGGGGCGCGTTGAGGTGATCGGGAAACGTAGTTCCCAAGTTGGAACTCTTCGCCCCTCCGGGGAGAAGATGCCGGTCCCACGGGGACTCCCTTCGGTCGCAGCAGATGAGGGGCGGGTGCTCGCGGCAACGCTTCTACGGGGCGATGAGAAAAGCTTTGCCGCTTGTAGCGACCCTCCGCGCATCGCTCCGCCCGGCCCCTCACCCCAACCCTCTCCCCGGCGGGGAGAGGGGGTTGAGAGGGTGTCGCGAGTAAGTTTATGAGGCGTCCGGATCGGCCTCGGTTGTCGAACAGGCCGCATCGCGTTCGACCTCCAACCACTGCATCCGCAAATGCGCCTGCGCCGCACACCTTGCGCCCATATCGATAAACACCCCGATCCCCTCCAGCATCACGGGCAAGCGCTTCGCATCGATATCGCGGTTCTCCTGCACCAAATCCGCGAGAACCCGAATCGAGTGATACGCGTACTGCAGCCACTCCGTCGCGTCGTTCAACAAAGCATCCGGCTCCGCCTCGGGGTCGGAATAATAAACAGCGTTACGCACGATCCACGGTTCGCCAAACATATCCATAAGCAACTCCTTGCTAAGCACCGCGCCCTCGCCGCGTAAAACGGCGCGCCGCCAGACAGCACGACGCGCCGCCGACCTTACGGACTCGGGGTTTACCGGCGGCCCATGGAAGGGGTGCCGGGCGGCTTGATTGAGGAAGTGGGTTGCGGCTTTAGAGGTTTTCGCCGTCGCGCAAGGCGACGTGCCGGGTAAGACGGCTCGGATTCTTTCCTACGAAAATTCTTAAACCGCGGTTCTTCAACCGCGTCCGCGTGGACGTCGGACGGCCCGGATGGCCGGTGGGTGTGTCGCCCTGGGGATCGGCGAGCGTGCGAATCCCGTATGATCTGGCATAGCCATGATCAACTCCTGGTTAGTTGGTGATGGTCAGCGGGTCAGGGGTGTTGCTGCACCCTTGGCCCGCGCTTCTCACAGCATTACTGCCATGGCTGCTCGCGACGCGACTTGAAAACACACCGCGAGCAACGCCTGCGAAGCTATCAAATCGATTTTGGGTTGTCTGTAGGCGCACCCATACGTTGTGCCCAATCGGCATCATTTACAGACATATCCGATGGCATTTCGGTCTTGACGCCAAGCAGGAACGCGTATCTCGCGCCTCAGCGATTCCCATACCCCACCGGCTTGATCAACTTCCGCGCCTCATCCGCTTCCTGCGTATCCGGATACTGCACGGCAAGATTCGTCCTAGCCGCATTCGCATCGCTCGCGCGCCCCGTCTTCTCGAAACAGGTAGCCAGCCGGAGCAGCGCCTTCGCTGCCCTGCCGCTCTGGGGATACTCGCTGGCCACCCGCTGAAACTGGCGGCCCGCCACTTCGTAATTCCCGGTTGCGTAATAGGTCTCGCCCAGCCAGAACTCCGCATCCGGCCGCTTCTTGCTGTCGGGATAAGCGCGAATGAACTCCGCGAACTGAAGCGCAGCCTCTTTGAAATGGGCGCTGCGCAGCGTCTGGAAAGCAACGTCATAAGCCGACGTTTCCTTGTCCGTCTCGTGCATCGCACTCTGCAGATATAAGGCCCGCGCCTTCTGCTCGTCCTTCGCCACGCCGACGCCTTCCTCATGCATCTGCGCCAGCGCCTTCTCCGCCCGCGCATCGCCCTGCCCGGCCGCCATGCCGTAATAGCGTATGGCCTCGGCAAAATCGGGCTCGCCGGCCATCGCCGACGCATAGATCTGGCCGAGGCTGAACTGCGCGGTCAAGTTGCCCTGCGCCGCGGCCTTCTTCAGCCATTCCACGCCTTCCGGAACCTTTGGCTCGATCGGCTGCTTGCCGTCGATCGTGGTCGGGTAGATCAGCAGCGTGCCAAGGTCGGTCTGCGCCACATCGCTGCCGGCCTCCGCCGCATCGCGCAGCAAGGCGGGCACTTCGAGCAGCGACGCGCTGTTGTAATCCTCGAAATGCCGCTTCGTATAACCGGTGAGATACACCTGCGCGAGCAGCGCCTGGGCGGTAGGCAGCTTCTTCTGACTCAACTGCCGCAGATGCTCCAGTCCATCCGCATCGGCATGCTGTTTGGCGTCGAGCTGTTTCAGCTGGATATAAGCCAGGAAGGCGTCGGCATCGGCGTCTCCGCGGCTGGCATCGGCCTGGAAAAGCTTCTTCGCTGTATCGAGGTCGCCGCGCTCGAAAGCAGCCATGGCGGCCTCGTTGCGTGCCAGCACTGGCACGGACATCTGCAGCAAGACCAGCGCGAGCGCGCCACACGCCATCCGGCGTATCGAACCCTTAATCATCCTGATTATCCCCTTGTCGAAGCCCGCCGATCCTAGCGGCTCTGCGCGGCCGGGGGTAGCCGGCTGGTGTCATCGGCATCGTCATATTTCAGGCGATCGAGCTTCGCCCCCAACAACCCGACCGATTCGCGCACCGTCACCGGCTCGCCGATCCATCGCTTTCCCGGCGCCCACTCCGTGCAGACCGTCACCGAACCCGCAGTGGCGAGATCGGCGTACTCCACGTTGATATGGCAACCTCGCGCGGACCACAGGCTGGTCACATGCGTTTGAAAGGCGACTGGCCGGCCGGGCATGACTTTGACCGCACAACGAAGCACCGCTCGAACGCCGAAAGCAACCACGCCACCCAGAAAGCACGCGAGAAAAACCGTCAGCAAGGCAGCGGCCAAAGGCTCTCTCTGGACGGTGTCGCCATCCTTGTCGACATACATGAAGTCCTTCGCCTTGAACGACTTCCACAGGTGAAGAGCCACAAGGAAGCCGGCGATGCCGCCGGCGGGAATGGCGACGTATCTTGTGGCGCCAGCGAAGAGACTGACGCCGTCCTGGCTCATGAGGACAGCTATCAGGCCGAGTGGCATGACAAGGCCCATGTAAATCACCATCAGGTACATGGTCCCGATATCTTCGTCAGGCTTCGTAGCAGCAGCAGTCACCATGCCCCCTCGATGCACGCAGCGTTTGGATGTGCGGTCACGCCGTCCCAGCTACCGCCAAAGCGTCAACGCACAGCACGCGCCGGGTGATGCGCCAGCCAGTCGCGCGCCGCCGATTCGCCTTCCGCCACCTGCGCGGGGGTGGCGTGCTGGTGAGCCGTTTCGAGGTGATCGGAGCATTGCTGGTCGCCGCCGGCCAGGCATATCGAAAACCACTGAAGAGCCTTGGCATAGTCGGCGGGAATCTCGACATCCTGCTCATAGATCAGCCCAAGGCTGTACTGCGCCGGCGCCAGCCCCGCTTCCGCCGCCTTCTCGAACAGCGGAATCGCCGCCCGGCGGTTTGGCAACACGCTCTGTCCCTTGACGTACATCAAGCCCAGGTTGAACGACGCCACGGGCTGCCCCTGCCGCGCCGCCTGCTGAAACCAGTCGAAAGCGGTCTTCTCGTCGGCAGGCACGCCCAGTCCCTGCTGGTACAAATAGCCGAGGCTCGTCTGCGCATTCGGATTACCCGCAGCCGCGGACTTCCGGTACCAGGAAAGAGCTTCCTGATAATCCTGCGCGACTACGAGGCCGTGCTCGTAAAACCGGCCGACCGCATGCTGCGCGGCCGCCATGTTCTGCCTGGCCGCCTTCATATGAAGCTCGAACGCCTGCTTGGGGTCTTTCGAAACATGCCACCCGCTTTCGTAAAGCTGGCCGAGCTTGTATTGCCCTACCGGGTTACCGGCATCGGCGGATTTGCGGAACCAGTCGACCGCGGCGGTGGGATCCTTGTCGACGCCATAACCGGTCTCGTAAATGGCTCCGACCAGATACTGGGCAAGCGTGTCGCCATGCGACGCGCGCTCGATCAGCGCAGCGCGCTGATCCGGTTGCTGCTTCGACAGGACGAACAGCTTGCCGTCCTCCAGCGCAGGCAGCTTGGCGGCATCGGTATGGTCCAGGCGTTGCTTCGCCTCATCGTCACCCGCGACCGCTGCCAGCAACAGGCGATCGGCTTCGAGGCGATCCGCCTGATCGCCACCGCCGGCCTGCGCGCTGCTGCCGGCGGCCGCGGGCGCATCGGCATGAAAATCCACCGGCACCCGCGCCCAGCCGGCCACCGGCACGCCGTCTCTCGCCGCGGGCATGAAGCGCCAATGCTTCGCCACGTTCACCGCACTGGCATCGAGGTCCGCAAAACCACTGCTGCGTTCGACTTTGACCTCGCCGGTACTGCCATCGGCCCGGACCAGAACCATCAGCAGCACTTTCCCGAAGTGCCCGGCCTGGGCGGCACCCGGCGGGAAACGCGGCGGAAACTGCGCGTTGTAAGTGAGGTCTTGCGCCACGGCATGCGTTGGCGGCAGGCCATTCTGCGCGGTGGCCAGTACCGGCGCGCAAAGCGCGAGCCACAAACCAACCGCCCTCAATGCCGGGCCACTCCGATGCATGCTTTCCCCCTGAAACTCCACAGACATCCCATCTGCTCGACATGATTCGCGGGAAGTGCGGCGGCGATGCGCTGCCTTCGTACTCCCGATCCCTGGTCATGCCGGACCTTGCGTCCGGCTGTCGATTTTCTATCGGGGGGTATCGGGGCTGTCAAGGAAGGGAACGGATTCGCAAGCTATTGCGGCACGGAATGCCGCAACACCGCACTCTCTCGCTGCAACGGCAGCCACAAGATAAAGCGGGTACCGCTGTCACCCGATACCCACGCCACCCTTCCTTCGATCACCTGCGCGCGTCGTTGCTGATTGTGCAACCCGCGACCGCCGACGCGACTGAGCGCGGCCGCCACATCGAAGCCTTGCCCATTGTCCTCGATGACCACCTGCACGCCATCGCCTTCGACGGCGGTAGCAACACGGATAACCGTGGCCCGCGTATGGCGCAAAGTGTTCGCAACGCTCTCCTGCACGATGCGCAGGATATTCAACGCGCTCGACGGATCCAGCCAATCCAGCGCAGGCAGTTCCTTTACATCCCACACCAGCGCGACGTTGGCGCTTTCCATGCGCGGCTCCAGGCGAAAACGCAAGGTTGCCAACAGCAAAAGCAAGTCCGCCTCCACCGGCTCCATCGAGTCGATCGCCAGCTTCAGGTCATCCATGCAGTCCTTGAGCAGCCGCGAGACTTCGACGTCGCGCATGCGGCCTTGCTCCACCGAGCGGATCGCGCTGATTAGCGTGGAGCCCAGGCCGTCGTGCATGTCCTGCATCAGGCGCTGGCGTTCGTCGCTCAGCAGCTGGCGCTGTTCGATCTCGCGCAGACGCTGGTGACTTGCTTCCAGTTCCGCCTCACGCAAGCGCAAGCGTTCGGCCAGGCTGGCATTCACCCGTTCGACTTCTTCGATGGCGCGCACATAGCGCCGATACATCAGCAGCCCGAAGAAGATGAATGTCACGCCATTGGTGTACGCGCCGAGGAACCAGCCCTCCGGCCCCACCACATTGTTGTGCAGCATCCAGTCGGACATGCCGAGCAGCTCGCAGATGGCCAGCGCCAGCACCACCACCCGCCCTTCCCGCGACGCACGCCAGGTGGCGGCGCCGCCCACGATGCAGATCGCCAGCGCCAGCAGCAGTTCGAGCGCGTAGATCGTCGCCAGCATCGGCGAGGAATTGGGCAAGGCCCATGGCAGCGGCATCGTCGCCAATCCGATCGCTACCACGGTGGCCACCACCGCACGTCCCAGCCAGCGCAACGGGCGCCCGTGCAGCAACCGCAGGAAGAAATGCAGCGAGGTCAGCCCCCAGCACAACGAATTGATCACCAGCCAGCCGAACCAGTCGCGGGCGATCGGCAGGTCCACGTAGTAATGCAGATGGCCGGCGAAGGCGGTGGCGGCGAGGCAGAAGAACAGCAGATAGCTGGCGTCCTCGCGGCGCTTGAACCACACGAACAGCGCGAAGATGCCCACCGCCAGGAACGCCGCGTTCAACATCGCCGGCAGTCCCGACTGCAGCCATTGGCGCACCTGGTAGCGGCCGCGCAAGGCGTCGGCGGGCCCCAGCCACAGCGAAGAGACGGCTACCGGATAAGTAGACGTGTGCTGCAAGCCGATCAGGATGTCATGCACCGGCGCATCGCTCGTGCCGGGCTCCAGGTTCATCCACAGCGGCGTAAACAGGCTGTTCCACTGCTGGCCACGTTGTTGCGCGCGATAGGCCAGCTTGCCGTTGATATAGATCGCGATGGGGCCGTCGGTCTTCAGGCGCACGCCGTACAAGGCGCGCGAAGCGGTGAGCGCTTGTGCTTCGTCGACCTTGAGCCTTACCCAAGTGGTGAAGTAAGCGGATGTCTTCGAGGCCTCGACGCTCGCCGGCATCGCCAGCGGCAAGTCGGCGTTGTGCCAGTCGGACGGCAGGCTCTGGCTGTCCTGTGTCGCCGGCATCGCACTGAAACCCGTCGCCGGCACGTCCTGCCAGCTGCCCTGCGTCAGATGCAGGCATTCGCCCGAACGCTCGATGCCGCTGACCGCCAGCGAAAGAAAGGCCCCCAGCGCGGCCAGCAAGGCCACCGAGAAAAACAGCGCCGCCGCGGCGGGAACGCTTTTCACCGACGGACGCGGCGCCCGCTCATCCACCGCTTCCGCTTTGCCGGTCGAGTCAGCCGTCCAGAATCCCCTGATTCCTGGCCTCATAAATCGCTTCCGCCTTGGATGTCACATTCAACTTGCTGTAGATACGCCGCACGAAGCTGCGCACGGTGAAAGGCGACAACGACATCAGCCGGGCGATTTCATTCGCCGTGAAACCCTTGGTGATGAGCTCCAGCACTTCCTTCTCGCGCGCGGACAGAAGCTGCGCCGCTTCGTCCGGTTTCTGGGGACGGCTTGCGCCCCCCGCCCCCATCTGCCGGAACCGTGCCAGCACCTGGCGCGCAATGATAGGGCTGATCGGGCTGCCGCCGCTGGCCACGCTGCGGATCTCGTCGACGATGCGGGCGGGCGAGCTGTCCTTCAGCAGATAGCCGGAGGCGCCGGCCTCGATCGAGCGGATGACGTGGGTCTCGTCGCCGAAGTTGGTGCTGACCACCACGCTGCAGCTGCTCCACTGCTGCACGGCCGCCTTGATCACGTCGATGCCGGAGCCATCCGGCAGGCCCAGGTCCACCAGCAGCACGTCCACCGGCGCGCCCAGCAGCAGCTGCAAACCTTCGGCGCGCGTGCCGGCGACGCCGGCCAGGCGCAGGTCCTGCGTGCTGTCGATGGCTTCGCTCAGGGCGCGCCTGAAACCCAGGTCGTCCTCGACGATCGCCACGTGGATCAGCGGCGGGGTCTGGCCAGTGGCCGGTGGTTCCATGACAGATCCCTAAGTTTCCTTGAAGAAGCGCATTGTGCGCAGCGGCCGGCGGCGGCTCCTGTAGCGTGTTTGTTCTACAGACAAACCGGCGCCCCCTTTCCCACGATACCGGACCACGGCAGGTCGCATCGACAGGGGCAGGAGCATGCACACCTTCTGGCAGGATCCGCTCCGCGGCGATGCGGCGCGCGCAGCCGCGTGGGCGCGGCACAGGGAACAGGGCTCCGCGGATACCGCGCTGCGCCGCCAGCGCTTCAGCGTGGCCGGCGAACCCAGGGAACGGCAACTGCTGGCCTGGCGCGACCGGCTGGCCGGCATGCTGGAGGTGCCGGTGGCGCCGGCGCAGATCGCCGGCGGCTTCCAGGCCGAACTCGATACCTATGTGCTGCCGGACATCGTCTACCTGGACAGCCGCACCGATCCGACCACGCTGCAACGCTCCGCGCAGAAGATCGCCGCCGACGACATGCGCGACTACTGCTTCCACGTGCTGATGGAAGGCATTGCCGAGACCGAAACCGGCACCGCCCAGCGGCGCAGCACCACGCAGTTCGTGCCGGGCATCCTGGCGCTGGACATGGGCCAGCCGATGACCATGCGGCGCCCGACGCGCGCACGCGCCCTCGCGTTCTTTCTTCCGCGTGCCGTGGTGGAAGCGGCGATTCCGCAGGCCGAGTCGCTGCATGGCAAGGTAGTGGGCTACACCGCGTCGTCGACACGGCAGTTGCGGGTGCATCTGCAGAACATGTGCGATGCCTTGCCGGCGATGAGCGATGCCGAAGCGGATCATGCGCTGCACGTGGCGGCCGCACTGATACTCACGACCTTTCGCAAGGCGGCCAGCCAGAGCCACAGCGCACGCGGCGCCGCACGCGCGGCGATGCTCGGCCGCATCAAGCACTACATCGACGCGCACCTGCATTCGCAGGAACTGGTGCCGGAAAAAATCCTCGGTTGTTTTCCGCTGGCGCGGGCCACGCTGTATCGGCTGTTCGAAGCCGAAGGCGGGCTGCACGCGTATATCCGCAACTGCCGGTTACGCAAGGCGGCGGACGAACTGGCGGGTTCGCGCTCCGGTGCGATCGGCGAGCTTGGCGGGCGACTGGGTTTCAGCTATGCGGCGGATTTCACTCGGGCGTTTCGTCGGGCGTATGGGGTGGCGCCGCAGGAATTCAGGGCCATGAGGTTGGAGAGGCCTGAGCATTCTTAGAAGGCTGACCATTTGCCTCGGGGGCCGAGGCGAACACTCATCTCCGCTGGATGCGGCTCTAGCCACGTTTCCAGATCAAGGACTCATCACTTAGAAATTCATCATCACCTGCGCCCACACCCGATTCGAGCGCCCCGCGTCAGCGCTCGGCGATGAGCTGTAGGTCTTCACCGCCCAATACACCCGCGCACTGAAGTTCCCCGCAGTGGCCAGCGTAAAGCCCAGGCCCGCCGCTCCGCGGGAGAGGTTGTTGGTGCCAGGTGCGAACGGGGTGTGGTTGATGCGCAGGAGTCCGCGGTCGACGAACGCCACCAGCCCCGGCGCCATGCCTCCCATCTGCGGCAGGCTGTAGCGCAGTTCGATGCTGCCGACTTCGCCCTCGTCGCCGGCCGCCGCCCCGATCGGAAAAGCGCGCACAGCATAGGGGCCGCCCAAGGTCAGCTGTTCCGAACTGTCGAGATTCTTGCTGGAGCGCTGCGCGGTCAGACTGCCGTAGACCGTCCAGTCGCGCGACAGGGCCTGCAGGTACAGCAGCGAGGCATTGAACTTGTGGAACTGGCCCTCGGTCCGCGGCCCCGTCGGGCTGGCGTCTTGCGCGTCGATGCCGACGTGGCCGGACTCCAGTGCCACTTTCCAGGAGAAGATGCTGTTGGCTGCCAGCATGTCGCGCAGATCGCCGTTCAAAGCCAGGTTCACCACGTTCACCTGCTTGTGCGTCACGCTGTGCGTGCTGCCGAAGCGGTCGACGAACCAGTGGTGATCCGCGCCGAGGCTGACGCCGATATTCCAGCGCTCCCTGCGCACCCACGGATAGGCGACGGACACGCCGGCGGCATGCGCCGTACCCGAGGCCTGCAGGCTGGCGAAATCCTGGCCCAAGCGGTAGCTCGCATCGACATAGCTGGCGCCGACACTCAAGCCGTCGCCACCGACCGGCACGGACGCACCGAGGCTGCCCGAACGCAGGCCGTCGAACGAATCGAGATAGTTGAGCGTGAACGAGTCGCCGAGGCCGAACGGCGACAACAGGCTGAGCTGGCCGTTGGTGCGCGTGGCGCCGGTGTAGCGGCTGCCATAGTTGTCCACGCCCACCTGCCCCGTGAGCAAAGGCATGCGCCCGATGTTCAGATCCAGATCGGACTGCCCCGTTTCGCGGCCGGCGCGCAGCAGCGCTTCGACCCCGCCCGACGGCGGCACACCGGCCTGATCGGACAACAGCAGGATCTGGCGCCCCAGCGTCTCTTCCGTCACCAGCGCACCGGCATGCATCGGCGCGGTGAAACGCGCCACCGTCGCTGCCGACAGGCGCGATTGGTTATTCACCGTCAGGGTGCCGAGCCTGCCCTCGATCACCGCGACCTCGACTGCCGCGCCTTCTTCGTCGATCTTCTGCGCCGGCACATAGGCGCGCGCCACCAGAAAGCCGTGTGCGCGGTAATACGCCGTGACCTTTGCCGCTGCGGCCTGCAGGTCGGCCAGGGAAACGCGCTTCCCGACCAGATCGTGGTTCACCAGCGCAGCGAGCGTCGCCGCATCGAATGCGGTATTGCCGCTGACGCTGACGGCCTTGACGGTGAAACGCACGTTCTCGTCCGCCTCCAGCGCCGGACGCGCGGGCAGGCTCGGCAAGGCCGGGCTGGCGCGCGGCACCTGCAGCGGGCGCTGCTCGATGTCGCGCAATGTCGACCCGGCATCGGGGTGGGCCTGCTGGGCGTGCAACGCGCACGGCATCGCCAGGGCGGCGCACAAGGAAAGGGCAAGCGGGCTTGCTTTAGCGAATCGCATCATGATCTCAACCGGAATCCCCAGAACCACCAAGCCAGGCGCCGCTCAGGCGGGCACCATCAATTCACGCCAGCCGGCAAGCGGACACCCGCGCCGACGGATCGGATCAGGCCACTGCCCAGGGCGCGGCTCGGCCGCGCCTCTGCAGGCCGCGCGGCCCAGTCGCCCACCGCGCCCGACTGCACCGCCGCAACGGCACCCTGCGCACCGGGATAGCTGTACAACTGCGATGCCTGGACGATCGCCAGCGTGCCGTCGGCGAAGGTCAGCGCGTAGTTGGCTGCCGTCTGGCCACCGGGAGCGATCACGTAGCTGCCCGGCGTCACCGCGCCCTGCGAGCTGCCGCCATAGGTCAGCGTGCCGCCAAGCACGCTGGCGTCTTCGCCGTTGACGTAACCCGTCACCGTGATGCCATTGCCGCCCGCGTAGGGCGTGCCGTCGGCGATCCGGGTGGCGTTGTTCGCGGTAATGGTCAGCGGTGCGGGAATCACCGCCAGGCTGCCGCCGAGGTAGGTGATGAGGTAGTTGCCCGCGTCGAACGTACCGCCGCTCGCATGGCTGGCCGTGATGGCGTAAGGACCGCCCGCCACACTCGCCGTCGCCGCCGTGCCGGCGCTGGCTTCCGCCACGCTGCCGATCGTCTCGCCATTCAGCAGGCCGACGCTGGTGAAGCCGTTCAAGACCGGCGCCTGTCCGTACACCTTGCTCGCGTTGGCGGCGGTCACCGTCAACGCCGCCGGCGTGACGATCAAGCTGCCGTCGATGTAAGTGATCGCGTAGTTGCCCGCATCGAACGTACCGCCGCTCGCGTTGCCGGGGCGGATCGCATAGAGGCCGCCCAGCACGCCTGCCGTCGCCGAGGTGCCTGCGCTCGTCTCGGTCACACTGCCGATCGTTTCGCCGTTCTGCAGGCCGCTGCTGCTGAAGGCGCTCAGGGTCGGCGTCTGCCCGTATACCTTGCTCGCGTTGCCCGCCGTCACCGTCAACGCCGCGGGCGTGACGGTCAGGCTGCCATCGGCATAGGTGATCGTGTAATTGCCCGCGTCGAAGGTACCGCCGCTCGCGTTGCCAACGGTGATCGTATAAGGACCACCCGCCACGCTCGCCGTCGCCGCCGTGCCCGCGCTGCTCTCCGTCACGCTGCCGATCGTCTCGCCGTTCTGCAGGCCGCTGCTGCTGAAGTCGCCGAGCGTCGCGGTCTGCCCATACACCTTGCTCAGGTTGGTGGCGGCTACCGTCAACGCCGCCGGGGTGACCGTCAGGCTGCCGTCGGCATAGGTGATCGTGTAGTCGCCGGCGTCGAACGTACCGCCGCTAGCGTTGCTGGCGCTGATCGCATATGGGCCGCCGGCCACGCTCGCCGTTGCCGCCGTACCGGCGCTCTTCTCCGCCACGCTGCCGATCGTTTCGCCGTTGCGCAGGCCGTGGGTGGTGAAGCCGCTCAAGGTCGGCGTCTGGCCGTACGCCTTGCTGGCGTCGGCGGCCGTCACGGTCAACTCCGCGGGCGTGATGGTCAGCGCGTAGGCGTTGTGCTCGGCCTGGCTGAAGACATAGTTGCCGTTGTTCGCGACCAGGCCACCGCCGTCGATGGCATAGCTGCCCACGTGGCTGGTGCTGGTGGCCGGCGTCGTCCAGGCCAGGGTGCCGGTGGTGGCGGAGGCGACGTTCTCGCCGTTGACGAAGCCGGTGACGGAGCCACCGAGCAGCGGATTGCTGTCGCCATAGGTGCGATAGGCCGATGCTGCCGTGAAGGTCAGCATCGCCGGCGTCACCGCCAGGCTGCCGTCGATGTAGTGGATCGTGTAGTTGCCCGCGTCGAACGTACCGCCCGCGGCGTTGCTGACGGTGATCGCATATGGACCACCATCCACGCTCGCGGTCGCGGAGGTGCCGGCACTCGACTCGGTCACACTGCCGATCGTTTCGCCGTTCTGCAGGCCGCTGCTGGTGAAACCGCTCAAGATCGGCGTCTGCCCATAGACCTTGCTCGCGTTGCTGGCCGTCACCGTCAGCGCGGCCGGCGTCACCGCCAGGCTGCCGTCGACATAGCTGATCGCGTAGTTGCCCGCGTCGAACGTGCCGCCCGTGGCGTTGCCGACCGTGATCGCGTACGGACCACCCGCGACGCTCGCGGTCGCGGCCGTGCCGGCGCTCGACTCGGTCACGCTGCCGATCGTTTCGCCGTTCTGCAGGCCGATGCTGGTGAAACCGCTCAGGCTTGGCGTTTGTCCGTAGACCTTGCTCGCGTTGTTCGCCGTTACCGTCAATGCGGCGGGAGTGACGGTCAGGTTGCCGTCGATATAGGCGATCGCGTAGTTGCTCGCGTTGAACGTTCCGCCCGTGGCGTTGTTGGCCCCGATCGCATACGTGCCCACGCTCGCCGTAGCCGAGGTGCCGACGCTCGACTCCGTCACGCCGCCGATCGTTTCGCCGTTCTGCAGGCCGCTGCTGGTGAAGCCGGTCAGCACCGGTGTCTGTCCGTAGATCTTGCTGGCGTTGCTGGCCGTCACCGTCAGCGCGGCCGGCGTCACGACCAGGCTGCCGTCGATGTAGCTGATCGCGTAGTTGCCCGCATTGAACGTGCCGCCCGTCGCGTTACTTGCGCCCACCGCATACGAGCCCACGTTCGCCGTCGCGGATGTGCCCGTGCTGAGCTCGGTCACGCTGCCGATCGTCTCGCCGTTCTGCAGGCCGCTGCTGGTGAAGCCCGTGAGCGTCGGTGTCTGTCCATACACCTTGCTCGCGTCGTTGGCCGTCACCGTCAATGCTGCTGGCGTCACGGTCAGCGCCGCGGTGTTGCCTGCGGCCTGGGTGAAGACGTAGTTGCCATTATTTGCCGCGAGGCCGCTGCCATTGACCGCATAGCTGCCCACGTTGCTGGTGTTGGTGGCCGGAGTCACCCAGCTCAGCGCGCCGGTGGTGGCGGTCGCCTGGGTCTCTCCGTTGACGAATCCGGTGAGCGTGCCGTTGAACGCCGGGTTGGCGGCGCCATAAGTACGGCTCGCCGCGTTGGATGTGTACGTGAGCGTTGCCGGCGTCACCGCCAGGCTGCCATCGAGGTAAGTGATCGTGTAGTTGCCAGCGTTGAAGCTGCCACCCGTTGCACCACTGGCGCCAATCGCATACGCGCCCACGTTCGCCGTGGCGGAAGCACCCGCACTCGACTCCGTCACGCTGCCGATCGTCTCGCCGTTCTGCAGGCCGCTGCTGGTGAAGCCGCTCAGCACCGGAGTCTGCCCGTAGACCTTGCTTGCGTTGTTCGCCGTCACCGTCAACGCCGCGGGAGCCACCGTCAGGCTGCCGCTCGTGTAGGCGATCGTATAATTGCCTGCGTCGAACGTACCGCCCGTCGCGTTGCCGGCACCGATCGCATACGTGCCCACGTTCGCCGTGGCGGAAGCGCCTGTACTCGACTCCGTCACGCTGCCGATCGTCTCGCCGTTCTGCAGGCCGCTGCTGGTAAAGCCCGTCAGCACCGGCGTCTGTCCGTAGATCTTGCTCGCGTCGCTGGCCGTCACCGTCAGCGCGGCCGGCACAACTACCAGGCTGCCGTTGACGTAACTGATCGCGTAGTTGCCCGCATTGAACGTGCCACCGGCGGCGTTGCCCGCGGTGATGATGTATGGACCGCCAGCCACGCTCGCCGTGGCCGAGGTGCCGGCGCTGGATTCCGCCACGCTGCCGATCGTCTCGCCGTTCTGCAGGCCGCTGCTGGTGAACCCGCTCAAGGTCGGGCTTTGGCCGTAGATCTTGCTCGCATCGTTGGCGGTGATCGTCAACGCTGCGGGCGTCACGGTCAGCGCCGAGGTGTTGCCTGCGGCCTGGGTGAAGATGTAGTTGCCATTATTCGCCGCGAGACCGCTGCCGTTGACCGCATAGCCGCCCACGTTGCTGGTGTTGGTGGCCGAGGTCGCCCAGCCCAGCGAGCCGGTGGTGGCGGTCGCCTGAGTCTCGCCGTTGACGAACCCGGTAAGCGTGCCACTGAATGCCGGGTTGGCTGCACCGTAAGTGCGGCTTGCCGTATCGGCGGTGTAGATCAGTGTGGCCGGCGTCACGGTCAGGTGGCCATCGACGAAGCTGATCGCATAGTTGCCGGCGTCGAAGCTACCGCCCGTCGCGTTGCTGGCGCCAATCGCATACGCACCCACGTTCGCCGTGGCGGAAGCGCCGGTGCTGGACTGCGTCACGCTGCCGATCGTCTCGCCGTTCTGCAGGCCGGTGCTGGTGAAGCCACCGAGCGTCGCCGTCTGCCCATAGATCTTGCTGGTGTCGGAAGCCGTTACCGTCAACGCGGCGGGAGTGACGGTCAGGCTGCCGTTCGTATAGGCGATCGTGTAGTTGCCTGCGTTGAAAGTGCCGCCGGTGGCGTTGCCGGCGGTGATGACATACGGGCCGCCAGCGACGCTCGCCGTGGCCGCCGTGCCGGCACTGGACTCCGTCACGCTGCCGATCGTCTCGCCATTCTTCAGCCCGCTGCTGGTGAAGCCCGTCAGCGTCGGGGTCTGTCCATAGACTTTGCTCGCATCGCTGGCCGTGATCGTCAACGCCGCCGGCGTCACCGTTAGCCCCGAGGCATTACCCGCAGCCTGGGTGAAAATGTAATTGCCATGATTCGCGGTGAGGCCGCTGCCATTGATCGCATAGCTGCCCACGTTGCTGCTGCTGTTGGCCGCAGTCATCCAGTTCAAGCTGCCAGTGGTGGCCGTTGCTTGAGTCTCGCCGTTGACGAACCCGGCAAGCGTGCCGTTGAACGCCGGGTTGGCAGCGCCATAGGTACGGCTCGCCGCGTTGGACGTGTAGATCAGGGTTGCCGGTGTGATATTCGCCGTGGTGGCGGCGCTGCTGCTGGTCAACAGGTAGTTGCTGGCAAGGTCGCTGCCATCCGCAAGGGCGTAGGCTGTCGCCGTAACGGCCAGGCCGTTGCCCGCATTGGCGCTGGCGAAGCTGGCCGTGCCATGCGTCAGCGTCAGCGTGGCGCCGGCGATACCGGTATTCACGCTGCCCCAGTTGCTCAGGCTGACGGCCGTGGTGCCGTCATAGGTCTTGTTGTCGGCGGCAAGGCCGCTGACGGTGACTTGCTTGGGCGTGATGTTGGCGGTCAAGGCACCGCCGGTATTGACCAGCAGGTAGTTGCCCGCATCCGCGCCTTGCAGCGCGCTGCTCACATTCACCACCTTGCCGTTGCCGACATTCTTGTCGGCGAAGCTGCCGCCGAAGGTGTTCAGGCTCACCACGTCGCCGGCGATGATGCCCGCGGTCTGCAGGCTGCCGTTCACCGCGGCCGCGGTGGTGCCGTCATAGACCTTGTTGCTGGTGGTGACCGTGCCGGAGAGCTGCTTCTGGGCGATCACATAGCTGCCGACATAGCTGATGTCGTAGCCGTTCTGGTTGGAATACAGATTTCCGGTGACCGCCAGCTTGCCATTGGCCACGCTGTAAGTGCCGGCATTCTTGCTGCCGGTGGCATAGCTGACGCTGCTGCCGCCGCTGATGCTGGCGCTCGGATCGCTCAGCGTATAGCTGACGCTGCCGCTGGCAGCGGCGCCGTCATACGTCTTGCCCAGGCCGCCCTGAAGCGTGGCGGCAAGCGGCGTGAGGAAGGAACGCAGCAGGGGCGTGGTGTAACCATCGTAAATGCGCCAGGCACTGCCGGTGCCGCCCTGGTTGTCGATGCTGCTGCCCCAGCTTGCAAAGGTGGACAGCGACTGGAGCTGCGCATAGGTCACGCCCGCGCCCAGGGAATTTCCGCCCCAGAAAGCGTTGACGGTGCCGCTGTTGTTGATGGCGCCACCGCCGGCATTGGTCGTGGCATAGAAGCCGTTATTGATGCCGCCACCGGCGATGAAACCGACCAGGCCGCCTAAGGAATCGCCCGGCCCTGGAAGGGTGACGGCGCCCGTCGAGTAAACATTGCTGATGGTGCCGCCGGTCAGATAGCCGATCAGGCCGCCGCCGCGGGAGATGCCGCCGCTGACGTTGCCCGTGGCGTAGGCATTGCTGATGGTGCCGCTGGTGAATTTGCCCACCAGGCCGCCCATCGACGAATAGCCCTGGACGCTGCCCGTGGCGTAGCTGCTGCTGATGCTGCCGCTCCCCACGTAACCCACCAGGCCGCCCGCCGAGGAGCTGGTGTCGTTATTGGCCGTGGTTATGCTGGTGCTGACGTTACCCGTGGCGTAGGAATCGCTGATGCTGCCGCCGTTCAAATAGCCCACCAGGCCGCCGATCTGATAGGCGTTGGTAACACGGCCGCCGGCGTGGGAATGCGTGATGCTGCCTTCGTTCCAGCCCACCAGGCCGCCGACATGAGCGGTGCCCGAGCCGCCGCCGTTGATGGCGACCGTGGCATACGCATTGTCGATAACGCTGTTGCCGTAGGCCACGCCGGTCAGCCCGGCCGTGTTGCTGCCGCCCGTGAAGGTGCCGCCGACGATGCCTATGTTGCGCAGCGTGGCGTTCTGGATCGAGCTGAACAGGCCGGTGCCGTTGTTGCCGGGAATATTGATGGTCGGATTGCTGATGACGTGATTGAGCCCGTCGAAGGCGCCAGTGAATGGGCCGTTGGTGCCTCCGTAGATCATGCCGATAGGCGTGAAGCCCACGCCGAAGCCCGAGGCCCAGCCGGCGGTAACGCTGGCGTCGATGTCTGCGCCCAGCACGTAGTAGCCGGCGAGGTTGCCGCTCATGCCTTGCAAGGTGGTGCCGCTGGTATCGCCCAGCGTGCCCAGGCCGGTGACGATGGTCCAGTTGATCGGGCCGCCATCGCTGCCCAGCCGGGTCTGGAAGCTGCCGGTGCGGGCCAGGTTGACCTTCGCCCTGACGTTGTAGCTGGCGGTGTTGCCTGCCGCCACCGCGCCCTGGCCGTACCACAGCGCAAGACCGGCGCTGCCGCTGCCGTTGAGCGCGGCATTGATGTTGATGTTGCGCTGCGCGTTGAGCGTGAGCGTGTTGGCGCTCCAGCTCGCGGTGTCATTGACGTTGATGTCGCCGGAGCCGCTGCTGGCGCCGCTGGTGCTCTGGATGACGACGTTGCCGCCGGCCAGCGCGGTGGTGAGCGCGGCGCCGGTCATGTCGCCGCCGCTGGCGGCGATGGTGAAATCCGTGGGATCGATCAGCCACTGGCCGTTACGGCCCTGGGCGGCGGCGCGGGTGGTGATGTGCGTGCCGTCGGCGACCTGCACGTGCGCGCCGCTGGTTTCGATAAAGCCGCCGTCGCCGCCGCCGGGGGCGCTGGCATCGAGCGTGCCGGCGACCTGCGTCGTGCCGGCCTGCATGCCGGAGAGCAGCAGGATGTGGCCGGATTGACCCTGCACAGTGCGCGCCTCGATGACGCCGTCGTTGTTGACCGCGCTGGCCAGCAGGCTGTCCCTGGCGCCCGCGGTGAGGATGACCTGTCCACCGCCGGCGTCGATCAGGCCGCCGTTGCGCGCCAGCGCACCGAGAGCGTTCTGCTGCACCTCGAAGCGGATCAGCTTGTTGCCGGCCAGGGTGAGCTGCGCGGTGCCGCCGGCGCCGAGCACGACGCTGCCGAGGCTGGCCTGCATGCTGCCGAGATTGACGGCCTGGTGGCCTATCAAGGCGAGGACACCGCCGTTGCTGGCCTTGAGCGTGCCCTGGTTGACCACGGCGCGGGTATTGCCGGGATCGGAGAACGCATAGTTGCCCGCCAGAAAATCGCGGTCGGAGAGATTCAGCGTCGAAGCCACCAGGCCGCCGGCATCGACCTGGGCGCCGCGGCCGAACAGGATGCCGTTGCCGTTGATCAGGAACACCTGGCCGTTGGCGACGAGGTTGCCGTAGATCTCCGAGGGGTTGTTGCCGACCACGCGGTTCAAGGAAACGCTCGACGCGGAGGGCTGCACGAACTGGACGGTGTTGCCCGCGCCGATGGAGAAGCTCTGCCAGTTAGTGATCGCCGTGTCGGACGATTGATGGATATCCAGCCGGTTCGGCGCGGACTGGCTGATCGTCACGTTGCCCGCCACCACCGTCGCGCCCTTGGGCAGCGACTGCGCCGTGGCGATCAGCGGCAGCGAAGCGAAGGCGGCCGCAATCATCTGTGCGAGCAGCGTGCGGCGAACGGGCTGGGCAAAAC
Organism: Dyella sp. LX-66; assembly: GCF_018599165.1. NCBI lineage: Bacteria > Pseudomonadati > Pseudomonadota > Gammaproteobacteria > Lysobacterales > Rhodanobacteraceae > Dyella > Dyella sp. LX-66. The sequence continues at coordinate 261,627 of NZ_JAHFVJ010000003.1, forward strand.
GATTCATGAGGCGCCTCGAAACGGAGTAAGGCCGATGAGCGTGGAACGCGCGGAGATCACCGCCGCCATGGCCGCGTGCGGCCATGGCGGCAGCAGTCCCCCCTGCCCCGGGCGCGATGGACGCGCAGGCTCTTCTGACCACAGCTTTGAAATCGCGGCGCGTACTGGCCGCTTATGGCTTTTCGCTCGCCCCCTGTATGAGCGGCATCCGGCTCGCTGCGCATCCTTTCACGGAATCTCGCTGTCCACTCTGAAATTTCACTGAAATTTGCTGAAATTCAGCCCCATGGGGCCGCATCGCAGCCGCCATGAGATGCGCGGGCTTTGCTGATATTCTGGCCAGACCTAGGGGGGCAAGAAGCAGGGTCCGCGTGCTGTATCTGGCAGGCTATGAACTCGACCGGGAGCGTGGCGAGCTGCGCGGCCCGGATGGCGAGGCGATCAAGTTGCGGTCGAAATCCTTCGACATGCTGTGGCTGTTCGCCACCCGCGCCGGACGCGTGCTGGGCAAGCAGGAGCTGATCGAGACGATCTGGCCGAACGTCCACATCAGCGAGAACGGCCTGTTTCAGTGCATCCGCGAGATCCGCAGCGCCCTGGGCGACGACCGCCACGAACTGCTCCGTCTGCTGCCCGGGCGGGGTTATGTGCTCGATGCCGAGGTGACGCACGGGCTCGAACGGATCGCGGCAGGACGCGAATCCGCCGCCAGCGCCCTGACGATCGCCGTGCGGCCGATGAAGGTATCGGCGGATGCGGCGCCATCGCTCGAAGCGGCGACCAAGGTCTGCGAGCGCCTCGCCGACGGCCTTGCCAGGATCGAGCGCATTCGCGTGATCACGCTGGCGCAGGACGCCGACGCTGACCCGCGCGCGGACTTCGTGGTCAGCGGCGAATTGCACAAGAGCGGTGCGGCCTGGGAAGCGCATGCGCGCATGACCTCCACCGCCACCGGCGAAGTGCGCTGGAGCGGCTCGGTAACCGTCTCCACCGAAGCAGGCGATACGGCGTTGCAGCGCTCACGGCTGGTCGCCGGGCTCGGCCATCCGCTCGCGCTGCGCATCAATGCCCTGCAGAATTGCGGCGCCTGGATGCAAGGTGGCGGCGAGGACGAACTGCCGGCGGCTTACGCCAAGGTGGTGATCGAGCAAGCCACGGCCATCATCAACCAGACCACGCGCGAGCGCTTCCAGGTTGCGCAGGAGATGCTGGAAAAGGCGCTCGCCGATCATCCCGACGACGTCGATCTGCTGGCCGCGCTGGCCGGGCATCTGCTGCGCGGCACGCAGACGGCGTGGTACGACCCGGCCGATACCGACTCGGTCCATGAGCGCGCGCGAGCCCTGCTCGAACGCGCCATGCAGGCGAAGCCGCATTACATCCCGGTGCTCGAAGCCTATTGCCGGCTGCTGACGATGGCCGGCCAGTTGCCGGAGACCCTGATCGCCTGCGGCAGAATGCTCAGCTTCGATCCATGGCACGGCATCGCGCTCTTCCATCTGGGCATCGCGCAAACCCGGCAAGGCCGTTTCGAAGAAGCGCTGGCGACCTTCAAGCAGGCCGACACTTTCGACACGCCGGCTTTCGCGCGCTGGACCTGGCTGCTCGGCGTGGGCATGGCTTACACGCTGCTGGAGCGTTACGCCGAGGCCTTGCCGTGGCTGGAGCGATCGCTTGCGGTGACGCCGGGTACGGGACGTACGCATTTCGCGCTGGCGGTGGGCTATCAGCAGCTCGGTCGCGATGAGGACGCGAGGGTGGCGTTTTCCAAGGGTCTGGAATTGAGGCCGGGTTCGAACGCCGGCAATGTCCAGTTACCAAGAAAGCACGGCAGCCCGGTTTTTCTCGCGGCGTCCGATCGGTATGTGCAGGTGCTTTCGCAACTGGGTTTGCCTGCGGAATAAAGTTGCGGCGTGCTGCGGAATTAAGTTGCGATGCGCTGCGGTGTTCGCGTGGCGCCCCTGAACTTCGTGTGCCGCCTCGTGTCGATGGAGGGGCCTGCCTGGCGCGCTGGCCGGGCCATCGAGGGGAGACACACCTTGAACACGATGTACCTCAGAGCGGGTTGCACCCTGCTGCTGGCCGTGATGTTCGGCCAGGCTGTGGCTGCTGACTCCAAGCCCATGCCGCAGCGCATACCGGACAGCTATGCGGAAGCGGCGAAGTTGATCGACCTTGGTCATGGCCGCCAGCTCAATCTGCGTTGTTCGGGCAGCGGGGCGCAGACTGTGCTGCTGGAAGCTGGAGCGCTCGCCGATTCCTCCACGTGGTTCAAGGTGCAGCCACTGCTGGCAGCCCACGCACGCGTCTGCGCGTACGATCGGGCAGGCTTCGGCTTCAGCAGCGAGTGGCCGTTACCGCGAGATCTCGACGCTGACGTGTCGGATCTGCACGCATTGATCCAGCACGCTGGACTGGCGACTCCTCTGGTGATGGTGGGGCATTCGCTGGGCAGCAATATCGTTCGGCAGTATGCGAGCCGCTATCCGGCGGAGGTGAGCGCAATCGTCCTGCTGGACCCGCCTGCGCAGGACATCGGGCGGTTTGCTCCCGGCTGGCAGAAGGATGAGGACACTCTCTCGGTGCAGCGCTTCGCGTTTCTTCGCCAGTGCGCGGCTGCTGCCGAAAAGCACGCATTGCCGTCCACCGATAAGGAACTAAGCCGGTGTCTCGGCGAGCCCGATCCGAACGCCAGCGCGAAGGTCAACGCGGCGAACCTCGCGCTCATGTCGAAGCCTGCGTATTGGCACACGGTGTTGTCGGTACTGCAGAACAATGCCGTGGTGTTCAAGCCGCCGGTGTCGAAGCAAGAGACGCACGGTTCGACGCCGCTGATCGTGCTGTCCGCGGCCAACACCTATGCCGATGCATTGCCGCGTGATCGCGGAGGACTGGAGGAAGCCAAGGCGCGCACGCAGGCGCAGATCGTCGCCACTTCCAAAGGCGGTACGCTGGTGCATGTTGCAGATAGCTCGCATGACATCCAGATCGATCAGCCGGAGGCGGTGGTCAAGGCGGTGATGCAGGTTATGGGGATAACGCAGCGCACATCGAAGACGCTGTAGACCGTCTGCGGAAGCGAGGCGCGGAAAAGCGAGGAAAAGAAAAAGCCCCCGCGTGAGCAGGGGCTTTTAAGTTCGGATCGACGCTTCCGAGTGCGGGTTGTTCAGAACGGAATGTCATCGTCGTCGAAGCTGTTGTTCTCCACCGGCGGCGGAGAAGACTGGCGCGAGCCGTAGTCGTTGCCGCCGCGGTTGCCGCCACCGCTGGCGCCGCCGCCACCGAAGTCGCTGCCGCCGCGATTACCGTAATCGCCACCACCACCGCCACCACCGCGGTTGCCGTAGCCACCACCACCGCCGCCGCTCTGACGCTGACCGCCACCACCGCCGCCCTGCGAACGCTGGTAACCGCCGCCACCACCACCCGCGCCACCGCCTTCACCGCCACCACCAAGCATCTGCATCTCGTTGGCGATGATGTCGGTGCTGTAGCGCTCGACGCCGTCCTTGTCGGTGTACTTGTCGGTGCGCAGGGAGCCTTCGATATAGACCTGGCGGCCCTTCTTCAGGTATTCGCCGGAGATCTCGGCCAGCTTGCCGAACAGCTTCACGCGGTGCCACTCGGTGCGCTCCTGCCGCTCGCCGCTCTGCTTGTCGGTCCACTGCTCGGAGGTGGCGATGCGCAGGCTGGTGATCGCGGTGCCGCTGCTGGTGTAGCGCGTTTCGGGGTCGGCGCCCAGGTTGCCGACGATGATGACTTTATTGATGCCACGGGCCATGGAATGAATGTCCTCTGTTGGCCGGCCGTAAATAGGGATGAGTACGGCCGGGGTTGATATGGCCGGTCATGATACTGGTCCCAGGGTCTCAAGAGTCAGGACTGCACGCCCTCGCCCCGGGTAAGCCTCAGGCCGCGTGCTGCGTAGGCAGGTGTCCGTCCTCGGCGTCGGCGCCTTCCGGCGGCAGGCGCAGGATGGCGAAGCCGGCCGCTTCCCAGGCATCGAGGCCGCCCAGCAGCGGGCGCACGCGGCGATATCCCTGCTGCATCAGGTTCTTGGCCGCGACGGCGGCGGAGGCCTCGTTGGGGCAGCTGCAGTAGATGACCAGTTCGGCGTCCAGCGGCACGTCGTGCACGGCGCGGTCGATGCCGGCCACGTCGGCCAGCAGGGCGCCGGGGATCACGCGGGTGTCGACCATGCGGGAGGCCGGCGAGCGCACGTCCACCAGCACCGGCTCCAGGCCTTCGTCGATGGCGCGCTTGAGTTCGTCCACGGTGATGCGCGCCATGCGCAGGGTGGCGATGAGGCGGTGGCGCTGCCACCACTTCATCAGGATGTACAGCGCCAGCAGGCTGCCGACCACTTCCAGCGCGATGGTGCCGGCATTACCCAGCGCCACCAGCACCTGGTCGATCTGCGGCGCCAGCATATAGCCCAGGCCCACGGCCAGGCCCAGCCACAGCAGGGAACCCAGGCCGTCCATCAGCACGAACATGGCCGGGCGCAGGCCCAGCGCGCCGACCAGGGGCGGGGCCACGGTGGACAGGCCGGGCACGAACTTGGCTACCAGCAGCACCTGCCCGCGCCAGCGCTGGAAGCGCAGTTCGGATTGCTTGACGCAGGAATCGGGGGACAGGGAGATGCGGCACAGGGTGCGCATCACCCCGGCGCCGTAGCGGCGGCCGGCCCAGTACCAGACCAGGTCGCTCAGCAGGCAGGCCAGCAGGGCCAGCCCCACCACGCCCAGCAGCGGCAGCTGGCCGTTGGCGGCCAGGGCGCCGGCCACGACCAGGGTGGGCACCGCCGGCACGGGCGCGCCGGCCTGCTCGACCAGCACGTTGAAGAACACCAGCACCAGGCCGTATTCGGCCAGGAGGGCAATGATTTCATGGGCCATCGTCGGCACCCCGGGATAGCCGGCGCGAGGCCGGTTTGAGTACCGCGATGATTGGGGCGCGGCGGCCGGTTTGCAAACGTTCCAGCGGGGAAACAGGCTGTGTCTCCAGACGCACCATGACCTCCCGGCGGCGAAATGGCGCGGCCTCCCCCTATAATCGTTCGCTACGAAGCCGCGACCCCGCCATGACCACGATGCCCGCCACCGCCATCCGCCCGACCGATTTCGCCGACGTGCGCGCGCTGGCCGACGACGACATGAAGCGGGTAGACGCCCTGATCCGCCGCCGGCTCTCTTCCGACGTGGTGCTGATCAACCAGATCGCGGACCACATCATCGCCGGCGGCGGCAAGCGCCTGCGCCCGATGCTGCACGTGCTGGCGGCCGGTGCCGCCGGCTATGGCGGCGAGCAGCACATCAAGCTGGCTGCGGTGATCGAGTTCATCCACACCTCCACCCTGCTGCACGACGACGTGGTCGACGAATCCGACCTGCGCCGCGGCCGCAAGACCGCCAACGCGGTGTGGGGCAATGCGGCCAGCGTGCTGGTCGGCGACTTCCTGTATTCGCGCTCGTTCCAGCTGATGGTGGAACTGGACGACATGCGCGTGATGCGCATCCTGGCCGACACCACCAACACCATCGCCGAGGGCGAGGTGCTGCAGCTGCTCAATATCGGCAATGCCGACGTGGACGAAGCCGCCTACCTGGCGGTGATCGAGCGCAAGACCGCCGTGCTGTTCGCCGCCGCTACGGAACTGGGCGGCGTGCTCGGCGGCCTGCCGGAAGACCAGATCGCCGCGCTGCGCCGCTACGGCATGGAATTGGGCTATGCGTTCCAGATCGCCGACGACCTGCTCGACTACGTCAGCGACGCCGACACCCTGGGCAAGAACATCGGCGACGACCTCGCCGAGGGCAAGCCGACCCTGCCGCTGATCTACGCCATGCAGAAGGCCGACCCGGAACAGGTGCAGTCGCTGCGCCACGCCATCGAGCATGGCGGGCTGGATTCGCTGGAGCGGATCATCGCGGCGATCCGCGATTCCGGTGCGCTGGACCGCACGCACGAGCGCGCCGTGTTCCATGCGCATGCGGCGCGGGATGCGCTGGAAGCGCTGCCGCCGTCGCGGTATCGCGATGCGCTGGCGGCGTTGGCTGATTATTCGGTGCAGCGGAGTTACTGATCCGCGCATCGCACCGCTGGCGTAGGTTGGGGTGAGCCGCAGGCGAACCCCAACATCGCTACCTTCATGCGTCTCGCAACGTTGGGGTTCGCCTGCGGCTCACCCCAACCTACGTCTGGCGCCGGGGTTTATGGGGTATTGGTAAACGCCCCCCGCAACCAATCCCCCATCATCCGATAGCTCCGCTTCGCCGCCCGCTCGTCATACGCGCAGCCTTCGCGGTGCTGGTCCGTCTCGGTGAAGCAATGCACCGCATTGCCCAGCACTACGAACTGCCAGTCGGCCTTGCTGCCGCGCATCTCGTCCATGAACTTGTCGGCGTCGGGCATGGTGCCCTTGTCGTCGGCGCCGTTGAACACCAGCACGCGGGCCTTGATCTGCTTGGCCAGTTCCGGGTTGTCGGTGGCCAGGCCGCCGTGGAAGGAAACCACCGCGGCCACGTCGGCGCCGGCGCGGGCCAGATCCAGCACGGCGGAGCCGCCGAAGCAGAAGCCGATCGCGGCGAGTTTCGATACGTCGATCGGCGCGTCCTTGGCCTGCGCCTTCAGCTGGTCCAATGCGTAGGACACGCGCTTGCGCATCAGCGCGCGATCGCCGTACAGCGGCTTTACCGCGGCCTGCGCTTCCTTGTCGCTCTTCGGGCGGACGGTGGCGCCGTACATGTCGGTGACCAGGATGACGTAGTCCTTGCCGGCGATGCCTTCGGCCTTGGTCAGCGCCAGGTCGTTCACGCCGTACCAGTTCGGCACCATCACCAGCGCGGGGCGCTTGGCGGACACCGCGTCGTCGTAGACCAGCACGCTGTGGAACCTGGTGCCGTCCAGCGTCCACTCCACCGGCTTGTGCACCATCTTCGCCTGCGCGGCGAAGGCCAGGCCGGACAGCAACAGCAGACAACCGAGTCGTGCGATACGCATGATCCACTCCTTGACGGTGTACGAAGAAAGCTTGCGGTGACGGCGGCTCAGCGCCCGGCGGCATGCTCCGCGAGGCGGCGCTTCAGCGGCGACAGCTTGTCGACCAGGCGCACGCCCAGGCCGCGCGCGGCGACCAGCGGCGAAGCGCGCCAGCTGTAGATGCGTGCCAGCGCGTCGAAGCCCAGCGCGTCCAGCGTGTCGGCGCTGCGCCGGCGGCGCGCGTAGCGGCGCAGTACGTGGGCGGCGGCGATATCGCGGTGGGCTTCGCGCGCGGCGAGCAAGGTGTCGCGCAGTTCCACCACGTCGCGCAGGCCCAGATTCACGCCCTGCCCCGCCAGCGGATGCACCGCGTGCGCGGCGTCGCCGAGCAGCACGAAGCGTTCGGCCTGGTAGGTTTCGGCAAGCTGCAGCTTGAGCGGGAACGCCGCGCGCTTCGTGGCGCCGACGATGCGGCCCAGGCGGAAATCGCTGGCGGTGCCGAGTTCGGCGAGGAAGGCTGCGTCGTCCAGCGCGAGCACGCGCTTCGCTTCATCTTCCGGCAGCGACCACACGATGGAGCTGCGCCCATCGGCCAGCGGCAGCAGCGCCAGCGGGCCGTCGGGAAGAAAGCGTTGCCACGCGGTGCCATCGTGCGGCCGCTCGGTGTGTACATGCGCCACCACTGCGCGCTGTGCGTAATCGCGGCCGCGCGTGTCGATGCCGGCGAGCTTGCGCAGCGGCGAGCCGGCGCCGTCGGCGGCGACCAGCAGGCGTGCGGCGATGGATGGGCCGTCGGCCAGATCGAGTTGGATGCGGTCTTCTTGCGCTTCGAAGCCTTTGACTTCCGCCGGGCACAGCCGCTGCACGCCGGCCGCATCCAGCGCCAGCCACAGGCGCCACTGCACCAGGCTGTTCTCGACGATATGGCCGAGCAGGTCGCGGCCTTCGTTGGCCGCGTCGAAATGGATGGCGGCGCCGCTTTCGGCGTCCCACACATGCATATGCGCGTAGGGGCTGGAACGCGATTCGCGGATGGACGCCCACACGCCGAGTTCGTCGAGCAACGCGATGGACGATGGCGCCAGTCCCACCACGCGCAGATCGACTTCCTGCTCCGCCGACCACGGTGCCGGTTCGCGCGCCTCGATCAGTGCGGTGGCGAAACCCGCACGCGCCATCGCAAGCGCGGCAGCCGCGCCGACCATACCGCCACCGACCACTGCCACATCCAGCGCCGGAGCGCGGCGACGCGCTTCACCACGTGCCATCGCCTGATTCATGGCAGGCGCTCCAGCACCGCCTGCGGCGGCTCGGCGCGGAAGCCCATGCCCTTGCGCGCCAGCAGGCTGCGCAGCGGCGGCACGCGGTCGCAGGCCAGCAGGGCCAGCGAGCGCAGCGGGCCAAGCAATGGCTGTTCCAGGCAGGCCAGCTGCACCAGGCCGTGGCTCATGCCCATGGTGCCTTCGCGGTCCGGCGCGCGACGCGCGGCGTAGTGCTCCAGCAGCGCAGGCGCGCCGGGGTCGGCGGCCGCGGCGACCAGTTCCGCCAGGGTCAGCGCATCGCGCAAGCCGAGGTTGAAACCCTGCGCGCCGATCGGATGCACCGTCTGCGCCGCATTGCCCACCAGTACGGCACGCGGACCGGTGAGCCGCCCCGCCGCCACACGCTTGATCGCATATGGATGCCGCTTGCCCGGCCGCGCCAGGCGGCCGAGGCGCCAGCCGAAGCGCTGCTGCGCGAAGGCGAGAAAACCCTCGTCGTCCAGCGCCGTCACTTCGGCGGCCTGTTCCGTCGGCACGGTCAGCACCAGGCCACAGCGGCGCTCGGCCAGCGGCAGCAGGGCCACGGGGCCGTGGTCGGCGAAACGCTCGTAGGCGCGGTTGGCGTGCGGGCGTTCGGGGGTGATGGTGCAGACGAACAAGGTCTGGCCGTAGTCGTACGTTTCGGCATCGATGCCGAGGCGGTCACGCACCGACGAAGCCGTGCCGTCGGCGCCGACCAGCAGGGCCGCGTCGATCTGCTGCGTCCCTTCCGCCGTGCTCATCCGCGCACGCCAGCCTTCGGCCAGCGGCTCCAGCGCCTCCAGCCGGGCCGGGGCGAGGCGGCGCAGGTGCTGGCATTCGTCCAGGCGGCGCAGCAGGGCGTTGCCGAGTTCGCGGGCGGGCAAGGTCCAGCCCAGAGCGTCGACGCCTTCGCGTTCCGCCGCCAGCCGCACGCTGCCGAAATCGCCGGCGCGGCTGACGTGGATATGCCGGATCGGCGTAGCCAGCGCAGCCGCATGCCGCCACACACCGATCGCCTGCAGGCCGTTGACGGTGGCGCGGGACAGCGCGAGGTTGCGCTCGTCGTAGCTGGGCTGGGCATCCGCGCGCGGCGCGGCGGCCTCGACCATGACGGCATCCACCCCGGCCGCATCCAGCGCGATGGCGAGGCTGGCGCCGACCAGGCCGCCGCCGACGATGAGCACGGGAGAGCGGGCGGAAGAAGGCGGGGACGAAGTCATCGCTGGCGGGGCACCGGGGGAAGGGTCCCGGGATGATACGCGCTCGGCCAGTTGGTCTTTGCCTCAGTCCCTCAGGTCGGAGCCTTCTCCCATCGGCGACCCGAAGGTAGTCCCCGTGGGAGAGAAGGTGGCGGCAGCCGGATGAGGGTCCGGCCGGAGCGGTGCATATCACTCTTGCGCTCCGGCCGTACCCTCACCCCAACCCCTCTCCCAGCGGGAGAGGGGCTTACCGCCAGCCCCGGCCAATCAAGCCAGCACCCACTTGCGATAGACTTCGCGTCTGCATTTTCTAGTGACACTTTCTTCTGGAGCAGCTCATGGCTACGACGCAATCCCAGCGCCTCGGCATCTTCGCGGCCCTCGCCCTGGTCATGGCCGCCACCCGCGTACATATCTCGATCCTGCACCACGACGTGTGGGACGCCTCCTGGGGCGTGTTCTTCCTGGCCGGCTTCTGGCTGCGCGGCTCGGCGCGCTGGGCCTTCCCGCTGCTGATGGCGCTGGCGGTGCTGGCCGATTATTTCGTGATCACCGGCCAGGGCATCGATTTCTGGCAGCACTACTGCGTCTCGGCCGGCTACTGGTTCCTGGTGCCGTCGTACTTCGCACTGTGGATGGGCGGCAGCTGGCTGGCCGCGCGCAAGCCGGGCCTGAACCTGCGCGGCCTGGGCCTGGCGGTGGGCGCCCTGCTGGTGAGCTGGGCGGCCTGCTACGTGGTCTCCAACGGCAGCTACTACTGGCTGAGCGCCACCGTGCCGCAGCCGCGCAGCGTGGCGGCCTGGTTCGCCAACATGGCCGACTGGTACCTGTTCTTCCTGGAAACCACCGCGCTGTGGGCGGGCCTGGGCCTGGTGGTGCATGCGCTGGCCACCCAGCTCTCGCGCACGCTCGGCCATGCCGACCATTCCAAGCTGACGCGCTGAGTTCCGGCGTGGGCAATCGTCTTTCCAAGATCTACACGCGCACCGGCGACGACGGCAGCACCGGCCTCGGCGACGGTTCGCGCGTGGCCAAGGATTCGCTGCGCGTCGGCGCCTACGGCACGGTGGACGAGCTCAACAGCACCATCGGCATGGTGCTGGCCAGCGACGGCGTGGACGACGCCGTGCGCGAGGCGCTCACCCAGGTGCAGCACGACCTGTTCGATCTGGGCGGCGAGCTGTGCATTCCCGGCATGGCGATGATCGACGACAGCGACATCGACCGCCTGGAACAGGTGCTCGATGGCTTCAACGAACCGCTGCCGCCGCTGAAGGATTTCATCCTGCCGGGCGGCGGCATGGCCGCCTCCTGCTGCCACCTGGCGCGCACCGTGTGCCGCCGCGCCGAGCGCGAAGTGATCGCGCTGGCCCGCGTGGAAGCGGTGCGCCCGCAGGCGCAGCGCTATCTGAACCGGCTGTCCGATCTTTTGTTCGTGATCTGCCGCGTGCTGGCGCGCGCCGGCGGCCACGGCGAAGTGCTGTGGCAGCACGAGCGCCGCCGCAAGCCCGCCGCGGGCTGAGCCGCCGCATGCTGCGGCTCTACACCCATCCGGCCTGCCTGCAGCACGACCCCGGCGAAGGCCATCCCGAATCGCCCTCGCGCCTGCGCGCCGTGCTGCGCGCGCTGGACCACGACCGCTACGCCGGACTGGACCGCATCGAGGCGCCGCGCGCCACGCGCGAGCAGCTGCTGCGCGTGCATGCGGCGGAGCACGTGGAGCGCATCCTCGCCATCGCCCCGGCCGAAGGCACCGTGCGGTTGGACGAGGACACCCTGATGTCGCCCGGCTCCGCCGAGGCCGCCCTGCGCGCCGCCGGAGCCGTGGTGGCGGCGGTGGACATGGCCATGGCCGGCGGCGGACGCGCCTTCTGCGCGGTACGCCCGCCAGGACATCACGCCACGCCGGATCGCGCGATGGGCTTCTGCCTGTTCAACAACGTGGCCGTGGCCGCGGCGCATGCCATCGCCGAGCATGGCCTGAAGCGCGTGGCCATCGTCGATTTCGACGTGCACCACGGCAACGGCACGCAGGACATCTTCGAGCGCGATGGCCGCGTGATGTACGTCTCCAGCCACCAATCACCGCTGTATCCGCAGACCGGCCGCGCGGACGAGCGCGGCGTCGGCAATATCGTCAATGCGCCGCTGGCCGCGGGCGAGGGTTCCGAGGAATTCCGCGGACTGTGGGAAGGCGCCCTGCTGCCCAAGCTGTTCGCCTTCAGGCCGCAGCTGGTGCTGGTTTCGGCCGGCTTCGACGCCCATCGCGCCGACCCGCTGGCCCAGCTGCAGCTGGGCACCGAGGACTACACCTGGATCACCGGCCGCCTGCTCGACCTGGCCCGCGCGCACGCCGCCGACCGCCTGGTCTCGACCCTGGAGGGCGGCTACGACCTCCAGGCCCTGGCGGCCAGCGTCGGCGCGCACGTCGCCGAGCTGATGGACTGAGTTCTTACGAACCGGCGGGTTTGAAATCCAAGGCCGCCGAATTGATGCAGTAGCGCAGGCCGGTCGGCTGCGGGCCGTCGGGGAAGACGTGGCCCAGGTGCGAATCGCAGTGGGCGCAGCGCACCTCGATGCGGCTCATGCCGTGGCTGTCGTCGGCATGCTCGGTGACCGTGCCCGGCTCGACCGGCTGGTAGTAGCTGGGCCAACCGGAGCCGGAGTCGTACTTGGCATCCGAGCCGAACAGGCGGCTGTGGCAGGCCGCGCAGACGTAGGTTCCCGCGTCGTGGTGCTGGTACCACTTGCCGCTGAACGGGCGCTCGGTGGCGGAACAGCGGCAGACGGCGTACTGCTCGGGGGTGAGCTCGGCGCGCCACTCGGCATCGGTCTTGGTCAGCTTGGTCTCGCTCATGCTGAATCCTCGTGCTTAGGGGGAAGGGCTTGCCTGCCGTATATGGGGTCTTTCTGCTAGCTTAACGACCTTTCCGAAACCAGCAGACCGCCATCGTGACGCCCAAGCCGACCTCGCGCCACCTGCCCCCGCGCCGCCTGCTGGCCGTCGCCGCGGCCCTCGCCCTGATGGGCGGCCAGGCCGAAGCCCAGTCGACCTCTGACGGGACCCAGGGCGCCGAGAACCAGACTCCGGACACGCCGTCCTGCCCGCTCGGCTCGTTCCACTGCAAGCCGCGCCCGCTGAACTACACCATGTGCCGTCCGAACGCGCTGCTGGAGTTCTACGACCCGGCGCTGCCCAAGGACACCACGCTGCGCGACACCGCCAACACCGAGGTGTACGCCGAGCAGGTCGACAGCTCTGACCAGACCGTCTACCACCTGCAGGGCCGCGTGCTGCTGGAGCGCGCCGACCAGAAGCTGCAGTCGGACACCGCCGACTACAACAGCGACAGCACCGACTACGACGCGCGCGGCAATGTGCGCTATCAGGAAGCCGGCCAGCTGTTGAACGCCGAGCACATCCGCGGCAATACCGATTCCAGCACCGGCATCGCCGACACGGTGCGCTACCAGATGCTCGCCTCGCGCGGCAACGGCACGGCCCAGCAGGGCCAGATGCTGGATGCGCAGCGCACCCACTACACCCGCGTCAGCTACTCCACCTGCGATGTCGGCCACCACTTGTGGGAAGTGCGCTCGAAGGACCTGCGCATCGACAAGGAAACCGGCGTGGGCACGGCGCACGGCGCCACCATGCGCTTTGCCAACGTGCCGTTCCTGTACCTGCCCTACTTCACCTTCCCGATCGACGACCGGCGCAAGAGCGGTTTCCTGTATCCGACCTTCAGCAACTCCAACCGCTCCGGCTTCATGCTGGGCGCGCCGTACTACCTCAACCTGGCGCCGAACTACGACGCCACGCTGGAGCCGCGCATCTACACCTCGCGCGGCCTGATGCTGGCCGGCGAGTTCCGCTATCTGAACCTGATCCCGGGCACCACCGGCCAGCTGAACATCGAATACCTGCACAACGACCGCGGCGCCAACGACCCGGACAGCGTGGAGCAGACCAAGGGCGACGACCGCTACCTGGTGAAGTTCAACGACCAGTCGCATCTGATCGGCCCGTGGACCTTCACCACCAGCATCAACCGTGCGTCGGACCGCAACTACCTGCGCGACTTCGGCAACGACCTGTATACCTCGGCGATCGGCACGCTGACCTCCAGCGCCTACATCGTCGGCGGCGGCAACTGGTGGACCGCGACGTTCGGCGCGGACAGCTACCAGAACGTGGACCCGACGCTGCCGGACAGCGCCGTGCAGTACAAGCGCTGGCCGCGCGCCACCTTCAACGTCAACGTGCCGCTGCAGAAGTGGCTGGAATTCGGCGCCAGCACCGAGGCCGTGGCGTTCCGCAAGGACGACGTGGTCGAAGGCAACCGCCTGGACCTGTACCCCTATCTGGCGGCGGATTTCCGCGGCGCCGCGTGGTTCATCCGGCCGAAGGTGGCCTACCGCTACACCACGTATGAGCTGAGCGGCGGCTACGACCGCTACGGCTACTACACGCCGCTGGCCGCCGGGCAGACCTCGCCCTTCAGCAACCGCTCGCCCAGCCGCTCGGTGCCGATCACCAGCCTGGACACCGGCCTGGTGTTCGACCGCCTCACCACGCTGTTCGGCAAGGGCTATACGCAGACCCTGGAGCCGCGGCTGTACTACCTGTACGTGCCGTACCGCAACCAGAACAACCTGCCGCTGTTCGACACCAACCTGATGTCGTTCGACTACTGGCAGCTGTTCTCGCCGAACCAGTATTCCGGCGCGGACCGCCAGATGAATGCGAACAACCTGACCGCGGCGCTGACCACGCGCCTGCTGGACGACAACGGCGTGGAACGCCTGTCGGCCAGCTTCGGCCAGATCCGCTACTTCAACCAGCAGCGCGTGCAGCTGCCGAACTCCAACAACACCACGGGTGCGCCGACCGACTGGTCCGGCTCCAACTACGTGGCCCAGCTGAACATGCAGCTGGACGACAACTGGCGCGTGAGCACGCAGTACCAGTGGGACCCGCACAAGCGCCAGCAGGGCGGCGTCGACATCACCGGCAAGGCGTACTTCATCGGCCGCAGCACGGACCTGGCGGCGGTGAGCGTGCAGCGCCGGATCGGCACGGACGGCATCCTCAACTTCACCTACCGCTACCGCCGCGGCCTGCTGGAACAATACGACGCCTCCGCGGTCTACCCCGTTTCCGAACGCTGGCGCCTGGTCGGCCGCTGGACGTATTCGGTGATGGAGAAGCGGACGGTGGAAGCGCTGGCCGGCGTGGAGTACGACAGTTGCTGCGTCGCGGTGCGCGTGGTGGGCCGCCACTACGTCAACACCTACAACTTCACCACCGCCAACGCCCGCGCCAACAACGCCATCATGTTCGAGCTGCAGTTCAAGGGTCTGGGCGCCTTCAACGGCCAGACGGAAGGGGTGCTGCGCCGTGGTATCCTTGGCTATCAATAACTTCCCGGTCGCCGCCTGAGGCGATTGAAGGTCCCAAACGTAATGAAACAGCCTTTCGCGTTGTTCCTGCTCGCGGTTGCCGCCGCGGTCGTCGTTCCCGCCCATGCCCAGCTGCTGCCCGGCACCCAGTCCAACCAGCCGCTGGACCGCATCGTGGCCGTGGTGGACGACGGCGTGATCCTGCAGAGCGAACTCAATGACGCCGTCCGCTCGGTGCAGCAGCAGTACGCCAGCCAACCGGGCCAGCTGCCGCCGATGGACGTGCTCCAGCGCCAGGTGCTCGACCGCCTCGTGCTGATGAAGCTGCAGGTGCAGAAGGCCGACGACCAGGGCATCCGCGTGTCCGACGCCGACGTCGATCAGGCCGTGGGCGCCGTGGCCCAGCAGAACAAGATGTCCGCCGACCAGTTGCGCGCCGCGGTGGAACAGGAAGGCTCCAGCTTCGCCGCGTTCCGCCAGCAGCTGCGCGAGCAGCTGATCGCCCAGCGCCTGCACGAGAGCGTGGTGCGCGATTCGGTCAACGTCACCGACAGCGAGATCAACAACCTGCTGGCCAGCCCCACCTACAAGGCCGGCGAGATCCACCTCGCGCACATCCAGATCGGCGTGCCCTCCGGCGGCGACGCCGCGGCGATCGCCGCGGCGCAGAAGAAGGCCGAGGAAGCCATCAACGCGGTGCAGGGCGGCATGGATTTCAAGGCCGCGGCGATCCGCTACTCCGACGCCCAGGACGCCCTCGAAGGCGGCGACCTCGGCTGGCGCCGCATGGACGAAGTGCCGCCGGCTTTCGCCGACGCCGTCGCCGGCATGAAGGTGGGCGACGTCAGCCCGGCCCTGCGCGGCCCGACCGGCTTCCACATCATCAAGCTGATGGAACAGCGCGCGCCGACCCGCCAGGTGGTGCCGGAATTCCACGCCCGCCAGATCCTGATCAAGCCCAGCGAGATCGTGACGCCGGAGCAGGCTCGCCAGAAGGCCGAGGACCTGTACAACCGCATCGTCAACAAGAAGGAAGACTTCGCCAAGCTGGCCAAGGACGAGTCCAAGGACAACACCACCGCCAACAACGGCGGCGACATGGGCTGGTTCCCGCAGCAGGCCTGGGGCACCACCATCGCCCAGCAGATCACCGATCTGAAGGACAACGAAGTCTCCAAGCCGTTCCAGAGCGAAGCCGGCTGGCACATCATGCAGCGCCTGGGCATGCGCCAGAGCGACCTGACCGACCAGATCGCGCGCGACCAGGCCCGCCAGGCCATCGGCAACCGCAAGGCCGAGCAGGCCTACGAGGACTTCCTGCGCGACATGCGCTCCAGCGCCTACGTCAACATCCTGGTGCCGGAACTGCGCGATCCCGCGCCGGGCAAGTCCTCCTGAGGGATGCCTTGAACGCGGTCGCGCTACCCCGGCTCGCCGTCACCGCTGGCGAACCGGCGGGCGTCGGCCCCGAGCTGCTGATCCGATTGGCCGCCACTTCGCTGGCGGCCAATTTCATTGCGGTTACCGATCGCGGCCTGCTCGAACGCGCCGCGCGCCGCTGCGGCAGCCCCATCGCGTTGATCGACGACGACGGCGCCCCGCTCAGCGAGCGCCCCGCCGGCACGCTGCGCGTGCGGCATATCCCGCTGGCCGCCGAGGAACGCCCCGGCCAGCCGGATCCGCGCAACGCCACCCACGTACTCACCACCCTGGCCGAAGCCGCCGACGGCTGCATGAGCGGCCGCTACGAGGCCGTGGTCACCGCGCCGCTGCAGAAGGCCTCGATCAACGACGCCGGCATCCGTTTCAGCGGCCACACCGAATTCTTCGCCGAGCGCAGCCGCAGCGACGTGGTGATGATGCTGGCCAGCCCGGAACTGCGCGTGGCGCTGGCCACCACGCACCTGCCGCTGGCCGCGGTGTCCGCCGCCATCACCGCCGAAAGCCTGGCCCGCACGCTGCGCATCGTGCATGCGGAGCTGCGCGACAAGTTCGGCTTCGCCGCGCCGCGCATCGCGGTGCTGGGTTTGAATCCGCATGCCGGCGAGGCCGGGCACCTGGGCCGCGAAGAGATCGACACGATCGCGCCGGTGATGGAAACGCTGCGCGCCGAAGGCATGCAGCTGCTCGGCCCGCTGCCGGCCGACACCGCCTTCGTGCCCGCGCAGCGCGCCGGCTACGACGCGGTGGTGGCGATGTACCACGACCAGGCGCTGCCGGTGCTCAAGAGCGAAGCCTTCGACCGCACCGTCAATCTCACGCTCGGCCTGCCCTTTATCCGCACCTCGGTGGACCACGGCACGGCGCTGGACCTGGCCGGCAGCGGCCGCGCCGATCCGTCCAGCCTGATTGCCGCCGCGCGCATGGCGCTCGACCTGTCCGCCCGCCGCGCCGCACGCGGCTGAGCCCGCTTTCCGGAATGCCATGAACGCCCGTCCCAAGAAAAGCTTCGGCCAACACTTCCTCCACGAGAAGCGCTACATCGAGCGCATCGTCAGCTCGATCGCGCCCAAGCCTGCGGACGTGGTGGTGGAGATCGGCCCCGGCGAGGGCGCGCTCACCCTGCCCCTGCTGGCCGCGGCCGGCAAGCTCACCGCGATCGAACTCGACACCGACCTGATCCCCGGCCTGCAGGCGCGCGCGGATGCGGTGGGCGAGCTGCGCATCGTGCACTCCGACGTGCTGAAGGTGGATTTCACCGCGCTGGCGCGCGAGCTCGGCGTGGAGCGCGTGCGCATCGCGGGCAACCTGCCGTACTACATCTCCAGCCCCATCCTGTTCCATTGCGTGGACCACGCCGCGGCAATCCAGGACATGCACTTCATGCTGCAGAAGGAAGTGGTCGACCGCATGGCGGCCGAGCCCGGCAGCAAGGTGTATGGACGTCTATCCGTGATGCTGCAGCTGGCCTGCCGGGTGGAGCCGCTGTTCACCGTGCCGCCCGGCGCGTTCCGTCCGCCGCCGAAGGTGGATTCGGCCGTGGTGCGTGTGGTGCCGCTGCCGGCGGAACAGCGCCACGATGCGGATCCCGAGCGCGTCTACGCCATCGTCAAGGCCGCCTTCGCGCAGCGGCGCAAGACCCTCAGCAACGGCCTGAAACAGTTGATGGATGCGGCCGCGATCGAAGCGGCCGGCATCGACCCCAAGGCGCGCGCCGAAACCCTGGCGCCGCTGGATTTCGTCCGGCTGGCCAAGGTGCCAACCGCGACGTGACAAGCGCGCCGCGGGCATGCCCGGTTCAGGCGTGCGCGGTCAGGCTTGCTCCATGCGTGTCGGCAAGCCTTACAATCCCGTCATGACCGAGAAAGCCTCCTACACGATCGACGTGCAGGTCGAAACACGCTTCGTCCCCGACCAATCCAAGCCCGGCGACAACCGCTATGTGTTCGCCTACACCGTCACGCTGCACAACGCCGGCGACGTGCCCGCGCGCCTGATCGCCCGCCACTGGGTGATCACCGATGCCAATGGCAAGGTGGAGGAAGTGCGCGGCGAAGGCGTGGTCGGCGAGCAGCCGTGGATGCGTCCCGGCGACGACTACGAATACACCTCCGGCGCGGTGCTCGAGACCGCGGTAGGCATCATGCAGGGCAGCTACCAGATGCTGGCCGACGACGGCACCCATTTCGAGGCACCGATCGCGCCGTTCACCCTGTCCATTCCGCGTACGCTGCACTGATGGCTACGTATGCGATCGGCGACGTGCAGGGCTGCCTCCCCGAACTGCAACGCCTGCTGGAAAAACTGCGCTTCGACCCGGCCGCCGACCGGCTGTGGTTCTGCGGCGACCTGGTCAACCGCGGCGGGCAGTCGCTGGACACGCTGCGCCTCATCCACAGCCTGCGCGAGCAGGTGGTGCTCACCCTGGGCAACCACGACCTGAGCCTGCTGGCCATCGCGCAGCGGCGGCCGGAGGCGCAGTCCAAGGTCAATCCCGAACTGCGCGAAGTGCTGTTCGCGGACGACGCGCCGGTGCTGTTCGAGTGGATGCGCTCGCAGAAGCTGATGCACCACGACGAAGCCCTGGGCTGGACCATGGTGCACGCCGGCCTGGCGCCGATCTGGACCCTGCGCCAGGCGCTGCGCTCGGCGCAGGAAGTGGAGCGCGAGCTGTCCAGCCCACGCCACGGCCGCATCCTGAAGAACCTGTTCGGCAACCGGCCGGCAGCCTGGACCAGCCGCCTGCAGGGCATCGAGCGCATGCGCGCCTCGATCAACACCTTTACGCGGATGCGCTACTGCGACATCCAGGGCCGCATCGATTTCGAGAGCAAGGACATTCCCGGCACGCAGAAGCCGGGCATGTATCCATGGTTCGAAGTGCCGGGCATGAAGCGGCGCGAGGGCCGCATCGTGTGCGGTCACTGGTCGGCGCTGGGCCGCTTCGCGGGCTTAGGCATCTACGCCATCGACACCGGCTGCGTGTGGGGCGGCAAGCTCACCGCGCTGCGCCTAGACAGTGAGGAGCCGCAGTACATCACCGTGGATGCCGAACCGCACCGCAAGCGGATGCCGGGCGAGGACTGAACTCCACCGCCCGATGAGCAAAAGAAAAAGGCGGCCCATGGCCGCCTTTTTCGTGCGCGATGCCGGCTGGCGTCAGCTCAGCTGGCCGTGGCAATGCTTGAACTTCTTGCCCGAGCCGCAGGGGCAAGGATCGTTGCGGCCGACCTTCGGGCCTTCGTTGCCCGCGGCCACGGCGGCGCTGAGGCTGCCGGCGGCCACGGCTTCCGGATCGGCGCCCAGCGCACCGACCGGGGCGCCACCGCCGGTGGCCTGCATCTGGCGCGACAGGCGCTCGGCCATGCGCTGCTGCTCGGCTTCCATCGCGGCGACTTCTTCCTCGCTGCGGATGCGGATGCGCGCCAGCATCTGGATCACTTCGGTCTTGATGCGGTCAAGCATGTTGGAGAACAGCTCGAACGACTCGCGCTTGAACTCCTGCTTGGGCTGCTTCTGCGCATAGCCGCGCAGGTAGATGCCCTGGCGCAGGTAATCCATGCTGGCCAGGTGCTCCTTCCAGGCGTTGTCCAGCACGCTGAGCATGATGTGCTTCTCGAGCTGGCGCATGGTGTCGACGCCGATCTGCTCTTCCTTGGCCTTGAACAGGTTCTCGACCGCTTCGCGCACGTGCTCCAGGATCATGCCGGCGTCGACGTCGTCCTGCTTCTCGACCCAGTGCTTCACGTCGAGCGGCAGGCCGAATTCGCTTTCCAGTTCGCGATCGAGCGCGGGCAGGTCCCACTGGTCGTCGATGCTGTCGGCCGGCACGTGGCGGCGCACCACGCCGCTGACCACGTCGTCGCGGATGTCGGCAACGGTGTCGGCGATGCTGTCGGTTTCCAGCAGTTCGTCGCGCTGCGCGTAGATGACCTTGCGCTGGTCGTTGGCGACGTCGTCGAATTCCAGCAGGTGCTTGCGGATGTCGAAGTTGTGCTGCTCGACCTTGCGCTGCGCCTTTTCGATCTGGCGGCTGACCATGCGGTCTTCCAGCGCCTCGTTTTCCTTCATGCCGAACATGCGCATCCAGCGGCCGACCCAGTCGCCGGCGAAGATGCGCAGGAGGTTGTCCTCCAGCGACAGATAGAAGCGCGAGGAGCCCGGGTCGCCCTGGCGGCCCGAGCGGCCGCGCAGCTGGTTGTCGATGCGGCGCGATTCATGCCGCTCGGTGCCGACGATGTGCAGGCCGCCGGCTTCCAGCACCTGCTCGTGCTTTTTCTTCCACTCGGTCTTGATCTTGGCGCGTTCGGCGTCGGTGGCGGTTTCCGGCAGCGCGGCCACGGCCGCTTCCAGGCTGCCGCCCAGCACGATGTCGGTACCGCGGCCGGCCATGTTGGTGGCGATGGTGACCGAGCCCGGCGCGCCGGCCTGGGCCACGATGTGCGCTTCGCGCTCGTGCTGCTTGGCGTTGAGCACTTCGTGCGGGATCTTGGCCTTGTTGAGCAGCTTGGACAGCAACTCCGACACTTCGATCGAGGTGGTGCCCACCAGCACCGGCTGGCCGCGCTTGTGGCAGTCGGTGATGTCTTCGACCACGGCGTCGTACTTGGCATGCTGGCCGAGGAAGACCATGTCGGCGTTGTCCTTGCGGATCATCGGCTT
Source organism: Dyella sp. LX-66 (assembly GCF_018599165.1). Classification (NCBI taxonomy): domain Bacteria; kingdom Pseudomonadati; phylum Pseudomonadota; class Gammaproteobacteria; order Lysobacterales; family Rhodanobacteraceae; genus Dyella; species Dyella sp. LX-66. The sequence goes on from NZ_JAHFVJ010000003.1 coordinate 282,595, forward strand.
GTGGGTGGGGATGACCACCACTTCCAGGCCGTAGATCTGCTGGAACTCGTACGCTTCGGTGTCGGCCGTACCGGTCATGCCGGCCAGCTTCTTGTACATGCGGAACAGGTTCTGGAAGGTGATGGTCGCCAGCGTCTGGTTCTCGCGCTGGATCGGCACGCCTTCCTTCGCTTCCACCGCCTGGTGCAGGCCGTCGGACCAGCGGCGGCCCACCAGGGTGCGGCCGGTGAATTCGTCGACGATCACCACCTCGCCGTCGCGGACGATGTAGTCCACGTCGCGGTGGTAGATGGCGTTGGCGCGCAGTGCCGCATTCAGGTGATGCACCACGGCCAGGTTCTTGGAGTCGTACAGGCCGGTCTCGCTTTCGATCACGCCAGCGCGCTGAAGCAGGTCTTCCGCGTGCGACATGCCCTCTTCGGACAGGTGCACCTGCTTCTGCTTCTCGTCGACGAAGTAATCGCCCGGGGAGTCTTCCTTCTCCTGGCGGATCATCTTCGGCACGATCTTGTTCACCGCGATGTACAGCTGCGGGGAATCCTCGGCGGGGCCGGAGATGATCAGCGGGGTGCGCGCTTCGTCGATCAGGATCGAGTCCACCTCGTCGACGATGGCGTAGTGCAGGCCGCGCTGGTAGCGCTGGTCCTTGCTCGAAGCCATGTTGTCGCGCAGGTAGTCGAAGCCGAATTCGTTGTTGGTGCCGTAGGTGATGTCGGCGGCGTAGGCCTCGCCCTTGTCGGCGTGGTTCATGCCGGGCCACACCACGCCCACGGTCAGGCCGAGGAAGTTGTACAGCTTGCCCATCTGGGCGGAGTCGCGGCGGGCCAGGTAGTCGTTCACCGTGACCACGTGCACGCCCTTGCCTTCCAGCGCATTGAGGTACACCGGCAGGGTGCCGACCAGGGTCTTGCCCTCGCCCGTGCGCATTTCGGCGATGCGGCCCGAATGCAGCACCATGCCGCCGATCATCTGCACGTCGTAATGGCGCATGCCGAGCACGCGCTTGGCGCCTTCGCGCACCACGGCGAAGGCTTCGGGCAGCACTTTGTCCAGCGCTTCGCCGCCGGCGATGCGCTCCTTGAACTCGTCGGTCTTTGCGCGCAGCTGGGCGTCGCTCAACTTTTCGAACTCGGGCTCGAGCGCGTTGATGCGGGTGACAGACTTGGAAAGCTGTCGCAGCACGCGTTCGTTGCGGCTACCGAAAAGGCTGGTCAGGGCGCGATTGAGCATCGATCTTCCGGATCTGCATGAGTCGTAGACGCCCGCCGCCGGAGAAGGGGCGGGACGAAAGGATTGATGATACTAGGGTCGCCGGGCGATCCCAAACGAACGCCGGGCCGGGGCTTGCCCCAGCCGGTGGCCCGTATCGGCCGCAACCTCTTGCGGCAGACCCCGTCATCCTTCCCGGTGGAGTGTTTGGCGGCGCTGGAGGGGTGTTTCAAGAGGCCCCGGCGCGCGGGGCCTCGGACCGCCGCGAGATCAGCGATGGTTGCGCACGTAGGCGAGCGGATTGACCACGTTGCCCTTGTACCAGACCTCGAAATGCACGTGCGAGCCGGTGGAACGGCCGGTGGAGCCGGCCTTGGCGATCACGTCGCCCACGTGCACGCGCTGGCCCGGACGCACGATCAGCGAGCTGTTGTGGGCGTAGCGGGTCATGTAGCCGTTGCCGTGGTCGATCTCGATCACGTCGCCATAGCCGCTGCGCAGCCCCGCAAAGGTGACCATGCCTTCTGCCACCGCATGCACCGGCGTGCCGGTGGGGGCGGAGATGTCCAGGCCCGTGTGGTAGGCCGCATGTCCGCTGAACGGATCGGGGCGGCCGCCGAAATACGAGGAGATATAGCCTTCGACCGGCATGCCGGTGGGCTTGAGATTGGATTCGATCTTGGCGTCGAGCAGCAGGCTCTGCAGCGCGTAGAGCTGGGCCTGCTGGCTGTCGAAGCGGCTGGCCAGCTGGTCGATGCCGGCATCCAGCGCCTGCGGCAGCGCGTAGGCGCTGTCGTTGACGTCTTCGACGCCGCCGACCGGGGGCTGTTCGTCGAAATTGAATTCGGTGCTGTCGAGCTTGCCCATCTGCGCCAGGCGTTCGCCCAGGGCATTGAGGCGGGTGGACTGCGCCTGCAGCTGGCCGAGCTTGGCGGCGAGCGCGTCGATGTCGCGCTGCGCGTCCTTGCGGACGTCGCCCAGCTGCACGTTCTGCTTGGACACCTGCTGATGGAGCTGGCTGATTTCGGCGAGCGCGCGATCGCGCGGACTGGCGACCGCCAGGGCCACCGTGGCGCCGAGCGCCGCACAAGCCAGCACCGCCGCGACTGCCGTTGCCACCAGCCGATAGCGCAGGCGCCGGTCGGCCAGATCAAGGGTTTTCGGCACCCGCTTGGTGCGTGACACGAGTATGATTTGCATGTTTTTCCACGTCGAAGATGTCGGCACCCATGCAGCGCGACGTTCCCTACGCTCCCCGCCGCACCGGCTCAGGACTGAAATCCCTCACCGAATGTGGCCCCTTCGCCAAGCTGGCCCGCAAGGCCAGTGAGCTGGAGGCGTTGGATCGTGCACTGCGCCAGACGCTGCCGTCACCGCTCCGCGAGCAGGTGAGATTCGCCAACCTGCGCGACGGCCGTCTTGTGTTCCTGGCTCCTACGCCGGCGTTGGCTTCGAGGCTTCGTCTTATGCAGACGCAAATCCTCGCTGCCGCGCATGCCATTGGCGTGCGCGCCGGATACCTCACCGTGAAAGTGGCCCCCCTACCACCGGCTGAAACCTTGCCGGATCGGTCAAAACCGCTTTCGCCTGCTGCCGCAGACCATTTGAGGGCCGCGGCGATCTCTCAGACAGACAGCGAATTGCAGCGTCTGTTCCTCGAGCTGGCGTCCATCGCCGAAACTGCTGATTCCCGGAAACCGAAGGGCTGAGTTCGACTCGCCACCCCGGTTCAGACAAGTCACCCTGAGATCGCCAGCGGCCAGTTCGCCCGCATGCCCGATCGGCAGTGGCGGGTTTATAGCATGGCTCCACGGTCACGTAAGACGTTGACATCCCGAATACGTGAGTCGTGCCAGGACGAAGGGGCGAGGTATATCACAAAACAAACGGCCGCGTCCCGGAGGACGCGGCCGTTCAGTTTGTTCAGCTTCGCCCGGAGGCGAATGCTTCAGATCGCCTGGGCGGGATGCGCGTAGGAGATCGGAGCCGTGGCGGGATCGTCCTGGTAGACGACCTCTTCCCACGCGGTGGCGTCGGCCATCAGCGTGCGCAGCAGCTTGTTGTTGAGCTCATGGCCGGACTTGTGCGCGTAGTAGGCGCCGATCAGGCTGTGGCCCAGCAGGTACAGGTCGCCGATGGCGTCCAGGATCTTGTGCTTGACGAATTCGTCCTCGTAGCGGAGGCCGTCTTCGTTGAGCACGCGGTAGTCGTCCAGCACCACGGCGTTGTCCATCGAACCGCCGAGCGCGAGGTTGTGTTCGCGCAGCATCTCGATGTCGCGCATGAAGCCGAAGGTGCGCGCGCGGCTCACTTCCTTCACGAACGAAGTGGTGGAGAAATCGATCTCCGCCTTGGAAGTGCGCTTGCTGATGATCGGGTGGTTGAACTCGATCGAGAAGCCGACCTTGAAGCCTTCGAACGGCTCGAAGCTGGCCCACTTGTCGCCGTCCTGCACCTTGATCGGCTTTTTGATGCGGATGAAGCGCTTGGCGACGTTCTGTTCTTCGATGCCCGCCGACTGCAGCAGGAACACGAAGGGACCGGCGCTGCCGTCCATGATCGGCACTTCGGGCGCCGACAGATCGACGTAAGCGTTGTCGATGCCGAGGCCGGCCATCGCCGAGAGCAGATGCTCCACGGTGGAGACGCGCACGTCGCCGTTGACCAGGGTGGTCGACAGGCGGGTGTCGCCGACGTTGTCGGGGCGGGCGGCGATATCCACCGGCGGATTGAGATCCGTGCGGCGGAAAACGATGCCGGTGTTCGGTGCGGCGGGGCGGAGCGTCATGTAGACCTTGTCGCCGGTATGCAGACCGACGCCGGTGGCCCGGATGATGTTCTTGAGCGTACGCTGCTTGATCATTTTTTTGGTACCTGCAAGGGGCAGCAGCCAACAGGAGACGGATGCTAACACAGTCTTAACCACTGAAAATAGCAAACCGGCCCGTACAGTCTGTTCGCGCTTTCATGCCAGTTTCATCCTTGTGAAAAGCAGAAGGCAGTACAGACGGCGAAATACCTCAATTCCGTCAGCTAGTTAGGGTCGACACGACGCCCGCACCGGGACGGGAAATCCGGTGGCGGGCGTCGGACCGGCCGGGGCGGAAATACCCCGGTCAAGTCGTGCGTCATCCCGGACGCACAGTCTTGTCATGTTCCTCCAGGAGCACGCAGACCGGCGTCAGCACACTCCCCCGCCCCTGGGCGGGAGAACGCACAAGCGGCCAACTTTGCAGCAGCCGCCAGGCACGTAATGTGACTGACAAGTCAATCTGACGTTTGTTCACTCCTTTTTGAACATTTTTTTTCTATTGACCTTATTTCGACCAGTCCGGCTTCAGTCCGCCTGGCGGCGCAGGAAGGCCGGGATGTCCAGGTAGTCGAAGCTCGGGTCGGCGCCCTTGGCCGGGGCAGCATCGCTGCGGCTGGCCACGACGTCGGGCTGGGCGTAGTCCACCACTTCGTTGCCGGTGCCGGTGCGCAGCACCACCGGGCGCGGACGCTGGCGCATCTCCACCTGCTGGGTCACCTGCGGACGCTGCGGCTGGCGCACGGCCGCGGCGCGGTTCAGGCCCGTGGCCACCACGGTGACGCGGACGTCGTCCTGCATTTCCGGGTCGAGCGAGGTGCCGATCACCACGGTGGCGTCTTCGCTGGCGAAGTCGTGGATCACGCGGCCGATCTCGTCGAACTCCCGCATGGTCAGGTTCGGACCGGCGGTGACGTTGACCAGGATGCCGCAGGCGCCGTTGAGGTTGACGTCTTCCAGCAGCGGGTTGTTGATGGCGGCCTCGGCGGCGGCCTGCGCGCGGTCGTCGCCGCGGGCGGTGCCCGAGCCCATCATCGCCATGCCCATTTCGGACATCACGGTGCGCACGTCGGCGAAGTCGACGTTGATCAGGCCCGGGGCCGTGATCAGGTCGGCGATGCCCTGCACCGCGCCCAGCAGCACGTCATTGGCGGCCTTGAAGGCGTTCAGCAGGGTGACTTCGCGGCCGAGCACCGACAGCAGCTTCTCGTTCGGCACGGTGATCAGCGAGTCGACGTGCTGCGACAGGTCCTCGATACCCTTCATCGCCACCTGCATGCGGCGGCGGCCTTCGAAGGGGAACGGCTTGGTGACCACGGCCACGGTCAGGATGCCCTTTTCCTTGGCCAGCTGGGCCACGACCGGCGCCGCGCCGGTGCCGGTGCCGCCGCCCATGCCGGCGGTGATGAAGACCATGTCCGCGCCTTCGAGCATTTCCTCGATGCGCTCGCGGTCTTCCAGGGCGGCCTGGCGGCCCACTTCAGGGTTGGCGCCCGCGCCCAGGCCCTTGGTGACGTTGGCGCCGAGCTGCAGGTGGGTACGCGAACCGCAAGTCTTCATCGCCTGCGAATCCGTGTTCGCCACGACGAATTCGACGCCCTCGATGTTGGCGCCCAGCATGTGGGCCACGGCGTTGCCGCCGCCACCGCCCACGCCGATGACCTTGATGACTGCGTTCGGTGCGAGTTTTTCGACCAGTTCAAACATTTCCCGTCCTCCGTAGAGCTTTCGTTGTCGTTGTAACCCGCGGGTTCCGCTCCTTGCGGTCCCGCGAGTGGTGGGCGACTTCCCGTCGCCCGCGGCTGCGCGTCCTGCGCCGCCGATATCGCTTCGAGCTGCCGGGCCTTACGGCCCGCCGGCTCAGAAATTCTTCGCCAGCCAGCCGCGCAGGCGATCCACCAGCCCGCCCACGCTGCCGCCGGAGGAGCCGCCCGCGCGCATGCCGCCGGCGCGCGCGCCGTGCAGCAGCAGGCCCACGCCGGTGGAATGCAGCGGGTTGGTGACCACTTCGCCCAGGCCGCTGACGTGCTGCGGCACGCCGATGCGCACCATCTTGTGGAAGATCTCCTCGGCCAGCTCCAGCGCGCCTTCCATGCGCGAGGCGCCGCCGGTCAGCACCACGCCGGCCGCGACCAGGCTTTCGTAGCCGGAGCGGCGCAGCTCGTCCTGCACCATCTCGAAGATTTCCTCGTAGCGCGCCTGCACGCTCTGCGCGAGCGACTGGCGGGCCAGGCGGCGCGGCGGGCGGTCGCCCACGCTGGGCACCTGGATGGTTTCCTCGGCGTGCGCCAGCTGGGCCAGCGCGCAGGCGTACTTGATCTTGATCTCCTCGGCATGCGCGGTCGGCGTGTGCACGCCGTAGGCGATGTCGTTGGTGACCTGGTCGCCGCCCACCGGCAGCGACTTGGTGTAGCGGATCGAACCCTGCGTATAGATCGCGATGTCGGTGGTGCCAGCGCCGATGTCGACCAGGCACACGCCCAGCTCGCGCTCGTCGTCGGTCAGCACCGACTTGGCGCTGGCCACCGAGGAAGGCACCAGCTCGTCCACGCTCAGGCCGCAGCGCTGGATGCACTTGCTGATGTTCTGCACCGCGGCGGCCGCGCCGGTGACCAGGTGCACGCTCGCCTCCAGGCGCACGCCGCTCATGCCCACCGGCGAGCGGATGCCGTCCTGGCCGTCGATGCGGTACTCCTGCGACTCCTTATAGAGAACCTTGCGGTCGGCCGGGATCGCCACCGCGCTGGCGGCTTCGAGCACCTGTTCCAGGTCGCCCGGAGTGACTTCGCGGTCGCGGATGGCGGCGGTGCCGTGCGAGTTCTTGGTTTCCAGGTGGCTGCCGGAGATCGAGGCGTAGACCGAGCGGATATCGCAGCCGGCCATCAGCTCGGCCTCTTCCACCGCGCGCTGGATCGAGTGCACGGTCGATTCGATGTCCACCACCGAGCCGCGCTTGAGCCCGCGCGACACATGCGTGCCGATGCCGATCACTTCGATCGGCTCGCCCGGCTCGTACTCGCCCACGATCGCCACCACTTTCGAGGTGCCGATGTCGAGGCCGACGACCAGTTGCTTGTCGTTGCGGGTTTTCATGTGCTGGGCGTGCCTTTGGTGGTGACGGCGGCCGGTACTTGCGTCTGCGGCCAGCGCACGGCGAATCCGTTGGTATAGCGAAGGTCTGCGTAGGCGAAACCGTCGGGACGGTTCGCCATCAATTGGGGGTAGACGTCGAGGAAGCGGCGCAGCCGGCGGCCGGCCTGGTCGCGATCGCCGAGCACGATCTGCGCGCCGCTGGAGGTGCTGAGGCTCCAGCTGCCGCGCTCGGTCAGCGACACGCCGGTGATCTTCAGATGCGTGCTGCCGAACGCCTTCTGCGTCTCGGCATAGAAGCTCACCACCTCGGCCAGGCGCGCGTCGGGGCCACGCAGTTGCGGCAGGCTGTCGAAGCCGTCGGCGCCGGGTGCGTCGAACACCAGGCCCTGGCGGCTGATCAGCTGCTTGTCGTTCCAGCGCGCGAACGGCTGGCGCTCGTAGATGCGCAGGATCAAGGTGTCCGGCCAGCGCTTGCGCGCCTCCACCGATTCCACCCACGGCAGCGCGGCCACGGCCTTCTGTACGGCGTCGAGGTCCAGCGCGAAGAAGCCCTTGCCCAGGCGCGGCAGCACGGTGGCGCGGATGGCGTCCGCGCTCACGTGCTTGAACTCGGCCTGCACCGTCAACTGGGTCACCGGCCAGCGATTGGCCGCGAACCATCCGCGCAGCACGCCGACGATCGGCAGCGCCACGAGCGCGATGGCCAGACACCAGGCAACGAGGCGAATCGCTCCCCTCACACGCCCTCCCGGAAGCTCGTTTCCAGCACGCGCCAGCACAGCGTCTCGTAGTCGATGCCGACCACCTTGGCCGCCTTGGGCACCAGCGAGTGCGAAGTCATGCCGGGGGCGGTGTTCACCTCCAGCAGCCAGTTGCGGCCGTCGCGGTCGCGCATCACGTCGACGCGGCCCCAGCCGCCGCAGGCCAGCGCGTCGAACGCGCGCAGCGCCAGCGCCTGCATTTCGCGCTCGGCCTCGCCTTCCAGGCCGGGGCAGATGTATTGCGTGTCTTCGGCGATGTACTTGGCGTTGTAGTCGTAGTACTCGCCCTTGGGTACGATCTTGATCGTCGGCAGCACGTCGCGGCCGAGAATGCCCACCGTGAACTCGCCGCCTTCGATCAGCGTCTCCATCAGCATGTCGCCGGGATAGCGCTGCGCCAGTTCCACCGCAGCGTCCAGGTCTTTTTCCTCGAACACGCGGGTGACGCCCACGCTGGAGCCTTCCCAGGCCGGCTTCACGATCAGCGGGAAACCGATCTCGCGCGCCGCGGCATGCACGTCGGCGCCGCGCGGCAGCGCCTTGAAGCGCGGCGTCGGCAGGCCCAGCGCCTGCCACACCAGCTTGGCGCGGATCTTGTCCAGCGACAGCGCGGAACCGAGCACGCCGGAACCGGTGAACGGAATGCGCAGCGACTGCAGCGCGCCCTGCAGCTCGCCGTTCTCGCCACCGCCGCCGTGCAGGATGTTGAACACGCGCGCGAAGTGGCCGGCGCGCGCCGCATCGAGCAGCGCGGGGATGCCGTCGATCGCCTCGGCGTCGACGCCGCGCGCGCGCAGCGCCTTCAGCACGCCGTCGCCGGAGTTGAGCGAGACCTCGCGCTCGGCCGAGCTGCCGCCCATCACCACGGCGACGCGGCCGAACTGCGCGGGGTCGCTGACCGTCTTCAACTCGCCCTTCTTCTGCGCCGTCACTTCTTGCTCCTCAGGTTGCCGGCCGCAGCCAGCTCCACCGCCGCCGCGCCGATATCGCCGGCGCCGAGCAGCAGCAACAGGTCGCCGTCGCGCAGCAGCGCCGGCAGGGTTTCCTTGAGTTCGCGCGGATGCTCGACCAGCACCGGGTCGACCTTGCCGCGCGCGCGCACCGCACGCGCCAGGGCGCGGCCGTCGGCGCCGGCGATCGGCGCTTCGCCGGCCGGGTAGACGTCGGTCAGCACCAGCACGTCGACGTCGCTCAGCACATTGGCGAAATCGTCCAGCAGGTCGCGCGTGCGGCTGTAGCGATGCGGCTGGAAGGCCGCCACCAGGCGGCGCTCCGGCCAGCCGCCGCGCACGGCGGAGAACACCGCAGCCAGCTCGCGCGGATGGTGGCCGTAGTCGTCGACCAGCAGCGCCGTGCCCTTGTCCAGCGCGATCTCGCCGCGGCGGTGGAAACGGCGGCCCACGCCTTCGAACTGCTCCAGCGCGCGCGCGATCGAGCCCGCTTCCACGCCCAGCTGCCAGCCGATGGTGGCGGCGGCCAGCGCGTTGAGCACGTTGTGGCGGCCCGGCAGGTTGAGCTTCACCTGCAGCGCTTCGTTGCGGCCGGGCAGCCACAGATCGAAGTGCATCTCGAAGCCGTGCTGGGTGAGATTGCTGGCGCGCACGTCGGCGTCGGGCGAGTCGATGCCGTAGGTCATCACGCGGCGCGTGGTGCGCTTGGCCAGCGCGGCCACTTCCGGATCGTCCACGCACAGCACGGCCAGGCCGTAGAACGGCAGGCGGTGCAGGAAATCGTCGAAGGCCTTCTTCACCAGCGCGAAGTCGCCCTGGTAGTTCTCCAGATGATCGGCGTCGATATTGGTGATCGCCGCCACCACCGGCGACAGCATCAGGAAGGAGCCATCCGACTCGTCGGCTTCCGCCACGATGTACTGGCCGGTGCCCAGGCGCGCATTCGCGCCGGCCGCGTTGAGCTGGCCGCCGATCACGAAGGTCGGGTCGTAGTTGGCTTCGGCCAGCACGCTGGCGGTGAGGCTGGTGGTGGTGGTCTTGCCGTGCGTGCCGGCGATCGCCACGCCGCGGCGGAAGCGCATCAGCTCGCCCAGCATCTCCGCGCGCGGCACCAGCGGGATGCGCGCCTCGCGGGCGGCGACCAGCTCGGGGTTGTCCTGGCGGATCGCGCTGGAGGTGACCACCACGTCGGCATCGCCGATGTGCTCGGCGGCGTGGCCGACGTGCACCACGATGCCCAGCGCGGCCAGGCGCTGCGCGGTCGGCGAGTTCGACCTGTCGGAACCGGACACCTGATAGCCGAGGTTGTGCAGCACTTCGGCGATGCCACTCATGCCCACGCCGCCGATGCCGATGAAATGCACGCGGCGGAAGGTGGTCATCAGGTCTTCGTGGGCCAGCAGGCGGCGGGGCGTCATGCGCGCACCTCCAGGCAGGCGCGCGCGATCACCGCGGCGGCGTCGGGCTTGGCCAGGGCACGCGCGGCGGCGGCCATGGCCACGGTGCGCGCGCGATCGTTCAACAGCGCATCCAGGCGCTGGGCAAACTGCTGTACGTCCAAATCTCGTTCCTGTACGACTTCGGCGGCGCCGGCGGCCACCAGGGCCTCGGCGTTGCGGGTCTGGTGGTCGTCCACCGCATGAGGGAAAGGCACCAGCACGGCGCCGAGGCCGGCGGCGGTGAGCTCGGCCACGGTGAGCGCGCCGGCGCGGCATACGGCCAAGTCGGCCCAGGCATAGGCGCCAGCCATGTCTTCGATAAACGGCACGATCTGCGCGTCGACGCCGGCCTTGGCATAGGCGTCGCGCGCTTCGTCGATGCCGCGGTTGCCGCACTGGTGCAGCACCTCGGGGCGGGCCGCCAGCGGCAGCTGCGCCAGCGCCTGCGGCAGCGCCAGGTTCAAGGCGCGCGCACCGAGGCTGCCGCCGAGCACCAGCAGTCGCGGCTTGCCGTCGCGGCCGGCCATGCGTGCGGCCGGAGCCTGCAATGCCGCAATGGTGGCGCGCACCGGATTACCCACCCACTCCGCGCCCGGCAGGGTGTCGTTGAAACCCACCAGCACGCGCGCCGCATGCGCGGCCAGCTTGCGATTGGTGAAGCCCGCCACGCCGTTCTGTTCGTGCACCAGCAGCGGCTTGCGCAGCAGCCACGCGGCGATGCCGCCGGGGCCGGCCACATAGCCGCCCATCGACAGCACGCTGCGCGGCTTCACCGCACCGACCACGCGCAGCGAAGCGAGCAGCGCGCGCGCCAGCATCAGCGGCGCCAGCACGCGGGTCTTCAGGCCCTTGCCGCGCAGGCCGCCGACCGGCACGGTGCGCAGCGGTACGCCGTGCGCCGGCACCACCTTGGTTTCCATGCCGCCATCCGCGCCCAGCCACACCACCGGCACGCCCTGCGCGCGCAGCGTCTCGGCCACGGCCAGGCCGGGGAAGATATGGCCGCCGGTGCCGCCGGCCATGATCAGCACGGGTGCGTTGCTCGCGCTCATGCGTTCACCGCCTCGCGCGCCGCGGCCGCATGGGCGTCGGCCACCGCCAGCGCCGGCACGCGCGTAGCCATCTGGCGCGCATCGATCGCGCGGTTGATCTCGTAGGTGGCACGCAGCAGCACGCCGGCCATGGCGCAGGTCAGCACCATCGACGAACCGCCGTAGCTGATCAGCGGCAGGGTCAGGCCCTTGGTCGGCAGCGCACCGAGGTTCACGCCGATCGACACCATGGTCTGCAGGCCGATCATCAGCGAGATGCCGAAGGCCACGTAGCCTGCGAAGCGCTGGCCCAGTTCCACGCCCTTCAGGCCCAGATACAGGCCGCGACCGACGGCCAGCGCGAACAGACTCATCACGCCAAGGATGCCGGCCAGGCCGAGCTCTTCGGAGATCACCGCGAAGATGAAGTCGGTATGCGCTTCCGGCAGGTAGGAGAGCTTCAGCACGCTCGAGCCCAGGCCCACGCCGGTCCATTCGCCGCGGCCGATCGCCATCAGCGACTGGGTCAGCTGGAAGCCATCGTTGAATGGATCCTTCCACGGATCCATGAACGAGGTGAGGCGCTTCATACGATAGCTTTCGCTGGTCGCCGCGATCGCCAGCAGCGGCATCAGCGGCAGGCCCATGCCGAACAGGAAGATCGGCCGCGCGCCGCCCAGCCACACCATCGCGATGGTCACCGAGATCACCAGCATCGCCGAGCCGAAGTCCGGCTGCAGCAGCAGCAGCACGACCATCAGGCCGGCCACCATGATGGGCTTGAGCAGGCCGAGGAAGCGCGTTTCCACGCTTTCGCGGTGGCGCACCAGGTAGCTGGCGATATAGACCACCAGGATCAGCTTCACCGCTTCCACCGGCTGGAAGCTGGTGACGATCAGGTTGAGCCAGCGCCGCGCGCCGTTCAGGCGCATGCCCAGGAACGGCAGGAACACCGCCAGCAGCAGGATGAAGGCCAGCAGCAGCAGCAGGAAGCTGTGCTTCTCCAGCACCTTCAGCTCGGTGCGCATGGCCGCGCCGGCCAGCACCATGCCCAGCCCCAGGAACATCAGATGCTTCTTGAGGAAATAGAACGCACCCAGGTGCTGGCTGTCCGCCACCGCGATCGAGCTGGAGGTGATCATCACCAGCCCGACGCAGGCCAGGCCGACGAGCGCGATCAGCAGCGGCAGATCGAAGCTGCCCTGCGGACCTTGCCGGCGTTTGGCCTGGGTGGCGTCGAATAGCATCAGCGCACCTTCAACGTGGCGAGGCCGATCAGCACCAGCACGACGCTGATGATCCAGAAGCGCACGATCACCCGCGGCTCGGGCCAGCCCTTCAATTCGAAATGGTGATGGATCGGCGCCATGCGGAAGATGCGCTTGCCGGTGAGCTTGAAGCTCGCCACCTGCAGCATCACCGACACGGTTTCCATCACGAACACGCCGCCCATGATCAGCAGCACGATCTCCTGGCGCACGATCACCGCGATCGCCGCCAGCGCCGCGCCGATGGCCAGCGCGCCGACGTCGCCCATAAAGACCTGGGCGGGATAGGTGTTGAACCAGAGGAAGCCTAAGCCCGCACCGGACAGCGCACCGCAGATGATCGCCAGCTCGCCGGCACCGGGAATCGAAGGAATGCCCAGGTATTCGGAGAACACGCGGTTGCCCGCGAGGTAAGCGAACACGCCGAGCGCGCCCGATACCAGCACCGTGGGCATGATCGCCAGGCCGTCCAATCCGTCGGTGAGGTTCACCGCGTTGGAGAAGCCCACGATCATGAAATAGGTCAGCACCACGAAGAACAGGCCCAGCGGCACCGCCACCTGCTTGAACAGCGGCACGAACAGCGCGGTCTCGGCCACTTCCTTGGTGCACACCGGCGCGGCATTGGCCGGCGGCTCCAGGGTGAGGCGGCTGTCCAGCGCGGTCGCCGTGGTCTCCACGTGCTGCACCACCGCCGGCACGGCCGGGCGCACGCAGGGCGGCGGCGTGGTGGGCGCGGTGAAGTACAGGAACAGCGCAGCGATCAGGCCGAACACCGACTGCCAGAAATACTTCCAGCGCGAAGCCAGGCCGCGGCTGTCCTTCAGCACCAGCTTCTTGTAGTCGTCGTAGAAGCCGATCACGCCGAAGCTGAGCAGCACGGCCAGCACCACCCACACATAGCGGTTGTGCAGGTCCGCCCACAGCAAGGTGGCGATGGCCACTGCCAGCAGGATCATCACGCCGCCCATGGTCGGCGTGCCGGCCTTGGACAGATGCGTCTGCGGGCCGTCCTTGCGCACCACCTGCCCCGCTTTCAGTGCGGCCAGCTTGCGGATCAGCGCGGGGCCGAACAGCAGCGACATGGCCAGCGCGGTCAGCGAGGCCATGATGGTGCGGAAGGTGATGTATTGGAAAAGATGCAGCGCCGTGAAGTGGCGGGCCATCCAGTCTGCGAGTTCAAGCAGCATCGGATGCGCCCTCCTTCGGTTGAGCGTTGCGAAGCGCGGCCACTACCTGTTCCATGCCCGCCGAACGCGAGCCCTTGACCAGGCAGGTAACGCCGCCGTGTAGGTGTTGCTGCAGCGAAGCCACCAGCGCAGCCTTGTCGGCATGGTGTTCGCCGTTGGCGCCGAACGCGGCCACGGTGGCGGCGCCGAGCGGACCGACCGCGAACAGCCGCTGGATGCCGCGCTCGCGGGCGCGCGTGCCGATGCCGGCGTGCAGCGCCTTCGCGTCCGGGCCCAGTTCGGCCATGTCGCCGAGCACCAGCCAGCGCTCGCCGCCGGCCAGCGCCAGCGTGTCGATGGCCGCGCCGACCGAACCGGGGTTGGCGTTGTAGCTGTCGTCGATCAGGGTCCAGCCGCCCGGCATGCGCTCCAGCTTCAGGCGGCCGGCGACGCCGGGCACCTGCTCCAGGCCATCGACGATCGTGGCGAGCGGTACGTCCAGCGCCAGCGCCAGCGAAGCCGCCGCCAGCGCATTGGCGATGTTGTGGCGGCCGGCCAGCGGCAGGTTCACTTCGGCGTCGCCGGCCGGCGTGGCCAGCACGAAGCGCGAGCCGTCCACGCGCTGCTCCAGGATCTCCGCCACCACTTCCGCCGGATGATCCAGGCCGAAGCGCAGCTGGCGGCGGCCGGTGGCCAGGCCTTCGAAGAACTTGGCGAAAGCGTCGTCGGCATTGATCACCGCCACGCCGTCCGCCGGCAGCGCCTGGTACAGCGCGCCCTTGGTCTCGGCCACGCCTTCCACGCTGCCCATGCGTTCCAGGTGCGCCGGCGCCACCGTGTTGACGATGCCGATATCCGGCCGCGCGATCGCAGCGAGATAAGCGATGTCGCCCGGCTTGCCCGCGCCCATTTCCAGCACGGCGTATTCGGTGTCCTGTGGCATCGCCAGCAAGGTCAGCGGCAGGCCCAGCTCGTTGTTGTAATTGCCGGCGTTGACGTGGGTGCGGCCGTGGCGCGACAGGATGGATGCCGTCAGCGTCTTCACCGTGGTCTTGCCGTTGGAGCCGGTGATGCCCACCACGCGCACGTTGCTCTGCGCGCGCACCGCGCTGGCCAGGTCGCCCAGCGCCAGCTCCGTGTTGTTCACCACCACCTGGGCGATCGGCGCATCGACGCGGCGCTCGACCAGCGCGGCGACCGCGCCGGCGGCAGCGGCCTGCGCCAGGAAATCGTGGCCGTCCACGCGCTCGCCCTTGATCGCGACGAACAGGTCGCCCGCGCGCAGCTTGCGGGTATCGATGCCCACGCCCAGGACTTCCACGTCGGCACCGTGCAGGTGCCCGCGGGTCCACAGGGCGATGGCGGACAAACGCATCATGCGTGCAGCTCCAATGCAGCTCGGGCGACTGCAAGATCGTCGAACGGGCGCTTGCCGTGCGCGCCCTCCTGATAGGTTTCGTGGCCCTTGCCGGCGATCAGCACCACGTCGCCGGACTGGGCCAGCTGCAGCGCTTCGGTAATCGCCAGCGCGCGGTTGCGCTGCACGCGCGCGGCCTCCGGATGCGCCAGGCCCGCCACGATCTGCGCCACGATGGCGTCGCCGTCTTCGCCGCGCGGGTTGTCGTCGGTGATGATCGCCACGTCGGCCAGCCGCTCGGCGATCGCGCCCATCAGCGGACGCTTGCCGGCGTCGCGCTCGCCGCCGCAGCCGAACACGCAGATCAGCCGGCCCTCGCAATGCGCGCGCACGGCGTGCAGCGACTGCTCCAGGGCGTCCGGCGTGTGCGCGTAGTCGACCACCACCAGCGGCAGGCCATGCTGGCCGCCGAGGCGGCTCATGCGGCCGTTGACCGGATGCAGCGCCGACACTGCCTCGACGATGCGCTCGAACGATTCGCCCAGCGCGCCCAGCACCGCCACCACGGCGAGCAGGTTGTCGACGTTGAAGCGGCCGATCAGGTGCGTCTGCAGCGCGCGCGTGCCCCATGGGGTGTGCAGGTCGAAGCGCAGGCCCTCGGCCGAGGTAAGGATGTTGCTTGCGCGGATATCCGAAGCCAGGTCGCCGGCCGCGCTGATGCGCAGCTTGCGCACGTGCTCCGGCGTGCGGCCCAGCAGTTCGCGGCCGAAGGCGTCGTCCACGTTGATCGCCGCATGGGTCAGCGTGGGCCAGGCGAACAGCTTGGCCTTGGCGTCGCCATAGGCCTGCATGCTGCCGTGGTAATCCAGATGATCGCGGGTGAGATTGGTGAACACCGCGGTGCCGAACTTCACCGCGCCGACGCGGCCCTGCTCCAGCGCATGCGAGGACACTTCCATCGCCACGTGCGTGGCGCCCTGCTCGCGGAACGAAGCCAGCAGTTCCTGCACGTGGATGGCGTCCGGCGTGGTGCGCTCGCCTTCCTCGACCTGGCCGTGCAGGCCGGCGCCGAGCGTGCCGATGGTGGCCGCGCTGTGGCCCAGGTGATGCAGCGCCTGCGCGATCAGCTGCACGGTGGAGGTCTTGCCATTGGTGCCGGTGACGCCCACCACCTGCAGCGCTTCGGACGGACGGCCGTAGAAGCGGGCGGCGATCTCGCCCACCTGCGCGTGCAGGCGTTCGATCCAGATCACCGGCACGCCGAGCGCGGGCGCCGCCGTGGCCGGCGCTTCGGCCAGCACCACGCGCGCGCCCTGCGCCACCGCGCCGGCGGCGAATTCGATGCCGTGGCCGCGCGTGCCGCGCAGCGCGAAGAAGGCCTCGCCCGCACGCACGCGGCGCGAATCCAGCGCCAGGCCCGAAACGACGATATCGCCGGCACTGTCCGTGTCGGCGATACCGTGCAGCAACTGTTCGAGGCGCTGGCTCATGGGGTCGCTCCCTCGACCGGCGCGTCCTCGACCAGCGGCGCGTCCGGCGGCTTGCTGCCGACCAGTCCGTTATTGCCCTGCACCGGACCGCCGACGTACCAGCGGCCGATATTGTCGGGCGGCACATCGAGCAGGCGCAGCGCGCCGTCCATCACCTTGGCGAACACCGGCGCCGAAACCAGGCCGCCGTAGTAGCTGCCCTTCTTCGGATCGTCGATCACCACCACCGCGGCCATGCGCGGATTGCTGGCCGGCACGATGCCGGCGAAGGCGGCGCTGTAGTTGTTCTTGGCATAGCCGCCGGCCTGCGCCTTGTGCGCCGTGCCGGTCTTGCCGGCCACCGCGTAGTTGGCGATCCACGCGTACGGCGCGGCGGTGCCGCCCGGCTGGGTGGTGGATTCCAGCATGGTGACCAGCTTGCGCGCGATTTCCGGCGCGATGATCTGCCTGGTCTCGCCGGCGGCGCCCTTCACGAAGGAAGGCTCGTGCATCAGGCCACCGTCGCCGATGGTGGCGTAGACGTTGGCCAGCTGCAGCGCGGTGACGTTGAGACCGTAGCCGTAGGCCATGATGGCCTTTTCCAGCGGACGCCAGTCGCGGCCCACCTTGAGGTAACCGGAAGCCTCGCCGGGAAAGCCGCTGTTGGTGCTGCTGCCGAGGCCGAAGGCGCGGTAGGTGTCGTAGAGCAGGCCGGTGTCCAGCGTCATCGCGATCTTGGCGGCGCCGATGTTGCTGGATTTCTGGATCACGCCGGTGGGCGACAACATGCCGTAGGCATGGGTGTCGCGGATGTCATGGGTCATGTAATAGAAATGACCGTTACCGGTGTCGACCAGCGGGCCGTTCGGCGTGTATTTGCCGCTGGACAGAGCCGCGGCCATGACCACCGGCTTGATGGTGGAACCTGGTTCCACCACGTCGGTCATCGAACGGTTGCGCCGCTGCGAGGCCGTACTGCTGCGCAGGGCGTTGGGGTTGTAGGTGGGCAGGTTGACCATCGCCAGCACTTCGCCGGTGGTGACGTCCAGGATCACCATCGAACCGGAATCGGCCTGCGACTGCTCCAGCGTGTTCTTCAGCTCGTTGTAGGCGAGGAACTGGATGCGGCGGTCGATGCTCAGCGTGAGGTTGCGGCCCGGCTGCGGCGCACGCACCTGCTCCACGTCTTCCACGATGTGGCCCATGCGGTCGCGGATCACGCGCTTGGCGCCCGGCTTGCCGGCCAGCCAGTCGTCGAAGGCCAGCTCCAGGCCTTCCTGGCCGTGGTCGTCGATATTGGTGAAGCCCAGGATGTGCGAGGTCACTTCGCCCGACGGGTAATAGCGGCGGTATTCGCGCTGGCCGTTGACGCCGGGGATACCTAAGTCCAGCACGGCCTGCGCCGCGTCCGGGCGCATCTGGCGGCGCAGGTAGACGAACTCGCGCTCGGAGCGCTGCATCAGGTATTGCTTAAGCTCACCCGCGTCCATGCCGATGGCCTTGGCCAGCTGCGGCAGGCGGTCTTCGCTTTCCAGCACTTCGGATGGGTTGGCCCAGATCGACATCACCGGCGTCGACACCGCCAGCGGCTCGCCGTTGCGGTCGAAGATGGTGCCGCGCGAAACCGCGATCGGCACCTCGCGCAGGAAGCGTGCGTCGCCCTGGCTCTGGTAGAACTCCTTGCGCACCACTTGCAGGTCGAACGCGCGCGCGACCAGGCCGAGCGAGGCCAGCGACAGTATCGCCACCACCGCGATCATGCGGCGGCGGGGACTGGGGCCATGCTGGCGGCGGCGGGCGGTGGGCTGGGTCGGGAAGCGGGTGCGCATGTTCATCGGCGCACCAGCTGGATGTCTTGCGGCTTGGGATTGACCATGCCCAGCTTCTGGCGCGCTTCGCTGTCCACGCGCCGCGGCTCGGCCCAGGTGGCCTGCTCCAGTTCCAGCTTGCCGTATTCGATATTGAGGTCGTCGCGCTGGTTCTGCAGGCGGCTGAGCTCGACGAACAAGGTGCGGCTCTCGTGGCGCGTCCACACCACGCCCACCGCGCTGGCCAGCGTGGCGCCGAGCAGGAGCAGCAGGAAGATGGTGCCGATCACTTTCATGAGAGCTTCTCCGCCACGCGCAGCACCGCCGAGCGGGAGCGCGGATTGGCGGCCTGCTCGGCCTCGGACGGGAACTGCGCCTTGCCCACCGCCGCCAGGCGCGCGGGCGCGGCGGCGACGGGCGGGCCGCGGCGGCTGCCCTGCACGCGGCCGGAGTGGTCGCGGATGAAGAGCTTGACCGCGCGGTCTTCCAGCGAGTGGAAGCTGATGATCGACAGGCGGCCGCCGACGTTCAGGCATTCCAGCGCCGAGGCCAGCCCCTGCTTGAGCGAGTCCAGCTCGCCGTTCACCTGGATGCGCAGCGCCTGGAAGCTGCGCGTGGCCGGATGCTTGCCCGGCTCGCGGCGGCCGATCACGCGTTCGATCAGCCCGGCCAGTTCGCCGGTACGCGCCAGCGGATGCTCGGCGCGGTCTTCGACGATGGCACGGGCGATCTTGCGGCTGAAGCGCTCCTCGCCGTAGACCCACAGCACGTCGGCGATCTCGCGCTCGTCGGCGCGGGCGAGGAAGTCGGCGGCGCTTTCGCCCTGGGTCGGGTCCATGCGCATGTCGAGCGGCGCGTCGGCCATGAAGCTGAAGCCGCGCGCGGCTTCGTCCAGCTGCGGCGAGGAGACGCCCAGATCGAGCAGCACGCCGTCGAGGCCGGCGGCGGTTTCGTCCCACTCGGCCAGACTGGAGAAATTGGCGTGGCGGATCGACACACGCGCGTCGGCGGCGAATTCGGCCTGGGCGGTGGCGATGGCGGTGGGGTCGCGGTCCATCAGCAGCAGGCGGCCGTCGGGGCCAAGGCGCGACAGCACGGCGCGGGCGTGACCGCCGCGTCCGAAGGTGCCATCCAGATAACGCCCGCCAGCCCGCACGGCGAGACCCTCCACTGCTTCACCCAGCATCACCGGGATGTGCCGCAACACTTGCTCGGCCATGCCGCACTCCCGCTCCCGTCCCATGTACTGCTGCGCTGCGCCGCCACCGTGTCCGGTTACAGGCGCAGGTCCGCCATTTCGTCAGTGATGTCGTCTTCGCCCAGGGTCTGGCGGATCTTGGCCAGGTGGGCCTGTTCGCTCCACAGCTCGAACTTGTTGCCCATGCCCAGCAGGACCGCTTTCTTCTCGATGCCCGCCGCCGCCCGCTGGCTCGCCGGCAGCAGGACGCGCGCGGCGGAATCCGGTTCGACGATGGCCGCGGCGCCCACCAGCTTCATCTGCATGTCGCGATGGGCCGCCTTGACCTTGGGCAGGGCGTTGACCTGGTCGCGCACCTGCTCCCACTCCGCGTACGGGAAGACCCACAGGCAGCCCGCGTCGAAGGGGTTGTAGGTGATCACCAGGCGATTTCCGCACGCGTCCGCCACCTGATCCCGATACGCGGTCGGGATGGCCAGGCGGCCCTTGTCGTCGACGGTGATGGCGGTTTCGCCCTGGAACACGGCCCGATAACTCCCACGAATTCCCACGATTTCACACGGGAACCCACGATAGTCTCGCCCCCTGAGACTGTCAAGGGAATTTTGCTTGTGAATCAATGAGAAAGGCGGAGGTGTGGCAGTAATTCCAGCCTTTTCTTAGGAAATACCCCGAGGTATTTGAATGGCTAGGAAATTTTGGAAAACTTGCGAACCATTTCGCAGTCCTGGAGACGGGCGCACGACCCTGCCGCATGAACCCTCGTTCATGCGGCCTGCCATTCCAGGAAATCCCACGCGAGATCCTTCCAGGCCACCGCCAAGCGGCCTGCGCGCGGGAGAAAAAAGAGGCGGAGTCGGCCTGTAAGCCGGGTTCTGTACGCCTTGCGGCGCGACAGTCATTCCTCTCGGCCTGGCGTCGCCGCCAGGCTCCAGCAACCTACCCGGGAACAACGCGGGCCGCGTTATCGTTCCCCTATTTGGTCTTGCTCCGAGTGGGGTTTGCCGTGCCACGCGGCGTTGGCCCCGCGCGCGGTGCGCTCTTACCGCACCGTTTCACCCTTACCACGCGCATCGAAGATGCCGTTCGGCGGTTTGCTCTCTGTTGCACTTTCCGTCGGCTCGCGCCGCCCAGGCGTTACCTGGCACTCTGCCCTGTGGAGCCCGGACTTTCCTCGATGCGCTTGCGCGTATCGCGACTGCCCGGCCGACTCCGCCCGGCATTGTAACCGGAGCGACATCTGAGCGCTTCAGTCGCCGCCTTCATATAAAGCGCGGCGCGAGGCGCCGGTGATCGAAGCGGCGAGCTTGGCGGCCCGCGTCGGCGGCATTTCCTCGCGCAGGATGGCGAAGACGCGGCGACCCTCGGCCACGCGCGCATCGGCGTCGTCGCCGCGGCCATGCACCAGCAGCACGTGTTCGCCGCGCTGCTGGTCCGGATCGGCCGCCACGCGCGCGGCCAGCGCGCCCAGCGGCTCACCGAGCACGGTTTCGAACATTTTGGTGAGTTCGCGCGCCAGCACCGCTTCGCGCGCCTCGCCGAACACGTCGCGCATGTCGGCCAGGCTTTCGGCGACGCGGTGCGAGGACTCATAGAAGATAAGCGTGCGCCCTTCCCCTTCCAGCTCCTGCAGGCGTGCGCGGCGCGCGGCGGACTTCGGCGGCAGGAAGCCTTCGAACACGAAGCGGTCGCTGGGCAGCCCCGCCACCGACAAGGCGGCGATCGCGGCACAGGCGCCCGGCACCGGCGCGCAGCGGATGCCCGCGGCACGCGCGGCGCGCACCAGGCGGAAACCCGGATCGCTGACCAGCGGCGTGCCCGCATCGGAAATCAGCGCCACCGATTCGCCGCCCTGCAGCCGGCGCACCAGCGCATCCACCGCCTCGCGCTCGTTGTGCTCGTGCAGGGCGGTGAGCGGCGTGCCGATGTTGTGATGCATGAGCAGCGGACGGCTGTGCCGGGTGTCTTCGCAAGCAATCACGGCGACGGAGCGCAGGGTCTCGATGGCGCGCGCGGAGATGTCGTCGCGATGGCCGATCGGCGTGGCCACCACCCACAGAGAACCGGGCTTAAGCTGAGACATGGGCGGCAGTTCCTCTGACATAAGCGGTCGACACGATCGGCTATGATCGCCCAATTGTTCTTCGTGTCGACAGATCCAAGGACGTTTGCATGCGCCTGATTCGCGCCACAGGCCTCGGCCTGATGATCTCGCTGGCGCTCGCCGGCTGCGTGCCGCCGAGCGCGACGCGCACTCCCGCCGAAGTCTCCGCCGAGGAGAGCGCCGCCGCGATGGCGCGCGATGGCCGCTTCGACCAGGCCGCGCAGGCCTATCTCGCCCTGGCCGGCACCTCGTCCGGCGCCGCCGACCACTACCGCCTGCTGGCCGGCGAGGCCTACCGCCAGGAAGGCCGCCTGGAACAGGCCGCCACCTTCCTGACCACCATCAAGCGCGCGCGCCTGAGCGGCGACGAGCCGGTGCGGCTGGACCTCCTGCAGGCCGAGTTCGCGCTGAAGCAGAACAACCCGCAGCGCGCGCTGCAGCTCACCACCCAGCCCGGCGTCGCCGTGCCGGCCAATCTGCAACTGCGCCAGCTGGAACTGCGCGCCAAGGCGATGGATGCCACCGGCGATGCCTGGGGCGCCGCGCGCAGCCGGGTGGAAATGGACGAGCGCCTGAGCGGCATCGATCAGACGCAGAACCGCAAGCAGATCCTGGCCCAGCTGGCCAAGCTGGGCGTCGACCCGCTCAAGCAGCGCGCCGCCGCCATGCAGCAGGGCGACCGCATGCTGCCGTGGATCAACGAGGCGCTGAGCCAGCTCGGTGTGGCCGTGGCGCGTCCGCAGCCGACGCTGGAGCAGCAGGTCGGCACCATGATCCCCGGGCAGGACGCCAACGTGCGCGAGGGCTACAAGATGCCCGAGCGCGTGGCCCTGCTGCTGCCGGCCAGCGGCAGCTTCGCCGCGGCCGGCGCCACCATCCGCGAAGGCTTCTTCGCCGCTTATGCCGATGCCGCGCGCAACCGCGCGCCGCGCCCGCCGGTGAAGGTCTACGACAGCGGCGGCACACCCGCCGGCGCGGTCAAGGCCTACCAGCAGGCGGTGGCCGACGGCGCCAAGCTGGTGGTGGGCCCGCTCACCCGCGGCGAGGTGTCAGCGTTGTTCGGCCAGGCCGAGCTGCCGGTACAGCTGCTGGCGCTGAACCATCCCGACGACAAGAGCCTGCCGGCCGGCGGCGTCGCCGAATTCGGCCTGCTGCCGGAAACCGAAGGCGCGCAGGCGGCGGACCACATGGTCGAGCGCGGCCTGCTCACCGCCTATGTGGTGGTGACCGGCGAAGACTACGGCCAGCGCGCCGCCAACGCCTTCAAGGCCGAGCTGGAAGCGCGCGGCGGCAAGGTGGCGCGCATGGCCACGCTCAACGGCAACGGGGTCAATTACGCCTCGCTGATCGCCGGGCTCAACGCGGCCGATGCGGGCTCCGATGCCGGCGTCTTCATCAGCATGCGTCCGCAGCAGGCGCGCCTGTTGCTGCCCCAGCTGCGCCTGGCCCGCGTGAACCTGCCGGTGTTCGCCACCTCGCACGTGTATGCGGGCGTGGACGACGCGGGCGCCAACCACGATCTGGAAGGCGTCGAGTTCTGCGACGCGCCCTGGCTGTTCGACGCCCAGCCCGGCCTGCCCGACCACGCCGAGATCGCCGCGCAGCTGCCCAGCGCACGCGGCCCCGCGGCGCGGCTGTTCGCCTTCGGCATGGATGCGTGGAACCTCATTCCTTATGTCGACTGGCTGCGCGAGCACGCCGGCAGCTACCTGCCCGGCGCCAGCGGCCAGCTCACCGCGGACCAGTTCGGGCGCGTGCGCCGCGTGCTGGTATGGGCGAAGTTCCAGGACGGCCTGGCGCACCCGCTCAGCGGCAGCCTGCAGATGGACAGCGCACCCGCCCAGCCGCCCGCCCCCGCCGGCAGCACCGCGCCGCCGCCCAGCCAGGGCTGATCCGGCACCGATGCGCGCCGCCGGCGCGCTGTTCGAGCAACGCGCCTGCGCGGCCCTGCAGGGGGCCGGGCTGGCGCTGCTGGCGCGCAACTTCACCACGCGCCATGGCGAGCTCGATCTGGTCATGCGCCAGGGCGACACCGTGGTCTTCGTCGAAGTGCGCCACCGCCTGCGCGCCACGCATGGCGATGCCGCCAGCTCGATCACCGCGGCAAAGCAGGCCAGGCTGATCAGCGCCGCGCAGCTGTGGCTGGCAGCCCATCCGAAGCATGCGCAGCACCCCTGCCGCTTCGACGTGGTCTGCTACGACGGGCCAGCTGAAACCGCGCGGATGTCGTGGTGGCGCGACGCCTTTCAGGCCGGTTGACAAATCTTCAGGAATGGCCTGAAAAGCGCGCCGCAACAAGGCCGTTGTTAAGCCTGGACGTTTAGACGTCCAAATGCCCAAGCCACTGTTTTATGGCTGATTTACGACAGTGTTTCAAACACTAAGCAAAAGCCGTACCTACACATCGCGTTGCCAAATTTAGGCGCACTGCGTCACAATCCGCCCCTCGGGGTCTGGCCCCCGGAGATTAATGTGCGGTTTACTTGTAATAAGTGTGCTGGCCGCACATCCAACCGCCCACATGCAAGGTTTAAGGACGGTCGCAAGAAGCCAGACTAGACAGGGAGTCTGAATGGAATCGATGCACATCACTTCGCGGGCGCTTGCGTCGCCCGCCATCGCCGTAGCGCGACAGGGGAAAACAAACGGCGGCTCGACCGCCTGCCTCCGCACCGGACCTTCGGGGACTCCGGGGCGTTCTCGCGCACCGACGCTTCTTCGCTTGCTCTGAATCTGACGCCGCCGGCCCATGCCGGTGTCATCGGCATGCCCTGGTTTCAGGGTATTGCGGACCCCGCGGCGAACGATCCTCGGCCTCGATATCGGCTTTCCTTACAACTTGTGGGTACGACGTGAAAAAGGATTTCTTCAAACCGGCCCTGCTGGGCGCCTCGCTGCTCGCCACCCTGGCACTGTCCGGCTGCGGCACTACGCCGGCCAAGGACTTCGGCGGCTCCTGGAAACAGGTGAACCGCTTCCAGGACGCGCCCACCGAGATTCCGCTTGCCAAGAACTACACGTTCTACGCCTCGCCGATGGACGAGACGCTCAAGAACATGCTGACGCGCTGGTCGCGCGATACCGGCATGCAGCTGTCCTACCAGCTGCCGTCCGACTACACGCTCTACAAGCGCGTGAGCGACCTGCACACCACCGATATCCAGTCCGCCACGGCCGAGCTGTCGTCGATCTACGCCAGCCAGGGCGTGTCGGTGAGCGCGGACGAGCGCCAGATCCTGGTGCAGGCGGCGGGCGGTTCCGTCGGCGCGCCGGCGGATGCACCGAACAGCCCGGCGCCCAGCGCGCCGAGCGCGAAGTAAACACAGGGGATTAGTCGTGAATTCCGTTATGGGTTTCCGCCGATGCTGAAGCGCACATCGAGCAAGAAGATCGACGAGGCCGTGGCCAAGTCGGTCAATTTCGAGGTGACCGTCGCCGACCTCGCCAAGCGCAGCGAACGCCGCGCGTGGTGGGTGGCCGGTTCCTCCGTGGTGATGTCCCTGATCCTTGCCGGCGGCTATTTCTACATGCTGCCGCTGAAGGAAAAGATCCCCTACATGGTGATGGCCGACGCCTACACCGGCACCGCCACCGTGGCGCGCCTGACGGAGGACTTCACCAACCGCCAGATCAGCACCAGCGAAGCGATCAACCGCAGCAACGTGGCGCACTTCGTGCTGGCGCGCGAGTCCTTCGACGTCGCCACCATGACCCTGCGCGACTGGGGCACCGTGCTGGTGATGTCGGCGCCGGACGTGGCCGACGCCTTCCGCATGCTGCATTCGGCCAACAACCCGACCAGCCCGTACAAGCTGTACGGCCGCGAGCGGGCGATCCGCGTGAAGATCCTCAGCATCGTGCTGATCGGCGGCGGCCAGGGCCAGACGCCCAAGGGCGCCACCGTGCGCTTCCAGCGCAGCATCTACAACAAGCAGTCCGGCACGCTGCAGCCGCTGGACAGCAAGATCGCCACCATCGAGTTCGCCTACAAGGCGAACCTGAAGATGGACGACCAGTACCGCATCGAGAACCCGCTCGGCTTCCAGGTCACCAGCTACCGCGTCGACAACGACTACGCCACGGCTCCGCCGGAGGAAGTCCCGGTGCCGGCCGCCGCGCCCGACCCGAATGCCGAGCAGGCCGCCGCCGCGCCGGCAGGCGCCGCGCCGGCCGAAGGCACCATGACCGTGCAGCCGGGCGCCGCGCCCGACGACGGACTGCGCACCGCTCCCGTTCCGCAATCCCCGATTCCGGAACGCGAAGCCCCCAGGACCACGGCACCGGCGCCCGCCGCGCCGGCGCCCCGTAACACCGCGAATGGAGTCGGCCGTCGATGAACCGAACGAGGAAACTAGCCCTGGCTGGCGCCATCTGCATGGCCGCCATGGGCCTTGCGCCCCACTACGCTCACGCGCAGGTGGTGCAGCAGTACGAATACCAGCCAGACCGCATCTACCAGGTGCGCACCGCGCTGGGCATCACCACGCAGATCGAGCTCAGCCCGAACGAGAAGATCCTGGACTACAGCACCGGCTTTGCCAACGGCTGGGAGCTGTCGCGCCGCGACAACGTGTTCTACCTGAAGCCGAAGAACGTCGACGTCGACACCAACCTGATGATCCGCACGGAGACGCATTCGTACATCTTCGAGCTGAAAGTCGTCGCCACCGACTGGAAGGCGCTGGACCAGGCCAAGCGCGCCGGCGTGCAGTACCGCATCAGCTTCACCTATCCGGGCGACACCGCGTTCGCGGACGAGGCGGTGAAGACCGCCGCCGTGCCGGAGCAAAGCACCGAACTGCACAAGGACCGTGTCTACAACTTCGACTACGACTACGCCACCCGCGGCGGCAAGAAGTCGCCCTGGCTGATTCCGGTGAACGTCTACGACGACGCGCATTTCACCTACATCAAGCTGCCGGACCTGGCGAAGTTCCCCACGGGCGACTTCCCGGTGGTGTACATGCGCGAACGTGAGCATGGCGAAGACTCGCTGGTGAACACCACCGTCGAGGGCAACACCATCATCGTGCACGGCACCTATCCGTACCTGGTCATCCGTCACGGCGACAACGTCGTAGGCCTGCGAAGGAACACCAAAAAGTGAGCTCGAACAATCCATACGAGGGCGGCGGCCAGGGCGCGCCGCAGGACAATCCGCAAGGCAGCGGCGAGCCGTTGTCGAGCAATCCCTATCACACCAATTACCAGCAGCAGCAGTCCGTCCCCGACCTGGACGCCAACGCGCCGCAGCTGCGCTCCAACGACCTGAAGCGCATGAACCGCCGCGCGCTCGGCTTCATGGGCGGCATCCTGGCGCTGCTGGTGGTGCTCGCGTTCTGGCTGGTCAATAGCGCCACCTCGCGCCATGACCAGCCGAAGAAGGCCAAGGAAGAAACCATCACGGTGCCGGACGCGCCCAAGCCGATCCCGCTGCCGCCCCCGCCGCCGCCGCGCCAGGCCGAGCCGATCCAGGTCGCGCAGACACCGCCGCTGCCGCTCAACACCACGCCGCAGCCCAAGCGCGAGGAAGGTCCGCGCGGTCCGAGCCTGATCGAGCGCCGCATGATGACCGGCAACTCCGCCGCGCAGGCCGCGGACGCGCAGGGCAATCCGGTGCCGGCGGGCAATCCCTATCTGCAGGGCATGCCGGGCATGGGCAATCCGAACCAGCCGGCGCAGGCGCAGGGCGACCCGAACCGTCCGGACTTCGGCTTCAACTCGCTGGACAAGAACGCCAGTGCGCAGACGGTGCACAACCCCGACACGCTGATGCAGCGCGGCACCTACATCCGCTGCGTGCTCGAAACCCGCATCATCAGCGACTTCCCGGGCTTCACCACCTGCATCGTCACCGAGCCGGTGTACTCCTTCAACGGCCACAAGCTGCTGCTGCCGAAGGGTTCGAAGGTGCTGGGCAAGTACCAGTCCGTGCCGAAGGGCCCGCGCATCGCCGTGATCTGGGACCGCATCATCACGCCCAACGGCGTGGACGTGAACATGTCCAGCCCCGGCATCGACAACCTCGGCAGCTCCGGCCACCCCGGCCAGTACGACGCGCATTGGCCCAGCCGCATCGGCGCGGCCCTGCTGATCAGCCTGCTCAGCGACGCGTTCAAGTACGAGGCGGCCGAGCACGGCCCGCGCCAGACCACGGTCAGCAATGGCGTGGTGACGCAGTCGCCGTTCGAGAGCAACACCGCGGCCACCGTCCAGAGCCTGGCCAACCAGGCCGTGCGCGAAGCGGCCAACCGGCTGCCGACGGTGACCGTCAACCAGGGTACGGTGCTGTATGTCTACGTCGCCAAGGACGTGGATTTCAGCGGCGTGGTCTCCCGGCTCTGAGGAACGAGACGAACCGGTATGGATGACGGAGCAGTCGCACAGGTTTCCAACGAATTCCTCGAGTACCAGTACGAGGTACTGGGCATCAAGGAATTCATGGCCTCGCCCGAGGTCACGGAAATCTGCATCAACAGGCCGGGCGAGCTGTACCTGGAAAGCCGGGGCGGATGGCAGAAGATGGAAGTCCCGTCGCTGACCTTCGACCGCGCGCGCCAGTTCTGCACCGCCGTCGTCAACGAGAGCAACACGGGGCAGCGCATCACCGACGCCGACCCCGTGGTGTCGCTCACCTTCCCTACCGGGCAGCGCGCGCAGTTCGTGATCCCGCCGGCCGTCGAGGCCGGCAAGGTCTCGATCACCATCCGCCTGCCGTCCAAGCAGACCAAGACGCTGGCGCAGTACCACGAGGACGGCTTCTTCAGCGAAATCATCGAGGACGCGCACGGCGTCAGCAGCCAGGACCAGGAACTGCTCGACCTGCGCGCGCAGCGCCGCTACGCGGATTTCTTCCGCCAGGCGGTGCTGTACAAGAAGAACATCGTGGTCTCCGGCGCCACCGGCAGCGGCAAGACCACCTTCATGAAGTCGCTGGTGCACCACATCCCGCACCACGAGCGGCTGGTGAGCATCGAGGACGCGCGCGAGCTGTTCCTGGACCAGCCCAACGTGGTGCACCTGCTCTATTCCAAGGGCGGCCAGAGCACCAGCAACGTCACCGCGAAGAGCTGCATGGAAGCGTGCCTGCGCATGAAGCCGGACCGCATCATCCTGGCCGAGCTGCGCGGCGACGAATCGTTCTACTTCATCCGCAACTGCGCGTCGGGCCACCCGGGTTCGATCACCAGCTGCCACGCCGGTAGCCCGGAACAGACCTGGGACCAGCTCGCCCTGATGGTGAAGGCCTCGGCCGAAGGCTCGGGCCTGGAGTTCGCCACCATCAAGCGCCTGCTGCAGATGACCATCGACATCGTGGTGCACATCAAGGCGCACGCGGGCCGACGCTACATCACCGGCATCGACTTCAACCCCGCCCGCCAGTTCGCCGGCGGCTGAGGCACAGGAGCACAGGGACCGACCATGCTGACCGGACTGGAAATGATGGCCTGCCAGAACCTCGCCGTACCGGCGGAGGTGATGCAGCACGTCGTCAATGTCGAGTCGAGCTCCAACCCCTTCGCCATCGGCGTGGTGGGCGGTCAGCTGGTGCGCCAGCCGCAGAACCTGGACGAGGCGATCGCCACCGTCCAGATGCTGGAGAACAAGGGCTACAACTTCTCGGTCGGCCTGGCCCAGGTCAACCGCAGCAATTTCGGCAAGTACGGCCTGGACACCTACGAGAAAGCGTTCTCGATGTGCGGCAACCTGATCGCCGGCTCGCGCATCCTGGCGCAGTGCTATGCCAGCGCGGGCGGCGACTGGGGCAAGGCCTTCAGCTGCTACTACTCCGGCAACTTCACCACCGGCTACCGCGACGGCTACGTCCAGAAGATCTACGACTCGATGGGCCGCGGCGTGCGCCTGGCCAGCAACACCCAGGTGGCCCAGGCCATTCCGCTGCAGACCCAGGGCCAAGGCCAGGGCATGCCGCAGAACACCAACCGCCGCGTGGTGCCGCCGGTGGTCAACACGCAGATCGACGACGCTTCGTACCGCGTGGCGCTGCGCAGCGTGGCGATCGATACCGCCGCCACGGCGGCGGTGAATGCAGTGGCCGCGCGCCTGGGCATGCAGCCGGCGCAGCAGCAGGTCAATGCGCTGCCGCAGCAGGCCATGCCGCAGGGCGTGCCCAATCCGAATTTCGCGCAGACCATGCAGCAGGCCATGGCGCCCAACGGCCAGGCCAACGCCCAGATGGCGCCACAGGCCATGCCGGGCAACTTCCAGGGCCAGGCCAACGACAACCAGCCGATCATGGCCGGCGTCGTCGGCGGCGCTCCCGCCGGCAATCCGGTCGCCGGCCCCGCCGGGCAGGGCGACGAGGTGTTCACGCCGCAGGTTCGGGGCCCCAACGACCGCGCACCGCAGCAGCAACAGCAGCAGCAGCCGCGTCAGGCCAACGCCAACGTGGCGCCGGGCACCGACCGCGCCGACATGCGCCAGGGAGGCAGCGATGCCGCCTTCGTTTTCTGACCTCTTCCGGCTGCCGCCCGCAGGGCGCGGCCACCACGATTCGCGCGCGGGTACGCCTGGCCTGCCGCGAAGGCCCTCGGGCCGCCAGCAAGCTCCGGCCCAGGCCGGGCCGTCCGTTGTATCAACAATGCTCGCGGGCTGACGCCCGTCACCGAACCGCCCAGAAGGAACCGTCCAATGGCTAACAAGCTCAACATCCCGACCACCATGAACACCAAGAACATGCTCGCCATGATGATCATGGGCCTGGTTCTTGTCGCCACCATCGCCATGCCCGACCTGGCGTTCGCGCAGGACTTCGGCGGCACCGACACCAAGATCTGCGGCTTCTTCAAGAACATCAACGGCCTGCTCAACATGGCGTCGATCGCCGTGGTGACCATCGCGGTGATCTTCTCCGGCTACCAGATCGCCTTCGCCCACAAGCGCATCGGCGACGTGGCTCCGATCCTGATCGGCGGCGTGCTGATCGGCGCGGCGGCCCAGATCGCCAAGATGCTGATCGGCGACACCGGCAACAGCTGCTCGGCCGCCGTGATCCACATCCTGCAGCACTATGCATAAGAACGCGCTCTTCCGGGGCTGCACGCGCCCGCCCATGTTCATGGGCGTGCCGTACATACCCTTCTTCATCGGAGCGGGAAGCGGACTGCTGTTGGCCATGTACTCCGGCAACATGCTGCTGCTGGCGATCATCCCGCCGATCATCATGGTGATGCGCCAGATGGCGCGCCGCGATGAGCTGATCTTCCGCCTGCTGGGGCTGCGGCTGCAGTTCCGGACCCGGGTGCGCAATCTGCAGCAGAACGAAGGCATGTGGGTGTTCACCCCCAATGCCTATCGGGATCACAAAGACAAGTAATCCAAGGGCCCCCCGGCGAAGACTTTCGCCGGGGGCGGCCTTTTCGACACATCACCGGTCATCGAGCCATGTTCACGTCAGACGCACCCATCAGCGAATTCCTGCCACTGTCCACCCATGTATCCCCGACCGTGCTCAAGACCACGGGCGGCGACTACATGCTCGTATGGCGGCTGGAAGGCCTGCCCTTCGTCGGACGCGAGGAATGGGAACTCGAGCACCGGCACAACACCTTCAACCGCATGCTGCAGACCCTGCGCGCGCCGGACTTCGTCAACGTGGCCTTCTGGGTCCATGACGTGCGCCGCCGCCGCAAGCTGGTCAACAACAGCCGCTTCGACCACACCTTCAACCAGGGCCTGTCCGACGCTTACTACAGCGCGCTGTCGGCCCAGAAGCTGATGCAGAACGAGCTGTATCTCACGCTGATCTACCGTCCGGTGGTGTCCGGCAAGCGCTTCGCCGACAAGACGGAAAACGTCAGCCAGCTCGAAGCCGAGCAGCAGCAGGCGATCGCCACCATCCTGGAGCTGGCCGGCAACGTCGAGGCCGTGCTCAAGGAGTACTCGCCCACCCGCCTGGGCATGTACGAGGCCAGCAACGGCATCGTGTTCTCCGAGCCGCTGGAATTCTTCGGCTATCTGCTCAACCGCATCGACGAACCGGTGCCGGTGCTGCAGGCGCCGGTGTACCGCTACCTGCCGGTGAGCAAGCAGCGCTTCTCCGCCAAGACCGGCGACTTCGTGATCACCACGCCCACCGGCGTGAATCACTTCGGTGCGGTGCTCAACATCAAGGAATACCCGGACGGCACCTATCCGGGCATCCTCAACGGCCTGAAGTATCTCGACTTCGAATACGTGGTCACCCACTCGTTCAGCCCGATGGGCCGCCAGGATGCGCTGAAGGCGCTGGAGCGCACCAAGGGCATGATGATCTCCTCCGGCGACAAGGCCGTGAGCCAGATCATCGAGATGGATCAGGCCATGGACCAGCTCGCCTCCGGCAACTTCGTGCTGGGCGAGTACCACTTCATGATGACCATCTATGCGGCCACGCACGAACTGCTCTCGCAGCAGATCGCCGCCACCCGCGCGGAACTCTCGAACGCCGGCTTCATCTCGATCAAGGAAGACCTGGCGGTCACCGCTTCGTACTACTCGCAGTTCCCCGCCAACTGGAAGTTCCGCACCCGCCTGGCCAACGTCAGCTCGCTGAACTTCCTGGGCCTGTCCCCGCTGCACAACTTCGCGCTGGGCAAGAAGGAGAACAACCCCTGGGGCGACTGCGTCACCACGCTGCAGACCACCAACGGCCAGCCGTACTACTTCAATTTCCACGCCACCCACCCGGGCGAGAATTCGCTGGGCGAGAAGGCGATCGCCAACACCATGGTCATCGGCAAGTCCGGTACCGGTAAGACCGCGCTGATCAACTTCCTGCTCAGCCAGGTGCAGAAGCTCAAGCCTGCGCCGACCATCTTCTTCTTCGACAAGGACAAGGGTGCGGAAATCTTCGTGCGCGCCTGCGGCGGCAACTACCTGGCGCTGGAGAACGGCCAGCCGACCGGCTTCAACCCGTTCCAGTGCGAGCGCAACGAAGGCAACGTGCAGTTCCTGTCCGACCTGGTCAAGGTGCTGGCGGGCAAAAGCGTGTACAGCTCGCGCGAGGAGGACGACATCTTCCGCGCGGTCGAGGCCATCCTCGACACGCCGATGCACCTGCGCACCATGACCAACTTCCAGAAGAGCCTGCCCAACATGGGCGACGACGGCCTGTTCGTGCGCATGCGCAAGTGGACCGCCGGCAACTCGCTGGGCTGGGTGTTCGACAACCCGGTCGACACCATCGACCTGCAGAAAGCCAACATCATCGGCTTCGACTACACCGACATCATCGACAACCCCGAAGTGCGCTCGCCGGTGATCAACTACCTGCTGCACCGCCTGGAGTCGCTGATCGACGGCCGCCGCCTGATCTACGTGATGGACGAGTTCTGGAAGATCCTGGACGGCAAGGGCGGCCTGAAGGAATTCGCCAAGAACAAGCAGAAGACCATCCGTAAGCAGAACGGCATGGGCATCTTCGCCACGCAAAGTCCTGAGGACGCGCTGGCCAGCGACATCTCCGCCGCGCTGATCGAGCAGACCGCCACCATGGTGCTGCTGCCCAACCCGAATGCCAGCCGCGAGGACTACATCAACGGCCTCAAGCTGACGGAAGCGGAATACCAGGTGGTCGTGGGACTGGACGAGCGCTCGCGCTGCTTCCTGGTCAAGCAGGGCCATGCCTCGTCGGTATGCCAGCTCAACCTGCGCGGCCTGGACGATGCGCTGGCGGTGATCTCCGCCTCCACCGACAACATCGAGATCATGCACCAGGTGCTGGCCGAACACGCCAACGCCGCCGGCGTGCCCGCCGGCGATCTCAAGCCCGACCAGTGGCTGCCCACCTTCTACGAGCGCCGCAAGGGCAGCGGCAAGGGCCGGCCGAGTTCGCCGGCCGGCGCCAACCAGAGCACCCCCCGCCGCACCGCGGCCGGCTGACCCCAACCCTCGACTACGGACAACGTGCCATGACCAAGCAAACGCGCACCCCCCGTCTTCTGAAGCTTCCGGCCGCCGTGGCATTCGCGGTGGTCTCGCTCAGCGGTTTCTACGCCAACCAGGCGCAGGCCCAGTGGGCGGTCATCGACCCGGCGCATATCGCGCAGGACGCCGCTAACTTCATCCAGACCGCGGCGCAGTACGGCAAGGAAGTCGCGCAGTACGCGGCCGTGCTGCAGCACTACGCGCAGCAGCTGATTTCGCTGCAGAGCATGAGCTTCTCCAGCGTGCTGAGCCTGGACACCACCTACACCAGGATCGCCCCCGACGCCGGCGTGGCGGACGCCTGCCCCTCGCCCAAGGATGGCGTGGCCATCATCCCCGGCCTGCTGACGCTGTCCCTGCCCAAGCTGCAGGATTCGGTGGTGGATAGCCAGATGAAGGTCTGCCAGCAGATCGTGATGCGGCGCAACCACCAGTACAACGTCACCGTGGACATGCTCAACCGCATCAACACCGTCTATGGCGGGTATGCGAAGCAGTTCGAGCAGATCTCGCAGATGGTCGGCACCAGCCAGGGCGCACTCGCCGGCGCGCAGGCCAACATCGCGCGCGGCCAGGCCAGCATGGATACCGAAATGCGCCTGTGGCAGGTGCAGATCCAGAGCGACGACCAGATCATCAAGTATCTGGAAAGCCAGCAGGCCCAGCTCGGCCAGGAAGCGATGAAGGGCAAGAGCACGATCCTGGGCACCATCGTCCAGGCCGGTACGCTGAAGCTCGCCTTCGACGAACTGAACAGCGGCAACTGAAGCCTTCCTGCACTGAAGCTTTTCGCGACACGAACCTAAGGAACTGGGTGCTATGCCTCCATCAACTACTGGCGATTATATTTTCTTCGCGCTGGTCAACAGCTACCTGAAGAGCCAGATCGCCCACTTCCAGCAGGACGTGCTCGGACGCATGGCGCTGTGGGCGTCCACCTTCGCGGTCATCCTGGTCACCCTGTGGGTGGCGATCCAGGGCTATCGCATGGTGACCGGCCAGAGCCGCGAGCCGATGATGGCCCTGGTCGCCAACATGGCGAAGATCGTCTTCATCGTCTCCGTGGCCACCACCCTGGCCGTCGCGGGCAACGACATCCAGGAACTGCTGACCACCGATCTCGGCAAGCACATCAACTTCCTGTTCACCGGCAACGACAGCTCGCCGGAGGACATGATCGACAAGAACCTGGCCAAGACCCAGCTGGCCCTGTCGGCGATCGAGGTGATCAAGGTCAATCCCACCGACATCGAAATGGCGGGCCAGAAATCGAAGGCCGAACTGCTGGCCACCTTCGGCACCGCCAGTCCGCCGATGACCGCCGGCGCGATGCTGCTGCTCTACCAGTTCGCTATGGCGCTATTCATCGGACTGGGACCATTGTTCATCTTGTGCCTGATCTTCGAGCAGACCAAGGAACTCTTCCGAAAATGGTTGATGTACGGCATCGGCACCTTGTTCTCGATGGCTATGCTGGCGGTGGTGACGTCGATCGCCATGCGCCTGTGCCTGAGCGTCGCCGAGGCGCTGTGGGCGGCCAACCTGATCAATGGCCTCACCGGCCAGGGCGCGGAAGGCCTGTCCAGCCTGGCCTTGCAGCAGGGCGGCATCGGCCTGCTGATGACGGTGCTGATCGTCAGCGTGCCGCCGATGGCCGCGATGTTCTTCCAGGGCACCATGGGCAATTTCATGGCGTATTCGGCGATGGGCGGCGCGAACAGCCAGCCCGGCAAGGCGGGGCAGCCGCCGGGGTCGTATATGCCGTCGCCTCAATCCCAGGCCACGCCGGATACGAGGTCGATTCCCTCCTCGCCAACACCCGGCCTGGGGGTGCGTACGCCCAGTACGCCAATGACAGCCTCGGCCGATCAGGTCAAGATTGGCCAGAATCGAGAAACGTGATCGCCATGAAATCCTTGCTGATCCTGCTCTTTTGCATCCTTTGCTTCAGCCCTGTGCTTCATGCTGAAGGGGGTTGCCCCCCTGGCATGGTTCCGCAAGGTGGGCAAGGCGCGGTTTCCTGCCGCCCCATTCCCGGTTATGGCCAGCCGGGGAGTCAGGCGCCCATACCGGGAGCGCCGCAAAATGTCGTTTGGGTCGAGCGTTGGGGAGCGGTCGCGCTGGACGCCCAGTACACCGGCAACCTCGGCGCTGCGCGTAACAAAGCCAGTCGATCCGAGGCAGAGCAGATCGCCATGGCGAACTGTCAATCGCTCGGTTCGACGAAATGTGAACTGATCTCCGCTTTCTCCAACAGTTGCGTCGCGGTAGCGAAGGCTGACAACCACTATAGCGTCGCAACCCGCCCGACCAAGCCCGAGGCCGAGAAAGTAGTCATAGGCCTATGTGATGACGCGTCATGCAAGGTTGTCTTTAGCAGCTGCAGCACGGCGCTGCGCCTTTAGCCTCGATCGAATGCAGGCGATGTATGGAACAGCTTTCGCCAGAGGTAGCGTGAGACATCCATGAACCGGCAGATGCAAAGCGATCCACGGCGCACGTGTCTTTCCTTCTGAAACCCGCATAACCATCCCATCGCAAAGGAATGCCCATGAAGAAAGCACTGCTGCTCATCCTGCTCCTGGCCGTCAGTACCACGGCGTCCGCGCAGTTCTTTAAGGCGATCCCCTACTACGGGAACAACCCTTACCTGTTCTGCACCCTCGGTATGCCCTCGGACTGCTGGCTGCCCTCCAATCCGGTGACCGGCTCGTTCACGGTCACCGACTGGGAGTGCTTCAACGCGACGTCCGCGCTCGTCTACGAGGACATCTGTCCGAAAGCGTTCCCGGGCGCATCGACGACCGGCAACCTCGGCAGCTCGCTGGAACCGGTGCCGCCCGCGAACCCCGCGAACGGCACGTCCGACTCGACCCAATCCAGCCGCTGAACGCTGGCACGACGGAAAGATGCCGCCCACCTGCCCGCAGGTGGGCGGATGTGACGAAGCGCAGGACGCAAAGCAAATTTCAGGCAATTCCGCACATACCTTGCACTTGCCTTACACCGCCGCGGCATTGACACTCGTGGACGGCAGATTGAAAGGACCCATCGTTCCATGAGCCCAAGGAAGCTACTGCTCGTCGCGCTGCTGGCCTCGCTGAGCGCGTGCGGCTCATCGCAATCGGCCGATCCTTCTACCGCGTCGTCGGCGAAGGCACCGGCAGCAGCGGCTTCCGCGCCTGTGGCGCATGCCGCCGCCGAAACTCAAGGAAAGAGTGCCATGTCTCCCCTGCAGAACCTTCTTGGCGTGTTCGCCGCCACCCACGCCTCGCCCTGGACGGCCTTCGACGCCGTGGCCGGCGTGCAGTGGCGCGACGCCAAGCCGCTGGACAACCCCGACGCCACCGGCTCCGACATGTCGCACTACCGCAGCGGCAACCTGCTGCTGGCGGGCTTCGGCATGGTCGACGTGCCGGACGGCAAGACCGGCGAAGAAGCAGGGACCAAGCAGGACAACGAAGGCAACGTCGGCGCCACGCTCAACGGCGACGCGGCCGCGGTGCAGTCGATCGCGCTGGTGAAGTTCTATCCCAGCGAGAACTACCAGGAAATCCTGCAGCACCAGTTGAGCGGCGATGCCGCCATCAAGCCCATTGGCGGCTCCTGCGCGCTGGACTTCGGCACCACCGCCGCCAACACGCAGAAGAACGCCTTCTACCAGATCACGCTCGGGGCCAACGCCGCGCCCGTCTTCGCCGAGGCTTATATCGACGACGACGGCGGCAACCAGGGTCCGGGCAGCACCACGTTCGTGTTTTACCGGAGCAAGCCGGCGCAGCGGATGGAGGCCATGCGCTGTAAGGAGACGTAAACCCTCCTCCACAACTCAACCAGCATCGTCATCCACTAAGGAGTAAGCAATGGCTGATAGACGAGAGCACGCAGTGGCCACTGCGCAGGCATACCACCAGGGCAACATCGCCGGTCTGGACGACGCGATGACCCGCAGGCTGATCGCTTCCGTCGTCATGACGGAGAGCAACGGCGGCAACCTCAGCGTGACCAACAAGCAGGGTTATGTCGGCCGCTACCAGGCCGGCGCCGGCTGGCTCGCGGACGCAGGCTACATCG
Source organism: Dyella sp. LX-66 (assembly GCF_018599165.1). Taxonomy (NCBI): domain Bacteria; kingdom Pseudomonadati; phylum Pseudomonadota; class Gammaproteobacteria; order Lysobacterales; family Rhodanobacteraceae; genus Dyella; species Dyella sp. LX-66. Next base: position 320,262 of record NZ_JAHFVJ010000003.1, read on the forward strand.
ACAAGGAAAAACTGCAGGAGGCCATGAAGGGCAGCCGCAGCGAATGGGCATGGGCGTCCAAGGGCGGCATGACCGAGTTCCTCAACGATCCTTCCAACTGGAAGAACGGCCTGAGCCTGGAGAAGTACAAGGGCTCCGCCGAGCTGCAGGACAATGCCTTCCGCATCAACAGCGACCACGCCTACAAGCAGGCGCTGAAGAACGGTGTGCTGCACGAGGACGACAAGCCCGAGAAGATCGCCGGCTTCCTCAAGGCGCGCCATATCGCCGGCTACGGCGGCGCCGTGGCGGCGATCACCGGCGGCCGCGTGATGCGCGACAGCAACGGCACCAGCAATTACGACTACATGCACGACATCACGCGCAACCGTGATGGCCTGGACCAGCTGATGAAGCGCGCGCCCGGGCAGCACACCCCGGAACCGGCCCGCGACAGCGCACCGGGTGTGCTCAAGCAGGGTGCGCATGGCGCCGAGGTCGGCAAGCTGCAGGAGGAACTCAACCGCCTGGGCTACGACCTGAAGGCCGACAAGCAGTTCGGCCCGCAGACCGAAGCGAAGCTCAAGGCCTTCCAGCACGACCACGGCCTGAAGTCCGACGGCCAGTACGGCCCGCAGACCAAGGCCGCGCTCGACCGCGAGCTGAAGCAGCACGCCGAGCGCGGCGACAAGCAGCTCGGCGACCAGGCGCATCCCGCGCACGGCGTGTTCAAGCAGGCGCTGGACGGCGTGCACAAAATCGACGCCGACCGCCAGCGCACGCCGGACCAGATCAGCCAGAACGTGGCCGGCTCGCTCGCCGTCGCCGCGCAGCGCGCCGGTCTCAGCCGCATCGACCACGTGCTGATGAGCGAGGACGGCAGCCGCGTCTATGCCGTGCAGGGCGACCTCAACTCGCCGCACAAGCGCATGGCCGAGGTGCCGACGCAGCAGGCGGTGAACACGTCGCTGGAGCAGAGCAGCCGCGAGATGGCCAAGCTCGGCGAACAGCACACCGCCAGCAAGCAGCAGACGCAGACGCAGACGCACGAGGCTCAGCAGGCCCAGGCGACTACGCCGCAGCACAGGTAATCGCTGTGCCGCGGCCGGAACAGGCGCCGGCCGCGGCACAGTCCACCAACTGCGAAAGTCCCTGAACAACCTGTCGAACTTCGATGCCCAGCACGCGGCCGTTGCTCACACGACAGCCGCTCCCGCTCCGCACCACCGCAAGTCCGCTCCGGAAGGAAACATCCGCATGACCGTCAGCCGATCCAGCCTCCGCCTCCTGCCCTGCCTGCTGCTGGCAGCGTGCAGCCATTCGGCGAGCGAGGGCCAGCTGCCGGTGCCTTCCGGCGAAGCCGCTGCCACGCAACCGGCCACCGCCGTTTCCGCCCAGCCGGCACCGCATGCACCCGCACCGGCCGGCACCGCGCCGGCCGCCGACGCATCGATGCCCAAGGACATGCCCATGGAAGGGCCGCTGCCGCCACCCGTCGCCAACCTGCCGGGCATTGCCTGCACCCAGAAGAAAAAAGACTGGGCGCCGGAATGCACGGCCGGCGAGTACCAGATCGTGGTGAACACGGAAGGCTGCAGCGCGGACGGCATCTACGGCCAGATCCAGGCCAACGACCAGCCCTCCGCGGTGCTGGCCACGGCTTTCCCGCCCTTCCCGTCCACGCCGGTGGCCAAGCTGCACGACATGCAGTTCGTCTGCGTCATGGCCAACGCGCACAAGCAGGCGGGGCAGCCGGAATGGCACTACGTGGTGGCGATCCCGGCGGAATCCGTCGCGGCCTGCAAGCACAGCGAGCTGTGCGGCGAGCCCGGCGCGCCGAAGGTGGAATGGATCAAGCCGGCGCCGCACGGCGCCTGCCGGCTGGAGCACGGGCAGTACGTGGATTGCGCCGCCGGCTGGGTAAGCGCATCGCAGTACGCAGAGTTCTCGATGGGACTGTAAGCAGCCTTTCTTTCTGACCACTCGGAGGATGTATGGGTCGCGAAATTCTGGATGAGGCTTACCGTCATTTTGCGCAGGAAGGCCGCAAGTACGAATACGGCCGCGGCGACATGAGCCTGAAGAACGGCTCCCCCAATCACCGCTCGGATTCAAGCCGCACCGAGCAGGACCTCGACAAGGACGGCTACTACGGCGTCGATTGCTCGTCCCTGGTCTGGCGCGGCATGAAGAACGCCGGCTACGACGTCGGCAACGAACCGTTCGCCACGTCCAAGCTCTACGACGGCGGCTTCACCGGCTACGCCAAGCAGCACTTCGACATCGTGCCGGCCGAGGACGCGCGCAAGACGCCGGGCTCGCTGCAGCCGGGCGACCTGCTGATGTTCGACAGCAAGCACGGACGCCACGTGGCCATCTTCAAGGGCTACGACGGCAAGGGAAACATCGAGTTCTACGGCTCCCAGGTCAGCACCGGCCCCGCGCTGAGCAAGGCGATGGGCCCGACCGACACCAAGGAGGGCTATTGGAACGGCGGCGATTTCAAGATCGTCGGCGCGATGCGTCCCAAGCCCGAGTTCCAGGTGCACCAGCCGCTGCACGGGCATGAGAAGGTCAATATCCCGGAGGCGCCGAACGGCCCGATGGTCACGCGCCATCACCCGGCCGGCCATCACGCGCCCACGCCGCCGAGCCACAGCGCAGCCCCGCACCAGCCCGCCGCGCCGGCAGCGCCTGCGCACCAGCCGCCGGCCCATCCGGCGGAGCACAAGCACGCGCAAGAGAACTACCTGCACAAGGGCGCGCGCGGCGGCGACGTGATGAGCCTGCAGCAGGAGCTGACCAAGCTCGGCTATCCGGTGCATCCCGACGGCAAGTTCGGCGGCCTCACCGACGAGGCGCTGCGCAAGTTCCAGCACGATCACAAGCTGGAACCCGATGGCGTCGCCGGGCCCAAGACCATGGACGCGGTGCGCCACCAGCTCGAGCAGCAGAAGCACCACGACCAGAAGGCGCCGATGCGCCTGGACAACCCGGCCCATCCGGAGAACGCCCTGTACAAGCAGGCGCTGGATGCGGTGCACCGCCTCGACGCCTCCCACCAGCGCGAACCGAACCACCAGAGCGGCCAGCTCGCCGGCTCGCTCGCGGCGCGCGCACGCGAGGAAGGCCTGCAGCACATCGACCACGCGGTGCTCAGCGACGACGCCAAGCACACCTACGCGGTGCAGGGCGATCTGAACTCGCCGTTCAAGCGCGTGGCCGGCGTGGACACCGCCCAGGCGGTGAATACCCCGCTGGAAAAGAGCACCACGGCGCTGGAGCACGCCGCCAGCACGCAGACGCAGAACGCGCAGCACCAGCAGCAGAAGCAGCAGCAGGCGCCCGCCCCGGCGGGTCCCAGCGTTTCCCACTAACCGGCAACGCCCGGGCCTGTCCGCACGGACAGGCCCGGCTTCTTCCGCAGAGACCAGCCATGTCGATCAGAACCGCGTCGATCAGAACTCCATCACTCAAAACCGGGAAGGGCTTCACTCTCCCTCTGCTGCTGCTCCTGCTCGTGCAGGGCGCATCGGCCGCGGACACCAAGGAGACCGCGCCGCCGAAGCCCGCCGCCGTCAGCGCCCCCGCCGCCGCCAGCGTGCCGCAGGGCTTTTCCTCCTATGCGGCGGAACCGGCCGGAGACAACAAGCAGTGCGTGGTCGGCGCCGTCGCCGACGCGGACGGCATGAACCAGAAGCCGTTCGTCTTCGTTGAGGACACCGCCGCCAACCGCGTGCTGTGGACCCGCCCGCTGGACCTGCCCTCCAACACCTTCCAGGGCCGCGCCACCCATTGCCTGCACAAGGGCGGCACCGTCTACGTGCTGCTGCAGGCCGACACGCAGGCGGCGCAGTCGCTGTCGCAGACCCAGCTGCGCGTGATCGAGCTGGATGCCGCCACCGGGAGCGTCACCGGCAACCGCGAGGTGCCGATGCCCGGCGCGGCCGAGGCCACCTCGGCCTGGGTCGACAAGGGCGAGGATGCCTTCCGCCTCGCCGGCAAGAACGGCCTGGCCATCAGCGGCGAATACTTCCGCCTGGCCGACCCGGACAAGCATCTTACGTTCACGGTCACCCTGCACTGAGCATGGGTGCCGCCGTGCATCCGCGACCGCGCCGCGCCGCCTGTGCGCTGCTGCTGGCGCTCGCGTCCACCACCGCTTTCGGTTCTCCCATGAAGACTCCAGAGATCAAGCAGAACCCGCATCCGCGCAAGCGCTACGAGCTGACGCTCAGCATCGAGGGCGCGCCGGGGCCGTTCGATTCCATCAAGGGCACCGTGCACTACAAGGTGCAGAACGAACGCTGCGTGCCGGCCACGCCGGTCAGCGGCGCCACGCTCACGCCGGAGCAGGATGTCGCCATCGACTTCGTCCGCATCAGCGACCATGAGTACAAAGGCTCGCTCTACGCCGACCTGCTGCAGGACGAGGACTACTACGGCATGGGCGTGTGCCACTGGGCGGTGAACACCGCCTGGGCCACGCTGCGGATCAAGGGCGTGGAATTCTCGCCGGCGATGGATTCGCGCGAACTGCTGGCGGAGAAGCCGGTGCCCACGTATTTCGTGCGCAGCGAATATTTCAACAGCAGCGACGAGCGCACCGCCTTCGGCACGCCCAACCGCGCACTGTTCAAGCCCACCACGCGCACCGACATCTTCTCGATGACGCTGACGGCCAGGGAGACGGCCCCATGAGCACGGACAGCACCGGGACCAGCACCGGCATCGGCACCGAGATCGGCACCACCGACTACGCCCTGCTCGCGCGCGACGCCTACCAGGACCGCCAGACCAACCAGACGGTCGAACTCGGCGGCATCAAATACCGCGTCTTCGATCACACCGACGACCCGCGCACCGGCTACCAGGGCACTGCCTACCAGCGCGTGGACACCGGCGCGATCGTGATCGCCCACCGCGGCTCCGAATTCGACCGCGAGCTGCTGCAGGACGGCGGCACCGACGCCGGCATGGTGCTCACCGGCCTCAATGCGCAGGCACCGGACGCCACCGCCTTCACCCAGCGCGTGATGGACAAGGCGCACCAGCAATCCGAACAGCTGGGCGTGCCGTACGACGTCACCGTCACCGGCCATTCGCTCGGCGGCACCCTGGCCGAACTCACCGCCGCGCGGCTGAACCTGAAGGGCGAAACCTTCAACGCCTACGGCGCCGCCGGCCTGCTCTACGGCCTGCCCGAAGGCGGCCACCAGGTGATCGACCATATCCGCGCCGGCGACCTGGTCAGCGCGGCCAGCCCGCACTTCGGCGAGGTGCGCATCTATGCCGCGCCGCAGGACATCGACACCTTGAGCAAGGCCGGCTACCGCGACGACAGCGGCCCGCTCAGCCCGCGCAACCCGCTCAAGGCCACCGACTTCAGCGCGCACGCGATCGACAACTTCGTGCCGGACAACAAGCTGCTCGGCCATTCCATCGTCAGCCCCGAGAACGCCGCCCTGTACCAGGAACACAAGGGCATGATCGACCGCTACCGCGAGGACGTGCGCGACATCCGCACCGTGCTGTCGGCGCCGTGGGAAGTGCCGCGCGCCGTGGTGCACGGCGTGGAGCACGTGGCGCAGGAAGTGGGCGAGAAAGTCTCCGAAGGCGTGCATGCCGTCGGGAACGCGGTCAGCCATGCGGTGCACGAGGTGGAGGAGAAGCTGGAGCACCTCGGCGACCGTGCCTCTCATGCCATCCACACGCTCACCCATCCGAGCGAGTGGCATCACGCCAAGCCGCCGCTCGACCAGCCCGGCCATCCGGACCACGCCCTGTTCCAGCAGGCGCGCGATGCGGTGCACGTGCTGGATGCCTCGCACCATCGCGCCTCGGACCAGCGCAGCGACAATCTTTCGGGCGCGCTGGTGGTGGCTTCGCGCCAGGCCGGCCTGGAGCGCATCGACCGCGTGGTGCTCAGCGACGACGGCAGCCGCGCCTACGCCGTGCAGGGCGATCTGAACTCGCCGTTCAAGCGGGTGGCCGAGGTACCGACCCAGCAGGCGGTGAACACGCCACTGGAACGCAGCAGCGCGCAGCTCGAACAAGCCGCCGCGCAGAAGCAGCAGGCGGGCCAGCCGGGGCAGCAGCAAGGGCCGGCGCCCGGCCAGCCGCAGCATCAGGGCGCCTGAGGCCGGGCTGGCGCGGACGCGAAGGCGATCACCGGACCTGTCACCGAAACCCGTTTACACTAGGTGGAATGACAGTCGGAACGGATGCCGCGGGGGCTGATACCCACCGCGGCATGGCAAGACCACAGGGGCCGAAGCACCCTGCTTCGGAGCAATGGATGCGAGTCAGGTTCTCATGAGCAAGACGAAATGGTATTGGGCCGCCGGCCTGCTGCTGGCCGCCCTCGTCGGCGGCATGTTCTTTTCCGGCTGGCTGGTGCGCCTGCTGCTGAAAGTGGAGGTTCCGCTGTCGTGGAACACCTACTACCAGTACGTGGCGGCGCTGAAGCTGCCGGACTACCAGGCCTACGCCGGCCGCATCAAGGCGGCGGGCTACGTCGGCTTCGGCATCCCGGTGGTGCTGTGGATGGTGGTGTTCTACTTCATCGCCCGCACGCACAAGCCCTCCATGCACGGCGACGCGCGCTTCGCCCACGGCGGCGACCTGCGCAAGGCCGGCATGTTCAAGGAGCAGGCCAACGGCATCCTGGTCGGCAAGTACCGGGGTGACCTGGTGCGCCTTGGCGGCCAGCAGTTCGTGATCCTGGCCGCGCCGACCCGCTCGGGCAAGGGCGTGGGCGTGGTGATCCCGAACCTGCTCGACTACCAGGAATCCATGGTGGTGCTGGACATCAAGCAGGAGAACTACGAGCTCACCTCCGGCTGGCGCGCCGGCCAGGGCCACGAGATCTACCTGTTCAACCCCTTCGCCGAAGACCGCCGCTCGCATCGCTGGAATCCGCTGAGCTACGTGTCCAAGGACCCGTCCTTCCGCGTGTCCGACCTGATGAGCATCTCCGCGATGCTGTACCCGGACGGCGCGGACGACCAGAAATTCTGGGTGAGCCAGGCGCGCAACGCCTTCATGGCCTTCACCCTGTACCTGTGCGAGAAGTGGGAGCACGACGAGCAGAAGGGCCTGCCCCTGGTGCTGCGCGACAAGCCCACCCTGGGCGCGGTGTACCGGCTTTCTTCCGGCGACGGCACCGACCTGCGCCAGCTGTACCAGTGGATGTCGCAGCAGCCCTTCCTCAGCAGCAATGCGCAGTCGGCCTTCGCCAACCTGCTGTCGCAGGCGAACGAAACCTTCGCCTCGATCCTCGGCACCTTCAAGGAGCCGCTCAACGCCTGGATCAACCCGGTGCTGGACGCGGCCACCGGCGACGACGACTTCCTGCTCACCGACGTGCGCAAGAAGCGCATGACCATCTATATCGGCATCCAGCCCAACAAGCTGGCCGAGAGCCGGCTGATCGTGAACCTGTTCTTCAGCCAGCTGATCAACCAGAACACCAAGGAACTGCCGCAGAACAACAAGGCGCTCAAGCACCAGTGCCTGCTGCTGATGGACGAGTTCACCTCGATCGGCAAGGTGGACATCATCTCTTCCGCCGTGTCGTACATGGCCGGCTACAACATCCGCCTGCTGCCGATCATCCAGAGCGTGGCCCAGCTCGATGCCACCTACGGCAAGGAAGTGGCGCGCACGCTGATCACCAACCACGCGCTGCAGATCGTCTATGCGCCGCGCGAGCAGCAGGACGCCAACGACTACTCCGAGATGCTCGGCTACACCACCGTGCGCAAGGAAAACGTCACCCGCGGCAAGGGCGGCGACCGCTCGCGCAGCGAGTCCGAGGAGCGCCGCGCGCTGATGCTGCCGCAGGAACTGAAGGCCATGGGCGCGGACAAGGAAGTGTTCCTGTACGAAGGCATCCCGCATCCGGTGATGTGCGAGAAGATCCGCTATTACAAGGACAGCTACTTCACCTCGCGCCTGCTGCCCAAGGTCGACATTCCCACCTTGAAGATCTGAGGCCGCAAACCGGGCCAACCTGGGCGAACCCGGGCGGCGTCGGCGCTAGACTTGGCGCATGACGCTGCCCTCCGCCCTGCTCGAAGCCCTGCATGCCAGCTTCGCCGGCGACGCCCTGTCGCTGGCCGAAGCCGAGCGCCTCGCCTACGCCTACGACAACTCCCGCCGCAACGCCCTGCCCGACGCCGTGGTGTTCCCCACCACGCACGAGCAGACCGAAGCGCTGGTGCGCGCCTGCCGCGAACACCGCGTGCCGCTGGTGGCGCGCGGCCGCGGCACCAATACCACCGGCGCCACGGTGCCGGTGGACGGCGGCGTGGTGGCCAGCTTCGAGCGCATGAACCGCATCCTGCGCATTGACCCGGACAACCGCCTGGCGGTGGTTGAACCGGGCGTGCTCAACGGCGACCTGCAGCAGGCCTTGAAGCCGCACGGCTTCTTCTGGCCGCCCGACCCCACCTCCTCGCCCTGGTGCAGCATCGGCGGCAACCTGGCCTGCAATTCGGCCGGCCCGCGCACGGTGAAGTACGGCAGCCCGCGCGAGAACACCTTGGGGCTGCGCGCGGTGGCCGGCACCGGCGAAGGCTTTCGCTGCGGCACCTACACCAGCAAGGGCTCCACCGGCTACGACCTGACCCGCCTGCTGATCGGTTCGGAAGGCACGCTGGCGCTGATCACCGAAGCCACGCTCAAGCTCACGCCCAAGCCCAGCGGCCTGCGCACGCTGCGCGCCACCTACCGCGACGTCGGCGCCGCTGCTCACGCGGTGGCGCGCATCATGGCCCAGCCGGTGACGCCCTGCGCGCTGGAATTCATCGACGACGTGGCGCTGAAGCTGGCCCGCGACCACGGCGGCGACAGCGTGCCGGTAGCCGGCGCCATGCTGATGATCGAAGTCGACGGCGAGCCGGACACGCTCGATGGCGCCGTGGAAGCCGTCTCGCGCGCCACCCGCGGCGACGGCCTGGAAAGCCTGCAGGTGGCGCAGACCGCCGAGGAAACCCAGGCGCTGTGGTCCGCGCGCAAGGCCTTGTCGCCCGCGCAGCGCACCATCTCGCCGAACAAGATCAACGAGGACGTGGTGGTGCCGGTCAGCCGCCTGCCCGAGCTGGTCGACGGCATCAAGCGCCTCGCCGCGAAGCACGACGTGCTGATCGTCAGCTTCGGCCACGCCGGCAACGGCAACCTGCACGTGAACCTGCTGCCGCGCGACGAAGCCGAACGCGAACGCGCGCACGCCTGCCTGGCCGAGGTATTCGCACTGGTGATCCGCCTCGACGGCACGCTGTCCGGCGAGCACGGCATCGGCCTGGTCAAGCGCGAATTCATGCCGCTGGCGCTGCAGCCGTCGACGCTGGGGCTGATGCGCGCAGTGAAGGCGGCGTTCGATCCGGACGGCATTCTCAATCCGGGCAAGCTGCTGCCTTGAATCCATTGCGATAAGTCCACTGCGGCGGCTGATCCACCGCGCGCTTCACCAGACCTGTCCGAATTTACCGGCCACTCGCTTGCCGCCGGCAAGCAGCCTCGCATTCCATACAAGTACCGGATCGACGTCACCGGTACTTCTCGGCTGTAGCCAAAGGAAGCGAGCCCATGAAAACGTCACGCCTGCTTGCATGCGCGCTTTCGGCGCTGTTTTTCAGCATCACCGGCCGGGCAGCGATCACCGCAACGATCGACCTCAGGCCCGCCGCGATTCCCGATGGGCAGATGCCGAGCGGATACGACGGCATCATCTTCAATATCGCCAAGGGAGACGAGCCTTACCGGTTCCGGCTTCCACAGAAACCGAAGGATGGAGCCTGGGTGCTTGCCGCAAGCTCCGCCGCTTCGGCGCACGCCGTGCTCAATGAGAAGATCGATTTTCCGCGCAACCGTGTATCGCTCCATCATTGCGGCGCGTTCTGCATTTTCCGATACGCAGAAAAATCCGGCCGGTGGAGCGTCGAAAGCCCTCAGATCAGGTACTACTCCTCGGTGCGCAATACCGTGCCGGAAGGAAGCTGGAATTACGCGTTCTACGACATCCGCCCAGGCGACTGGCACCAGCGGATCAACCTGCCTGCCACCGCCAATGACGGCAGCCTCATCTTCATCCGGTCGTCCTCGGCACGCGAGTCCGGCATCCATCCGGACAGTCTGCTTTACGCATCGACCAGTGTGATCAGGTCGGGAGACGAGTACCGGCTTCGCTATCTTTCCGACGTCAAGAAGTGGGCGATCGAGGAATCACCCGAGCGGCCCATCGACCTGCGCGTCACCGGTGCCTATCCCAGCGCACCGCGCTCTCTTTTCGTGCTGACCGATCAGCAGTGGATCCCCCGGATCAGATTGCCGACCCGTGCCGGCGACCGCGACCGCATCACCGTCCGCTCATCCACGTCCCGGGCCGCCCTGATCGATGGTGCCGGGATCGAAGCGAAAGGCAGCTTCGGTCTCACGCAAGGGCAGGAATACACCTTCATGTACGTTGCGGAGAAGAAGCAATGGATCGTGCAGGACGCGCCGGACACCGTCTATACGGCGGCCAGTCTTAAGAACGGCGCCATGCCTTCCCCGGCGACTCCTCGCAGCATCTACGTATCGGATCAGGCGCGCTATGTGCCGAACATCGAGTTGCCGAAGGCAGCACCGAAGGGAGCCCGGATCATGTTCAAGGGCCAGGCCGTCAATCCTTTCAACGTCATCGCGCCGTCCGGCGATGGCAACGGCAAGGCGTATCCCGTGCGTATCGGCGAAACGCCAGCCTTCGTCAGCGACGGCAGGACCTGGGCGCGGGAGACCGTCATCATCGATGTTCTCGGTGTCTACAGCAGCGAAGCAGCTTCCTTCTACGGCGACGATCTCATGCGTGCCCGACTGCTCGAAGGCATCATGAACACGAATCACGCCCTGGAGAATTCGGGCGTCAACTTCAGGACGAGGCTGGTCGGCACCAGAAAGATCAACGCGCCGGCGCAATGGACCGACATCGAAACCGCCGCACTGTCGCTGGGCGACCATCCTCAGATCCGGAAATGGCGAGATAACACTCAAGCCGATCTGGTTTATTACGAAGGCGCCAAGAATCAACCCGGCATCTGCGGGGCGGCTTTCTCTTCCCAAGTCTCGGAACTCTCTTTCGCGGCGGCGACGTCGATCAGCTGCCGCACCAAGACCATGGCTCATGAAATCGGCCACCTGCTGGGCTTGCTCGACGGCAAAAGGCCCTGGGACTACGGCAATGTCGGCTATCCGATTGCCGGCACCGTCATGGCCAGTGGAAGAACGGCTTTCTATTCCACGCCCGAACGATATACGCAGGACTACGGCCGGCCGATGGGCATCAAGGATCAATACGACGCGGTCAACGCGCTCAACCTGAATTCGTCTTTCGTCTCCAAATTCCGGTGATCCCCATGAACCAGTTCATCAAGCGAACGGCCGTCCTGTTCGGTACCTGTCTTGGCATGGCGTTGTCCCTTGGCGCGCACGCCTGGGAAGGCCCTGTTTTCCAGGCCGGCGTCGATCGGCGCGTCATCGAAAGCAGCGGGCTGGATTCGGCGTGGCTGTTCACTCGCCCGATCGTTTCCAGCGAGCCGCCACCGTATGTGATCTACCGCAACGAACAGCTGGCCGGATTCCGCCCAGGCGATTCCTTCCCGGCAAGGATCGACATGGAATACGTCGGCACCGCGAACTTCCTGGTCCGCTGGGAAGAAACCACGCAGGTCTCGCAGACATCGTTTCGAAGCCTGCACGGCGATATCCGGTCCCAGGCGCCGGACGGACGAAAGCTGGGCATGTTCCGCTTCACCATGCGGCAAGGCGGCTCGGAACTGACCGGATGCGTGCAGCTCCAGGACCGGTCCTACTGCTTCGTCGGGAAGAACGGCGTCGGCTGGATAACGTCCTGAACCGCCCAGCCAGGCCGGCCGCAACGGCCAGCCCTTGGCGGCCGCGCCACCCAGCCGGGGTGACGCGGCCTGCTCGCCAAGATCAGCTGGTGCGATTACCCGTCCCGCGCAGGATCAGGTGCAGCCCGAACAGCACGAACACCGCACCGGCGAAGCCATCGATCCAGCGGACCAGCCGCAGATAGCCGCGGCGCATCGCCGGCAGCGCGAAGAAGGCGGCGACCAGCGAAAACCACAGAAACGTCTCGGCGATGATCATGCCCCACAGCCCCCAGCGTGCCGCCGCGCCCACGCCGTCGCCGACGAAGGCCGAGAACACCGAGCCGAAGTAGACCAGGGCCTTGGGGTTGGCCAGGTTGGTGAGCAGGCCGGCGCGCAGGGCGGCGAAGTCGCTGCGCTCCACCACGACGGTCTGGGTGGCGCCACCGGCCGGCGCCTTCCACGCGCCGCGCAGCATTTTCACGCCCATCCAGGCCAGGTAGAGGCCGCCGGCGATGGCGATCAGGCGCGACAGCCAGGCCATCTGATGCAACACGATCTGCAGGCCCAGCAGGGCCAGTGCCGCCCACACCAGCGCGCCCAGGGTGATGCCGGCGACGCCGAACATGGCCTGCCGGCGCGAGCGGCTGACCGCGGTCTGCGAGACGAAGAAGAAATCGGGGCCGGGGCTGGCCAGGGCGATCAGCTGGATCGCGGCGATGGTGAGGAAGAGGCTCATGGGGTCGCTCTCGGCGTGGAAAGGACACTCGGGATAAGGCACGGGTATTTTGCGGCTGCGCAACTTGTTCCCGCCGGGCCGATTCCCTACGCTGGCGGACGTTTGGCCAGGACCTAAGACCAGTCCTAAGGCCGCCCGCGGGGGATCAGCGCGTTCACCGGAAGGGCAGCACCAGCTCGGCTGGCTGCCCCGCCCGGCGTGTGCCCGACGGACCGCTCCGCGATATTAACGAATCACCAGGACCTATAAAGCCCGATGAGCATCAAACTCCGCCTCGTCACCATGTACTTCCTGCAGTACTTCGTATGGGGGGCGTGGCTGCTGACCATCGGGGCGTACTGGTTCCAGAACAAGCATTGGCCCGGCACGCAATTCGGCGCGATCTTCTCCACCATGGGCATCGCCTCGCTGTTCATGCCCTCGATCGCCGGCGTGATCGCCGACAAGTGGATCAACGCCGAGAAGCTGCTCGGCCTGATGCATATCGGCGGCGCGATCATGCTGTTCATCGTGCCGACCATCAATTCGCCCGGACTGATGTTCTGGGTGATGCTGCTCAACATGATGTTCTACATGCCGACGATCTCGCTTTCGATAGCGGTGGCGTACAACGCGCTGAAGACCAGCGGCGAAGACATCGTCACCGTGTTTCCGCCGATCCGCGTGTGGGGCACGGTGGGTTTCATCGCCGCGCTGTGGACGGTGAGCCTGCTGCATCTGGAAACCACCGAGGGCCAGTTCCACGTGGCCGGCGCCGCCGCGCTGGTGCTGGGCCTGTACGCGTTCACCCTGCCCAAGTGCCCGCCGCGCTTCGAGCGCAAGGAGCATCAGTCGCTGCTCGACACGCTGGGGCTCACCTCGTTCGCGCTGCTGCGCAATACGCAGATGGCCGTCTTCTTCCTGTTCGCCATGCTGCTGGGCGCGGCGCTGCAGCTGACCAATGCCTACGGCGATACCTTCCTGCACGACTTCGCCAAGATGGACGAGTACAAGGACCTGATCGCCGTGCGCTACCCGGCGATCATCATGTCCATCTCGCAGATTTCCGAAACGCTGTTCATCCTGGCCATTCCGTTCTTCCTCAAGCGCTTCGGCATCAAGACCGTGATGCTGATCAGCATGCTGGCCTGGACGCTGCGCTTCGGCCTGTTCGCTTATGGGGACCCCGGCGCGGGGCTGTGGATGATCGTGCTGTCGTGCATCGTGTACGGCATGGCTTTCGACTTCTTCAATATCTCCGGCTCGCTGTTTGTGGAAGGCCAGGCCGACCCGTCGATCCGCGCCAGCGCGCAGGGCCTGTTCATGCTGATGACCAACGGCATCGGCGCGGTGCTGGGCAGTTCGGTCAGCGGCTGGATGATCGATGCCTTCTTCACCCACGCCGACGGCAGCAAGGACTGGCACGGCATCTGGACGGCGTTCTCGGCGTACTCGCTGGTGGTGGCGGTGCTGTTCGTGTTCCTGTTCAAGCACAAGCACGACCCGAAGGCGATGGCAGCGGCGCGCGCGGCGCACTGAAACACGTGGCGTAGGTTGGGGTGAGCCGTCAGGCGAACCCCAACACGGCCACCTGCATACGCCTCGCACTGTTGGGGTTCGCCTGACGGCTCACCCCAACCTACATCTGGCGGGGCCGGCGCATGAATTTGTGGTGAGAATTATTCTCATTTAAGATGCCCGTTTTCACGGCCTCCTAACACCATGCTTCGTCTTTCCCGCGCCATCGCCCTGGCCCTGCTGGCCAGCGCCGCCTCCGCCCATGCCGCCGACGACACGCCGGACCAGCAGCAGGCGAAAGACCTGGCGGCCGTGCGCGTCACCGGCGACTGGCTGGGCGACGCCACCGCGCGGGACGTGCAGAACCACCCCGGCGCGCGCACCACGATCCGCCGCGAGCAGATCGTCGAGGCCGCGCCCACCCAGGTGCGCGACATCCTGCGCCGCATCCCCGGCGTGCAGATCCAGGAAAGCAACGGCACCGGCGGCAGCGACGTGTCGCTTAACGTGGGCGTGCGCGGCCTGACCGCGCGCCTGTCGCCGCGCTCCACCATCCTGCTCGACGGCATCCCCGTGGCGGTGGCGCCGTACGGCCAGCCGCAGGTGTCGATGATGCCGATGGCGGTGGCCAACCTCGAAGCGGTGGACGTGGTGCGCGGCGGCGGTTCGGTGCGCTACGGGCCGCAGAACGTGGGCGGCATCGTCAACTTCGTCACCCGCGAGATTCCCGAGACCTTCGGCGGCAGCGCCGGCGTGCTGCTGCAGGGCGGCGCGCATGGCGGCATCCAGACCCAGAGCAACGCTTTCATCGGCGGCACCACCGCGCAGGGACTGGGCCTCGCCCTGCTCTACTCCGGCACCAAGGGACCGAGCTACCGCGAGCACGAGAACAACACGAACATCGACGACGTGATGCTGAAGTCCAGCTACCGCTTCAGCGCCACCGACACGCTCAGCGGCAGCCTGCACTACTACCGCGGCCAGGCCGGCATGCCCGGGGGCCTCAGCCAGGCCGACTACGACGCCAACCCGTTCCAGTCGCGCCGCCCGTTCGACGACTTCCGCGGCCTGCGCAAGGACGCCGTGCTGAAGTACAGCCACGTCGACGACACCCGCAGCTTCGAGGTGCAGACCTACTACACCGACAGCTTCCGCGGCAGCCACATCGAAACGATCACGCAGAACGCCAAGACCGGCATCTACACGCACCAGCTCAACGCCTACCCGCGCAACTACCACACCTTCGCGATCGAACCGCGCTATTCGCAGCTGTTCGACTTCGGCAGCTGGACGCAGGAGATCGGCGTCGGCTACCGCTATCTCAACGAAGCGATGCACGAGCGCACGCTGCGCAACAACAAGTACGACTCGCCGCTGTATTACACGCCGTTCGACAGCGATCCCTACAACGGCGCGTACGTGCGCTCCGGCAACAATGTCGGCGGCACCGAAGCGCATGCGCTGTACATCGACGACACCATCAACGCCGGCAGCTGGACCATCACTCCCGGCCTGCGCTACGAGCGCATCAACACCTGGTGGCGCGCCCTGCCCGACGCCACGGTGATCGTGAAAGGCCCGACCTTCCGCCGCGAGAAATATTCCAAGCCGCTGCCGTCGCTCAATGTGATCTATCACCTGTCCGAGCGCTGGAAGCTCTACGCCAACGCCGAGACCTCGTTCGGCAGCCTGCAGTATTTCCAGATCGGCCAGAAGAACGCCGACAACCAGTTCGCCAGCGGCCTGGCCCCGGAAACCGCGCGCACCTACGAAGCCGGCACACGCTACGACAACGGCGCCTGGGGCGCGGAAGCCACGCTGTTCCGCATCAACTTCGACCATGAGCTGCAGCTGGTCGGCAAGATTCCCGGCGTGGCCGATTCGCACGACGGCTGGACCAACCTCGGCGCCACCACCCACAAGGGCCTGGAAACCGCCGCCCACCTCGATGCCGGCGCGTTCGATCCGAACCTGCGCGGCCTCACCCTGTGGGGCACCTTCACCTACACCAAGGCCACCTACAACTACGGCTCGTTCGCCGGCCGCGACCTGCCGTTCTATTCGCGCCGCATCGCCAATCTCGGCGTGCGCTACGAGCGCGGTCCGTGGACGCTGAACCTGGATGCCTTCACCCAGTCGCGCCAGCATTCGCCCGGTTCGCCCAGCTTCGATCCGACCAAGCCCTCGCAGTACATCACCGTCGGCACGCCCGCCGGCGACTACGGCGACATCCCCGGCTGGACCACCTGGAACCTGCGCGGCGAGTACCGCTTCGGCCCGGCGCTGTCGTATCTGAAGCTCGGCGTGGGCGTGAAGAACCTGTTCGACCGGCGCTATTTCACCCGTTCCACCGACAACAACAACGGCCTCTACGTGGGCCAGTCGCGCACCTTCTTCGTGCAGGCCTCGGTGGATTTCTGACCGGCGGGGCCGCTCCCGGCTAAAATAGCCGGATGCAGATCGGCCCCTACCGCATCGACCCGCCCGTGGTGCTCGCGCCCATGGCGGGGGTCACCGACAAGCCCTTCCGCCTGCTGTGCAAACGGCTGGGCGCGGGGCTGGCCGTGTCCGAGATGACTACCGCCGACCCGCGCCTGTGGCAGACGCGCAAGTCGCTGCACCGCATGGACCACGCCGGCGAACCCGAACCGGTGAGCGTGCAGATCGCCGGCTACGACCCGGCCATGCTGGCCGAGGCCGCGCGCTACAACGCCGGGCACGGCGCGCAGATCGTCGACATCAATATGGGCTGCCCGGCCAAGAAGGTCTGCAACGTGTGGTCCGGCTCCGCCCTGCTGCAGGACGAGCCGCTGGTGGCGCGCATCGTCAAGGCGGTGGTCGATGCGGTCGACATCCCCGTGACGCTGAAGATCCGCACCGGCTGGGACCGCCAGAACAAGAACGCGCTGAACATCGCGCGCATCGCCGAGGACGCCGGCATCGCCGCGCTGGCCGTGCACGGCCGCACCCGCGCCGACAAATACGAAGGCGAGGCGGAATACGACACCATCGCCGCGGTCAAAGCCGCCGTGTGCATTCCGATCTTCGCCAACGGCGACGTCACCACGCCCGAGCAGGCCAAACACGTGCTGGACGCCACCGGCGCCGACGCGGTGATGGTCGGCCGCGGCGCGCAGGGCCGGCCGTGGATCTTCCGCGAGATCGCGCACTACCTCGCCACCGGCGAGCGCCTGCCCGAGCCGGGTCCGGCGGAAGTGGCCGCGATCCTGCTGGCGCATCTGGAACATCTGTACGCGTTCTACGGCGAGCAGTCTGGCGTGCGCATCGCGCGCAAGCACCTGGGCTGGTACGCCAAGGACCGCCCGGAAAACGCCGCCTTCCGCGAGGTGGTCAACCGTGCCGAAAGCGCGCAGGACCAGCTGCGTCTGACGCGCGAATACTTCCAGGCGCTGGAGAGCGGGCTGGAGCTGGCGGCCTGACGCTGCCGCGCCGGCATACGTACCGATCTGGCCGACGGCCGATTGAGAGCGTCAAACGCGGAGCCTAAGCTTTCTTTCCCGCCCCGCTGCGGAGGCCCCATGGCCACCGAACCCACCGGCGATTTCCCCTATATCCACGGTTTCTCCAGCGAGGAACAGGCCCGCCTCGTGCACCAGGCGCGCATGTTCGAGCCGAGCCTGTTCAGCCACGTGGATTACAGCGACGCCACCCGCCTGCTCGAAGTGGGCTGCGGCGTCGGCGCGCAGACCGAGATCCTGCTGCGCCGCTTTCCGCAGCTGCACGTCACCGGCATCGACCGCTCGCCGGCCCAGCTGGCCGCCGCCGAGCGCAACCTCGCCACCACCGCCTGGTGCGAGGCGCGCTATACGCTCAAGCAGGCGGACGCCACCGACCTGCCGTTCGGCGAACGCAGCTTCGATGCCGCCTACCTGTGCTGGGTGCTGGAGCACATGCCCAGCCCCGCCCGCGTGCTCAGCGAAGTGCGGCGCGTGCTGAGTCCCGGCGCCACCCTCTACGTCACCGAGGTGCTGAATGCCTCGTTCTTCCTCGACCCTTACTCACCCCACCTGCTGCGCTACTGGATGGCCTTCAACGACCACCAGTACGACGCCGGCGGCGATCCCTTCATCGGCGCCAAACTCGGCAACCTGCTGCTGGCCGGCGGCTACCACGACGTGCATACCGAGGTGAAAACCATCCACCTCGACAACCGCCAGCCGGGCCGGCGCAAGCACATGATCGAGTTCTGGGAAGAACTGCTGCTGTCGGCGGCCGAAGCGCTGCTCGACGGCGGCCAGGTCGACGCAGCCACCGTCGCCGGCATGCGCAAGGAGCTGCAGGCGGTGCGCAACGACCCGAACGCGGTGTTCTTCTTCGCCTTCGTGCAGGCGCGGGCCAGCGTGTACTGACCGTGCCTTGTCGTAGGTTGGGGTAAGCCGCAGGCGCACCCCAACGCTGCGAGGCGTATGAAGGTGCCGGCGTTGGGGTTACTGGCTGCATCAGCAGCCAGCCCTTCGGGCCATCCGCTACGCGGATGTTCGCTACGGCATCCTGCCTTCGCAGTCGCCTGCGGCTCACCCCAACCTACCCGTTATCGCGATGCTTTGGCGGCTGGCTGCTTCGCCTTGAAGCCATACGAAGCCAGCACCGGACGCAGCGCCTGGATCCACAGCGCATAGCCGGCCGGCTTCATATGCAGGCCGTCGTCGCGGAACAGCTCCGCACGCGGCTTGCCCTGCGCGTCGAGCATCAGCGGCGCGATATCCACGAAACGCACGCCGCGCTGCGTCGCCGCCCAGTCGCGGATCAAGCCGTTCGCCTGGCTCATAGCTGGCCACAGCGACCAGCGCGCCACGCTGGGCTTGATCGAGATGTACACCACCGGCACCGCCGGCAGGTCCTTGCGCACGCGCGCCACGAAGGCCTTGAAATCGTCCGCCACCTGCTGCGCGGAATGGCCTTCGTAGACGTCGTTGTCGCCGGCGTACATCACGATCAGGCGCGGGTGGTAGGGCGTGACGATGCGGTCGGCGTAGTAGGTGCTGTCCTCGATCGCCGAACCGCCGAAGCCGCGGTTGATCACCGGCACGCCGGGGAAATCCTCGGCCAGCGAATGCCAGTAGTTGATCGAGGAGCTGCCGATGAACAGCACGGCGTGCTGCGGCGGGGGTTGGGCCTGGTCCTGTTTGGCGAAGGCGTCCATGGCGTCGCGCCATGGCGCGGGACCTGCCTCTTGCGCATTCGCCGCCGCAGACACCGCCAGCAGCAGCCACACCATCCACACCATTGCGCTTCTGATCGATCGCACTGTCGTCACCTCGTCGGTTTCCGCGGATTCGCCGGCCGATTATGCCTGCGCTATCTACAGGCCCCAGTGCTGCGTCACGTAGGCGTTGAACTTGCCGATGTCGAGGCTGCCCCAGCCGGAGCAGGCGGTCCAGCTTGGCGGCGGGCACTGATAGTTGTAGGGCGACGTCGCTGGAGCGCTGAAATCGTGCAGCGGCGTGCGGTCCTGGGCAAAGCTCGCATACATCTGCGGCGTCGGCAGGCCCAACGCGTTGCCGTGCGCCGATTCGACGCGTGCGAACAGTCCTGCGAACACCGCTGCCGCCAGTTCGGTGCCGTTGTACAGGTGATGCTCCACACCGCCCACGATGATGCGCGCGCCATTCGTCGGACCGGCAGGCGTATCGGCGTTCGGCCAGCTGCCGGGAATGGCCATGTGCGCGTCGAAGGCCAGGTCCGGCACATAGCGCTGCGTCGTCGGCAGCTGCACCGGCTGGTTGGGCGTGGGCCGTACCGTCAGCGCCTGCGCCGCCTGCCATGGCGGCACCGGCTCGTGCAGGCTGTAGCCGCTGTGGCTGTACCAGTAGTCGTACGCGGTGTTGCCAGGGCTATCGAGCGCCGACAGCTCCGACCACAGCGTTTCGCCGTTCCATCGCTTGCTGCTGTCGGTATTCGCCTGCGAGCCGCCGATGGCGACCACATAGGGCGACGTCGCCGGTTCGGGCGGAAACTGATAGACATCGTTGATCTGCGCGTTCACCTGGTTGGCCTCGCCGATCGGCGCGACGAACACCTGGCCCTGCGCCTGCGCGGCCATGAAGATCGCATCGTCCTGCTGCTGGGCCCCACTGAGGTAGGCGATCGGCTCTTCTACCTGCCAGGAGCTCTGGATGATCTTGGCCGTGTCGTCCGCCACGGCGCGGTTGTAGGCCCAGGTCAGGTCAGCCGTGGTCGGCGCGCTGCCGCTGTTCGGCATGGCATAGAAGCTCAGGCCGGCCAGTCCGCCGGCGGCGCCGACGATGGCCTGGCTCTCGTCGTGCGCGCTGCCCTCACCCAGCGGTCCGGAGCCGGTGGCGATGACCGTGGTCGGCACGGTGGGCAACTGGTGGCTGGTGGTGAATACGCTGAGATCGCTGATGGTCTGGCTCATGTCGCCCTGGGCGATCACGGCCACCGGCGTGGCGGTACCCGGGCCGACGCCGGAGGCGTTGTAGATGCCGGCGTAATCGACCGGGCTGTAGCCGTTGCCGGCCACCGGCGTCGATGGCAGCGGCAGGGCCGCGTGGTACTTGCTGCCGCGGCCCAGGCCCGGCAGGCCCTGCACCACGTCCACGAGGTCGCCCAGCGCGGCAGGCACCTGCACCGGGCTGGCGCTGCCGTAGCCCGTCGCGCCGTACAGGCTCCACCGCTTCATGGTGGTGTTGAACGCCTTGCTGGCCTGGCCCACGGTGCCGTCGGCGGCGACCAGCAGGCGGTTCGGCGCCACTTCGACGTGGGTGAAGCCGCTCGCCACCAGATAGGTCGCGACCTTCAGCGCCTGCGCCGGAGTCGGCGCGTAGGCGCCCTGGAACTGCGCGCGGCTCAGGTACTGCCCGTACACCGCGCTGCCGGGCTGCACCACGTCGTGCAGAAAGCTCAGCAGCTCCGGCCGGTGCCGCAATTTCAACGAAATCACCAGGTGCAGCGGTTGGTCCGGATCGAGCGGGGCCAGCCCGCTGGCATCGACGCAGTACGGGTCGGTGCCGCCATAGAAGACGTTGCCGTAGAACGCGCTGTTGACCGACCAGGCGTTGCTGCCGGCGTACTCGCAGCCGGGCACCGGCAGAGGGATCAGCGCCTGCGGCGTGGCGGTGGAGACCCAGCCGCTGTCGGCCTGTGCGACAAACGCGAGGCTGAGCGCGGCGGGGAAAAGGATGCGGCGAAGGGTGCGGGGGCGGATCGTAAGCGGCATGGCGAACTCCGTGGCGTGAAGCCCGGCTTCCCCCTGTCGCGGGGCGCGAGTCTAGGCCCATCCCCGCCCCGGGGCGGCCGCGAAACGCGAGAACCTTCGAATACTGTGATTGGCGTCGTGAAGTGCCGGACCGGGCGCCAGCAGGCCGTCCAGCCCGCCATTGCGACCGGCCTGAGCTATTCTTGCCCGCTTTCGGGCAGCCTCTGGGGACGTGCCGGAAAGGCCGCGCAAACGGCCTCCTGGCCGTCCAAGCGGCTGAATCGGCATGAAATCGTCACCTGCCGGCTGCATGCTGTAGCTGCAAAACCGGGGACCGGCATGTATCATGCCGCACCCTCTATTTATCTCTCTATCCGTAAGGAAGGATATAACCCGCGATGAGCAACTTCCTCTTCACCTCCGAATCGGTTTCCGAAGGCCATCCGGACAAGGTCGCCGACCAGATCTCCGACGCCGTCCTCGATGCCATCCTGGCCCAGGATCCGCGTGCGCGCGTGGCCTGCGAGACCCTGGTGAAGACCGGCGTGGCCATCGTGGCCGGCGAGATCACCACCAGCGCCTGGATCGACCTCGAGGCGCTCACCCGCAAGGTCATCGTCGACATCGGCTACAACTCGTCCGACGTCGGCTTCGACGGCGAAACCTGCGGCGTGCTGAACCTGATCGGCAAGCAGTCCCCCGACATCAACCAGGGCGTGGACCGCAAGAAGCCGGAAGAACAGGGCGCCGGCGACCAGGGCCTGATGTTCGGCTACGCCACCAACGAGACCAAGGACTACATGCCGGCGGCGGTGTACTACTCGCACCGCCTGGTCGAGCAGCAGGCCAAGGTGCGCAAGGCGAAGAAGTCGCCGCTGCCGTGGCTGCGCCCGGACGCCAAGAGCCAGGTCACCCTGCGCTACGAGAACGACCAGGCCGTGGCGATCGACGCCGTGGTGCTGTCGACCCAGCACGATCCGGACATCAAGCAGAAGGACCTGGTCGAGGCCGTGCGCGAGCACATCCTCAAGCCCGTGCTGCCGGCCAAGCTGCTGCACAAGGGCACCAAGTTCCACATCAACCCGACCGGCAAGTTCGTGATCGGCGGCCCCGTGGGCGACTGCGGCCTGACCGGCCGCAAGATCATCGTCGACACCTACGGCGGCTGGGCCCGCCACGGCGGCGGCGCGTTCTCGGGCAAGGATCCGTCCAAGGTCGACCGTTCGGCTGCCTACGCGGCGCGCTACGTGGCCAAGAACATCGTGGCCGCCGGCATCGCCGACCGCTGCGAAGTGCAGGTCTCCTACGCCATCGGTGTGGCCGAGCCGACCTCGATCTCGGTGACCACCTTCGGCACCGGCAAGATCTCGGACGACAAGATCGAGAAGCTGATCCGCAAGCATTTCGACCTGCGCCCGTACGGCATCATCAAGATGCTGGACCTGATCCATCCGATGTACCAGCAGACCGCCAGCTACGGCCACTTCGGCCGCTCGCCGTACGAAGTGAAGGGCCCGGACGGCAAGACCTACACCGCTTTCTCCTGGGAGAAGACGGACAAGGCCGAAGCGCTGCGCGCGGACGCCAAGCTGAAGTAAGCGGGTTTCGCATCCGCTGCAAGAAAACGGGCCGCGCGAGCGGCCCGTTTTCGTTGGGACGTCCGCTCAGGCAGCGGTGTCGTCCCGCTCGTCTTCCGCCGGCTGATCGATGGCGCGCAGCACGCCGCGCGCAAGGTACTGGCGGCCCCACTGACGGCCGCTGGTTTCCTCGATCAGGCCCGCCTGTTCGAGCTCGCCCAGGGCGGCGCGCGCCGTGGGGTCGGTCACGCCGAGCAATTCCTTGACCCGCGCCGCAGGGCATGTACGTAGTTGCGCACCTCCAGCACGTCATCGGCCGGCGCCTGCGGCGCCTGTCCGGCTTCGTCCGCAAGCAGGTCGGCCAGGGTGGCCTGGGTGCCTTCGATGCGGGAAGAAAGCACGGCTTCGCGGCGCAGGTACGGCGCGATCAACAGATGCGGATTGGGCAGCTGGCGGCCCAGCCCGGAAAGCTCGCTGAGCGCCGCGTCAGTGCGGGACAGGGCCAGCGCCAGCTCGCCGTCCCAGGCGATCCGGGGCGGCAGCGGCGCGGGCAGGAAGGCGGCGTAGCCTTCGGCGCAGCGCACGATGCGGCCGGCCTGAGGCGATTTGTATCTTGCGGCGTCCACGGCTCACCTGCCTGCCTGCGATATCGCAGTTTTGGCCATCTTTGAAAATTTATACAAAATTCTTTCAAAGCCTGACAAACATGGAAAACGCTTTTTCATTGCCTGTCCCGTCCTCTGGATAAGCGGGATCGTCGCAGCCGCGGCCGCGCCGGCCAATCGCCCGCAGTCCGAATCCTTGCCTCGTCCGTGAAGTCCACCCACGGCTACAATAGGCAGATGTCCCTGATCCAACTCCAGCGTGTCGACTTCAGCGTCGGCGGCCCCCTCCTGCTCGAACACGTCGATCTGTCGATCGAGGCGAACGAGCGCGTGTGCATCGTCGGCCGCAACGGCGAAGGCAAATCCACCCTGCTCAAGCTGATCGCGGGCGACCTCAAGCCCGATGACGGCGAGCTGCGCCTGCAGACCGGTACCGTGGTCGCGCGCATGGCGCAGGAAGTGCCGCAGGACACCGCCGGCAGCGTATTCGACGTGGTCGCCGCGGGCCTGGGCGACCTCGGCGCGCTGCTGGCGCGCTACCACCACCTGCTGGCCGAGCACGACTTCGACGCGCTGGGCGACGTGCAGGCGCAGATCGAGGCGCGGCACGGCTGGGATCTGGACCGCCGCGTCAACGAGGTGCTGGAGCGGCTGGAACTGCCGGCCGACACCGACTTCGCCGCGCTGTCCGGCGGCATGAAGCGCCGCGTGCTGCTGGCCCAGGCGCTGGTGCGCAAGCCGGACGTGCTGCTGCTGGATGAGCCGACCAACCATCTGGATATCGAGGCGATCGGCTGGCTGGAAGGTTTTCTCAAGTCCTTCGCCGGCAGCCTGGTCTTCATCACCCACGACCGCTCCTTCCTGCGCTCGCTGGCCACGCGCATCGTGGAGATCGACCGCGGCCAGCTCACCAGCTGGCCGGGCGACTACGACAACTACCTGCGCCGCCGCGAGGAACGCCTGCACGCCGAGGCGCAGGCCAATGCGCTGTTCGACAAGAAGCTCGCGCAGGAAGAAGTGTGGATCCGCCAGGGCATCAAGGCGCGCCGCACCCGCAACGAAGGCCGCGTGCGCGCACTGAAGGCGCTGCGCCGCGAGCGCGCCGAGCGGCGCGAGCTGGGCGGCAACGCCAGGATCACCCTGGCCAATGCGCAGGCCTCAGGCAAGAAGGTGATCGAGACGCGCGGCGTGCACCAGGCCTACGGCGGGCGCGTGCTGATCGACCAGCTCGACACCGTGATCATGCGCGGCGACCGCGTCGGCATCGTCGGCCCGAACGGCGCCGGCAAGAGCACCCTGCTCAAGATC
Source organism: Dyella sp. LX-66 (assembly GCF_018599165.1). Taxonomy (NCBI): domain Bacteria; kingdom Pseudomonadati; phylum Pseudomonadota; class Gammaproteobacteria; order Lysobacterales; family Rhodanobacteraceae; genus Dyella; species Dyella sp. LX-66. The sequence goes on from NZ_JAHFVJ010000003.1 coordinate 345,017, forward strand.
CTGCTGGGCGAACTCACGCCGCAGCGCGGCGAGGTGACGCTGGGCACCGGCCTGCAGATCGCCTACTTCGACCAGCACCGCAGCCAGCTCGACGACACGCTCAATGCGCTGGACAACGTGGCCGGCGGGCGCGAATACATCGAGCTCAACGGCCAGCGCAAGCACATCATCGGCTACCTGCAGGATTTCCTGTTCTCGCCGGAACGCGCCCGCGCACCGATCACCCGCCTCTCCGGCGGCGAACGCAACCGGCTGCTGCTGGCCAAGCTGTTCGCCCAACCGTCCAACCTGCTGGTGATGGACGAACCCACCAACGACCTGGACGTGGAAACGCTGGAGCTGCTGGAAGAACTGCTGACCGAATACCAGGGCACCTTGCTGCTGGTGTCGCACGACCGCGAGTTTCTCGACAACGTGGTCAGCAGCACGCTGGTGCTGGAAGGCGAAGGCCAGGTCGGCGACTACGTCGGCGGCTATAGCGACTGGCTGCGGCAGCGACCGGCGACGCGTGCGGTGGAAGCGGTGCCGGTGAAGGCGGCGGAAGCGCCCCGCGCCGCGGAGCCGGAGAAGCCGAAGCGCAAGCTGAGCTACAAGGATCAGCGTGAGCTGGAGCAGTTGCCGGCGCGCATCGAGCAGCTAGAGACGGACATCGCCGAGCGTTCGGCGGCAATGAATGATCCGGCGTTCTACCAGCAGGACAACGCGGCGATCCAGCGGCATAACGATGCGCTGGCGAAGGTGCAGGCGGAGCTGGAAGTGGCGTACGCGCGGTGGACTGAGCTGGAAGGCTGACTTCACCCCAACCTACGCCGGACGCAGTTTTTAGTGCTCGTCCTTCTTGCCGCTCTGCATCAACCGATCCGTCCATGCAATCCCGATCGCCGACACGATAAAGATCAGGTGGATGATGGTCTGCCACATCACGCCCACCGGCGTGAGCGTGGCGCATTTCAGCGCCGTGCCCGGCCCGTTCTCGGCAATGCTCGCCAGCATCTCCGCCGAGCAGAACGGCAGCCCGGTCAGCGAGCCGGCGGCGATGAATGTCTTAAGCAGGTGGATCGAGGAGATGCCGATGATCGCCATCGCCAGCTTCACCTTCAGCACCGAGGCGTTCACGTGCGACAGCCATTCCGGCTGGTCCGGATGGTTCTCCAGGCGCAGGCGCGAGACGAAGGTCTCGTAGCCGCCGACGATCACCATCACTAGCAGGTTGGAGATCATCACCACGTCGATCAGGCCGAGCACGATCAGCATGATCTCCTGCTCGCCCAGCGACGGCGCTTCGTAGATCAGATGCCACAGCTCCTTGGCGAACAGGAACACGTAGACGCACTGCGCCACGATCAGGCCGAGATACAGCGGCAGCTGCAGCCAGCGGGAGCCGAAGATCAGCCAGGGCAAGGGGCCGAGGCGGCGGGGAGCGTCATTCATGGAAAAACTCGTCGTTTAAAGCGTCCAGCCTAGCGAGATCGAAAGATTTTGCGCAAGTTCCCCACGGGCCTTTCAACCCGTGTTCTGCAGCCCCTGCGATACGCCGTTCACGCAAGCGACCAGCGCGCGCAGCAAGGCATCGTCCTCGCTGCCGCCCGCGCGCCAGCGGCGCAGCAAGTCCACCTGCAACAGGCTCATCGGATCGATGTAGGGATTGCGCAGGCGGATCGACACTTTCAGCTTCGGCGCATCGCGCAACAGCTCGTCCGCGCCTTTCAGCCGCAGCACCCAGCGCGTGGTGCGTTCGAATTCCTCGCGGATCAGCGCGAAGAACGGCTCGTGCAGTTCGCCGGCCAGCTGCGAGAAGGCCTCGGCGATATCCAGGTCGCTCTTGGCCAGCACCATCTCCACGTCGTCCAGCATATTGGCGAAGAACGGCCAGTCGCGCGCCATCTCGGCCAGCGCCGCTTCGCCGAACGCCGCGGCGCCCTGCTCCAGCGCCGTGCCCAGTCCGTACCAGCCGGTGATGATCGAGCGGCACTGCGTCCACGCGAACACCCACGGAATCGCACGCAGATCCTGCACGCCGCGCATGCTGCGGCGGCGCGAAGGACGCGAGCCCAGGGTCATGCGTTCGATCACGTCGATCGGCGTGGCGCTGCGGAAGTAATCGATAAAGCCGTCGCGGTCGACGAAGGCGCGATACGTCTTGCGGCTGTTCGCCGCCAGCTCGCCCATGCGTTCGCGCCATATCGCCTCGCGCTCGTCCTGCTCGCGCGGACGCAGGCTGGCGCGCAGCACCGCGCCCACGGTCTGTTCCAGATTGCGCAGCGCCAAGGCGCGGATGCCGTATTTGCGATGGATCACCTCGCCCTGCTCGGTCACGCGCAGCACGCCGGCCACCGAACCACGCGGCGAGGACATCAACGCCGGCGCGATGCGCGCGCCGCCGCGGCTGGCGGAGCCGCCGCGGCCATGGAAGAACGACAGCCGCACGCCAGCCTCGTTCGCCACTTCCAGCAGCTCCACCTGCGCGCGCTGCAGGCCCCAGCGCGAGGCCAGCGTGCCGCCGTCCTTGCCGCTGTCCGAATAACCCAGCATCACCCACTGGCGGCCGCCGCGCTGGTCGAGGTGCGCGCGGTAGACCGGGTCGCCGAACAGCGCGCGCAAGGTCGCCGGCGCATTGGCCAGGTCGTCCACGGTTTCGAACAGCGGGGCGACGTCCAGCGGCACGCGGTCTTCGTCGGCCACCAGGCCGCCATGCCGCGCCAGCGCCAGCACCGCCAGCACGTCGGCGGCGGAGCGCGCCATGCTGATGATGTACAGGCCCACCGCGTCGCTGCCGTAACGCTTGCGTGCATCGCGCAGCGTGGCGAAGACCGCCTTCAATGACTGCGCACCGGCATCGTCGCTGCCGCCGAACGCGCGTTCGCCACTGGCATACGGCTGCAAGGCTTGCGCGCGGGAGGCTTCGTCGCGTTCCGGCCAATCCGCCTCGCCGAACAATGCGGCAAGCGCATCGTCGTGCACGCGCGAATCCTGCCGCACGTCCAGCCGCGCCAGATGGAAACCGAAGCTGCGCACGCGCCACATCAGGCGCTGCACCGCATAGGCGCCGGCATGCAGGCCGCGATGGTCGAGCAGGCTGTCGGCGATCAGCTGCAGATCCGCCAGCAGGTCCTGCGGTGACGCGTAGGCTTCCGGATGATCGTCGTCATGCGTGGCCTGCAGGCGCGCCTGCACCACGGCGAGGAAGGCGCGGTACGGCATGTCCGCATGGCGCGGCCGCACCTGCGCCGCGGCTTCCGGGAAACGCTGGCGATAATCGGCCAGGCGCCGCGCCAGTGCATCGTCGACGCCCACACGCCCTTCGGTCTGGCTGAGCAGCCGCGCCAGCCCGGCGATGTCGTCGATGTAATGCTCCAGCACGTGCGCGCGCTGGTTGGCGAGGCTGGCCGCGATGGTGTCCGCACCCACGTTCGGATTGCCGTCCATGTCGCCGCCCACCCAGGTGGCGAACGACAGCAGGCGCGGCAGGGCCACCGCCACGCCGTAGACCTGCTGCAGCGCATCCGCCAGCGATTCGTACAGCGCCGGCACGATGCGGTAGATCGGGTTGGCCAGATAGAAACCGACGTGGTGATGCTCGTCCTGCACGCTGGGCCGCACCGGCGAAGCTTCGGCGGTCTGCCAGGCGGAGGACAGCGCCATGAAGATGCGGTCGTCGTCTTCCTTGCGTTCCTGCGGCGTGCGGCTGGGATCGAAGTTGTCGATCAGCGCGCGCACGATCGCCTGTTCCTTCTCCAGCAGCGAGCGGCGCATCGCTTCGGTCGGATGCGCGGTGAACACCGGTTCCACCCGCAGCCGCGCCAGCCATTCCAGCAGCTCGGCCGCACCGACACCCTGCTCCTTCAGGCGGCCCAGTGCATCGAGCAGGGATTCGGGCTGCGGCGCGCGGTCCTCGCGCTGGTAGTCGCGGCGGCGGCGGATGCGGTGCACGCGCTCGGCGATGTTCACCGCCTGGAAATACGTGGCGAAGGCGCGCGCCAGCGCCTCGGCATGCGCGGTCTCCACACCGGTCAGCGGTTCCGCCAGCAGCGCCAGCGGCGCGCCCTCGTGGCGGCGCGCGATGGCCGCGGTGCGCACGCGTTCGACTTCATCCAGGAACGCCGGCGCCACCTGCTCGGCGAGCATGTTGCCGACCAGGGTGCCTAAACGGCGGACGTCTTCGCGCAGGGGGGCGTCGTGCGGAGCGAACTCGGGACTGCGTTGCTGGGCCATCGGAACCTGGGTCGGCGGATGTCTGGACGTCCAAGACTACCCCGAACGAACGGCTTTTTGTGCAGCGCCGCATGAGCTCGTAAAGTTGCTTATGAAACGAATAAGCCAGGGTAGGTTGGGGTGAGCCGCAGGCGAACCCCAACGTGGCGAAGGGTACGAAGGCACCGATGTTGGGGTTCGCCTGCGGCTCACCCCAACCTACGCCAGGCGTTGGCGCCAAGCGTCAATGTGCTGGCGGGTTCTTCACATACCGCTCCAGCCAATCGTTCGACTCCGCCAGCATCTGCATGATCGATTCGCGCGCCCGGTACGCATGCGCTTCGTTCGGCAGCATCACCAGCCGCGCCGTGCCGCCCAATCCCTTCACCGCCGCGTAGAGGCGCTCGCTCTGGATCGGGAAGGTGCCGGAGTTGTTGTCCTGCTCGCCGTGGATCAGCAGCAGCGCGTCCTTGATGTGGTCGGCGTAGTTGAACGGCGACATCGCGCTGTACACGTCCTGCGCCTGCCAGTAATTGCGCTCCTCCGACTGGAAGCCGAACGGCGTCAGCGTGCGGTTATATGCACCGCTGCGCGCGATGCCCGCCTTGAACAGCCGCGTATGCGCGAGCAGGTTGGCGGTCATGAAGGCGCCGTAGGAATGCCCGCCCACCGCGATGCGGCCGCGCTCGGCCACACCGCGGCGCACGACTTCGTCCACCGCCGCTTCCGCGCTCGCCACCAGCTGCTGCACGTAGGTGTCGTTCGGCTCCTTGCTGCCCTCGCCGACGATCGGCACGGAGAAATCGTCCAGCACCGTATAGCCCATCGCCAGGAAGGCCTGCGGACTCCAGTAGCTGATGCGGTTGAAGCGGTACGGCGAATCGGTGACCTGGCCCGCCGCGTCGGCCGATTTGAACTCGGTGGGATAGGCCCACATCAGCATCGGGCGCGGACCGTCCTTCTTCGGGTCGTAGTGCGGCGGCAGGAACAGCGTGGCGGTGAGTTCGACACCGTCCTTGCGCTTGTAGCGGATCTGCTCCTTCTTCACTTCCTTCAATTGCGGCGTGGGATGCGCGAAGTGCGTGAGCGCGCGCGGCGCGCTGCTGGAGGCCAGTTCGCGCACGTAGAAGTTCGGCGTCTCCGTGGGCGCTTCGCGCGAGGTCAGCGCGTGCTTGCCCTGCGCATCGAGCAGCACCTGCGGCGCTTCGTAGTACGGCGCCTGCGAATGGAACAGGCGCTCGCTCTTGCCGCTGTCCAGGTCGACCTTGTCGATAAACGGACGATCGCCTTCCGGCGAAGCGCCCTTGCCCAGGCGGAAGATGCCGTGCCCGTCGGCGGTGACCACCAGGCGCTGCTCGCCGTGCTCGTCGATCGCCGTCGCGGGCAGGCCCGGGTCCTTGTAGCGGTCCTCGGAGGAACCTTCGCGCACCAGCTTCGGCGCCTGCTGCGGACGGTCCGGCGCGATGCGCCATTCCTTCACCTGGCGCGTCTTCCACCAGAACTCCTCGATCAGCGCCAGCTCGCCCGAGCCCCAATAGGCGCCGGCATAACGGCTGGCCAGGCGCGCCAGCACGGTGGGTTCCTGCGTGAACGGCGCCGCCTGGGTCTTCACCAGGTCGCGCACCTCGGCCTGGCGTGCGGGGTCGCCGCCGTCCTGCGCCTCGGCCCAGACCAGGGTGGCGGGTGCGTCGGCGCGCCAGTCGATGTCGCGCACGCCGGTGCGCACGGCGTCGTTGCCGGTGGGCAGGCCGTCGATCAGCGGCTGGTGCGCGATCTCCTTGACCAGCTTGCCGTCCAGATCCAGCACTTCGATGCGGCGCGGGAAGTAATCCACCGGCACCAGGTAGGAGAACGGCCGCTCGACGCGCTCGCGCAGCACATAGCGGCCGTCCGGCGAGGGCGCGAGCGACAGCGTGAGCGCGGGTTCGCCGAGCCTGGTCACCTTGCCGTCCAGGTCGACCAGGGCGGCCTGCGCGCGCAGGTAGTGCTCCAGCACGCGTGCGTCGTTCTCGTTGTGCAGCAGGTCCTGGTAGGTGGGCAGCGACCTCACGCCGCCGCCGGCGCGCGTCTCCTGCACGTTCGGGCCGGTGGGAATGCCGCCACCGGCCGGCGCCTCGCCCTGCCCGTCGGGCCGCAGTTCCACCAGCAGGCGCTTGCTGTCGGACATCCAGCGGTAGCCGCGGCCGGACACGGTATTGAGCGGCAGCTCGGTCAGGCGGCGCGCGCTGTGTGCAGCGACGTCGACTACCCACAGCTCGTTGCGCCCGGATTTCGCATCCACCTGGTTGAAGGCCAGGAAGCGCTGGTCCGGCGACCAGCTGGTGGTGGCGATCGACAGCGGCGCCGGCAGGCCCTGCAGGCGCTGCTCCTTGCCGCTGGCGATATCCAGCAGCCACAGGTCGGTGCCGAAGGAAAAGCGGCTCTGCGCATAGGTGCGCGGATTGATGCGCAGACCGGCCAGCTTCAGCTCGGGCTGCGCCACCAAGTCGATGCCGGGCAGCGCGGGGGTCTGGATCAGCGCCAGCAGGTCGCGGTGCGGGCTGATCGACAGCTGCGGCGGACGCGGCGCGTCCACCAGCGCCTGCAGCGGCGCGGGCGGCAGGCGGTAGCCGTCGGCCGGGGCGGCCGCCGCGGGCGGGGCCAGCGGGGTGCGGGCGGAGGTGGCCAGCGGCAGTGCCGCCAGCAGGAAACCAACGAGGGCGAGACGCCGGAGCGGACGGTTCATGGGGGCAGACGGCCTCTGGACGAAGAAACTTGCGACGTTACCGGCCCGGCGCCGGCCGGGCCTAGGCCATCCGTCATGGTCGGGGCCGCCTGGGCGCCCGGGCCGGCGTGACGAATCCCGAACGCCGCAGCGGCTATACTTCCGAACTCCCATCGAGGGGCGCTGCGACCGCGGCTGTGTCTTGCCCAGTTAAGAGGCGGCACGAGTCCGGCCAGGCTCGATGGTTTTCATCGTCAAACGGCGCCCGGTCAACCGATGCGGCATTCCCTGCCGCACAAATTTCCGGAGCCACACCATGAACGCAGTAAGCAAAGAAGCCGCCGGCCAGGACTTCAAGGTCCGCGATATCTCCCTCGCCGACCTCGGCCGCCGCCGTATCCGCATGGCGGAAGAGGAAATGCCGGGCCTGATGCAGATCCGCGCCCGCTACGCCAAGGAGCAGCCGCTCAAGGGCGTGCGCCTGTCCGGTTCGCTGCACATGACCAAGGAAACCGCGGTCCTGATCGAGACCCTGAGCACCCTGGGCGCCTCGGTGCGCTGGGCCTCCTGCAACATCTTCTCCACCCAGGACGACTGCGCCGCAGCCATCGCCGCCGCCGGCATCCCGGTGTTCGCCTGGAAGGGCGAGACGCTGGAGGAGTACTGGGACTGCACGCTGGACATGCTCACCCACCCGGGCATGCAGGGCCCCGAGCTGATCGTCGACGACGGCGGCGACGCCACCCTGCTGATCCACAAGGGTCTGGACATGGAGAACGGCGACGACTGGGTCAACACGCCCAGCGGCAACCATGAGGAGCAGGTGATCAAGGACCTGCTCAAGCGCACCGCCAAGGAGCGTCCCGGTTTCTGGAAGAAGGTCGCGGCCGACTGGAAGGGCGTCTCCGAGGAGACCACCACCGGCGTGCACCGCCTGTATCAGATGATGGAAGCGGGCAAGCTGCTGGTGCCGGCGATCAACGTCAACGACTCGGTCACCAAGAGCAAGTTCGACAACCTGTACGGCTGCCGCGAGTCGCTGGCCGACGGCATCAAGCGCGCCACCGACCTGATGGTCGCCGGCAAGGTCGCCGTGGTGTGCGGCTACGGCGACGTGGGCAAGGGCTGCGCGCACTCGCTGAAGGGCTTCGGCGCGCGCGTGATCGTCACCGAGATCGACCCGATCAACGCCCTGCAGGCGGCGATGGAAGGCTTCCAGGTCACCACCGTGGAAGACACGCTCGGCATGGCCGACATCTACGTCACCACCACCGGCAACAAGGACATCATCACGCTGGAGCACATGGCGGCGATGAAGAACAACGCCCTGGTCTGCAACATCGGCCACTTCGACAACGAGATCCAGATCGACCGCCTGAACGGCGCCAAGGACGTGTCGCGCGAGACCATCAAGCCGCAGGTCGACCGCTACACCTTCGCCGCCACGCAAAGTAAGAGCGGCGGCCACAGCATCTACATGCTGGCCGAAGGCCGCCTGGTGAACCTCGGCTGCGCCCACGGCCATCCGAGCTTCGTGATGTCCAACAGCTTCTCCAACCAGACGCTGGCGCAGCTGGACCTGTGGAAGAACAAGGACGTCTACGAGAAGACCGTCTACCGCCTGCCCAAGCAGCTGGACGAGGAAGTCGCCCGCCTGCACCTGGAGCAGATCGGCGTGAAGCTGACCAAGCTGACCGCGGATCAGGCCGCCTACATCGGCGTGCCGGTGGAAGGCCCGTACAAGCCGGACCACTACCGCTACTGAGCGGCGGTCCAGCGGGAACGAAAGGCGCGCGGTGCAAACCGCGCGCTTTTTTTGTGCCTTGGCTTTTAGCCCCTCTCCCTCCGGGAGAGGGGTTGGGGTGAGGGTGCGGGCGGAGCGAGGCGCACCGCTCCGCCCGTACCCTCATCCGCCTGCCGGCACCTTCTCCCGGAGGGAGAAGGGCTTCACCCGTGGAAGATTGATTCACATATATCGCTTCATCGCGACCAAGAGATATATACTCCCCGCCATTCCTACCCGAGAGTCCGACGATGCCGGCCATCAGCTTCGAATTCTTCCCGCCCAAGACCGACGAGCAGCGCGACCAGCTCGACCGCACCGCCCGCCTGCTCAAGGGGCGCGGGCCGGACTACGTCTCGGTGACCTTCGGCGCCGGCGGCTCCACCCTCAGCTACACCGGCGAGACGGTGGCGCGCCTGCACCGCGAGCACGGCCTGGACGTGGCGCCGCACCTGTCCTGCATGGGCGGCACCCGCGCCGAGATCGCCGAGCTGCTGGACGGCTACCGCGCTGCCGGCTACCGCCGCATCGTGGCGCTGCGCGGCGATCTGCCCTCGGGCATGGCCTCGCCCGGCGACTTCCGCTATGCGGCCGAGCTGGTCGGCTTTATCCGCCAGCACAGCGGCGAGCATTTCCATATCGAAGTGGCCGCCTATCCGGAAACCCATCCGCAGGCCGACGACGCGCTGGCCGACCTGCGCCACTTCAAGAGCAAGGTCGACGCCGGCGCCAATGGCGCGATCACCCAGTACTTCTACAACGCCGACGCCTACTTCCGTTTCCTCGACGACGTGCGCCGCCTTGGCGTGGACGTGCCGGTGGTGCCGGGCATCATGCCGATCGGCAATTTCTCCCAGCTCAAGCGTTTCTCCGACGCCTGCGGCGCGGAGATCCCGCGCTGGATCGCCAAGCGCATGCAGGCGCACGGCGACGATGCCGAATCGATCCGCGAACTGGCCGCCGACGTAGTGGCGCAGCTGTGCCAGCGCCTGCTGGACGGCGGTGCGCCGGGCCTGCACTTCTACACGCTCAACCGCGCCAAGGCGACGCAGTCGGTGCTGGAGCGGCTGTCGATTTAAGAGGCAGGTCGAGCTTTCAGTCAGGCCGCGCGGGTTATCCTGCGCGGCATGCGTCTCTTCCTTGTTGCTTCCGCACTGTTCCTCTCCCTCTGGCTGCTGCCCGCTCCCGCCAACGCGCAGGAGGGCGTGCACCGCTGCATCGGCCCCGACGGCAATCCGCTGTTCACCGACCAGCCCTGCGCCGCGCTGAAGGCCACGCCGGTGCAGGCCGCGCCGAAATCCGCCGCTCCCGCGCCTAACGCGCCGGTGCCCTCCGCGCCGCCGCCGATCCTGTGCGCCACCAGCGTGGCCGAGCTGCGCCAGAGCGTCACCGACGCCTTCGCCACGCGCGATCCCAACCGCCTCGCCGGCCTGATGCTGTGGGAAGGCGCGGGGCGCAATGCGGTGGTGTCCGACATCCGCTCGCTGGGTGCGCTGATGAAACGCCCGCTGCTGGATTTCGGCGAACAGAACGCGGCCGAGCAGGCCGGCGGCAACGATCCCGATGCGCCGCCCGCCGAACATCCCGCGCCGCAGGAGCACCAGCTGGTGGTGCACACCGCCTCGGACGACGCCAGCGGCGAGCCGAAGGAAACGCGCTTCGACATCGTGCGCCGCTCCGGCTGCCTGTGGCTGCGCAGCGCCGGCTGAGCCGCGCATCGCCGCGATTCGAACGAGCGCTTGAACCCCTGCAAGGCGGCTGAAAGATGAGGCCGCCCGGCAGCGGTTATCATGTCGCTCATTTTTCGGAGAATCGACATGGCGCAGCAGTATCCCGAATGGATCTGGCAGAACGGCCAGATCAAGCCCTGGCGCGAGGCCACCACGCATGTGATGTCGCACGCGCTGCATTACGGCTCGTCGGTGTTCGAGGGCATCCGCAGCTACGCCACGCCGGACGGCGCCGCGATCTTCCGCCTCACCGACCATCTCAAGCGCCTGTACCAGTCGGCCAAGATCTACGACATGGTGCTGCCCTATTCGCAGGACGAGATCGCCGCGGCCTGCCGTGACGTGATCAAGAAGAACGGCCTGGGCGCCGCGTATCTGCGTCCTGTCGCCTACCGCGGCCTCGGCGGCTTCGGCTTGTCGGCGGAAACGCCGATCGACGTGGCGGTGGCCGCGTGGCCGATGGGTCCGTATCTCGGGCCGGAAGCGCTGGAAAGCGGCATCGACGCCTGCGTGTCGAGCTGGCAGCGCTTCGCGCCGAACACCATTCCGGCCGGCGCCAAGGCCGGCGGCAATTACCTCTCCGGCCAGCTGATCGCGCGTGAAGCGCGCCGCCTGGGCTTTGGCGAAGGCATCGCGCTGGCCAATACCGGCCTGCTCAGCGAAGGCGCGGGCGAGAACCTGTTCCTGGTGTTCGACGGCGTGCTGCACACCACGCCGGCCAGCGCCTCGATCCTCACCGGCATCACCCGCCACACGCTGATGACGCTGGCGCGCGAAGACGGCATCGAAGTGATCGAGCGCGACATCCCCCGCGAGTACCTGTACTTGTGCGACGAGCTGCTGATGTGCGGCACCGCCGCGGAGATCACCCCGATCCGCTCGGTCGACGGCAAGAAGATCGGCTCGGGCAAGGCCGGCCGCGTCACGCGCCGGATGCAGGAGCTGTTCTTCGGGCTGTTCAATGGCAAGACCAACGACCAGTGGGGTTGGCTGGAGCCGGTGTAACCGGCATAGCGACACAGCCTGCGTAGGTTGGGGTGAGCGCAGCGAACCCCAACACCTCGGATGCGATCCAGCTTCGTTGGGGTTCGCCTTCGGCTCACCCCAACCTACTCCGCAGCCAATGCCTCCACCGGCTCGACGCCGCGCCTGCGATGCGTCGCCTGCTCCCGCAACACCCCCATGAACGCCTGCTCCAGCGCATCCACCTGCGCTGCGCTCATGCACTGCTCCTCGCCGATGAACACGAAGCGCAGCCGCCCGTGCAGCGCGAACGCCACCAGGCCCAGCGGACGCACGCCGAAGGAGCGCACCGACAAGGTGAAGTCCTCCAGCCGGAATGGCGCCTGCGCCTCCAGCAGATCGATCGGCCCCAGGTTGGAAAAGGAAAACTGGTTCCAGTTGCCATTGCGGCTGAGCGCATCGCCCAGCCGCACGATGGAGTTCAACTTGTGCTCCGACGGCGGCTTCAGCATCTCGCAGAAGCGGTACTTGCCGGGAATCGCCAGCAGTTCCTGCTCCATCTTGCCGGCCATCTCGCGATAGATGTCGCGCGCCCGCTCCCACAGATCCGCGCCGCGCTCGCGCCCCACTTCGATCTTGAAGCTGCCGCCGCCGAAGAACAGCATGTCGTCCTTCAGCTGCGCCAGCCGGCCGCGGCGCGCGTCGATCGGGTTGTCGATACGCGTCGGTGCACGCTTGCCCAGCGCCGACTGCAAGGCCAGGTCGAGGATCGCCAGCAAGGCCGCATGCATCGACACCTGCTCGACCCGGCAGCGATGCTTGAGCACCGCGGTCAGCCCCGCATCCACATGCCATTCCCGCCGCAAGGTGTCGTGGCGCGGCGGCCGGCGCGACGACGGAACCACCGCGATCAGCCCATTGATCACCGCGGCGACCATGCGCTGCTTGCGCTCTTCCGCGCCACCCGGCGGAGCGGCAACGTCCAGCGGACTGATCGGCGCATACGGCAGCAGCGGCGCATCGCCGTGCAGACCCGCCAGCAGTTCGCGCGCCAGGGTGAGGATGCTCATGCCATCGCAGATACGGTGCGCGGTGGTGATCAAAAGCACGCCGCCGCGCGCCGTGCGCAACCAGGCCACGCGCAGCAGCGGTTCGTCGGCTGCGAAGACGCTGGCTTCCTCGCGCGCAATCTCGCCGGCCAGCACTTGCTCGGAGGTGCAGATCGCCACACGCAGCGGCACCGGGCCGGCCGCGTCCAGCGCGTAGTACAAGCCGTCGCTTTCCTCGCGCAGCAGCATGCGCAGCGCCGGATGCTTGCGCTGCACGCGGTCCAGCGCCGCGCGCAGGCGTTCGACCGGCAGCGCGCCTTCGATAGTGAGGCGGTAGGTGATATTGCCGTCGATCAGCCGCTCGATGGTGGTGAGCTTGCGCATCATGGCGCCTGCTCCGTCGCGACGGCCGCAGCGCCGGCAAGCGCGTTGCCGCGCGCCGGCTCTTTCTTGCAGAACGCGGCGATGCGCGGATGCAGGCTTTCGAACGTACCCAGCCGGCCACGGCGCCCGTCGACGTAACCGCAGGCAATCGCCAGCACCTTGCGCAGCTTCTGCGGCTCGAACAGCAGCACGTTGAACGCCTGGTGCAGCGCGAGCAGTCCGCCCAGCCAATGCAGCCCCCAATGCGCGCGATACAAGCGCAGCGTGTAAACGCCGTTGCGCGCACCGTAGTAGCGGCGCCACGCCGCGTGGTTGGTGGTGAACAGGCGGCCGTGGCGTTCGATCTGCCCGGTGGTCTGGCGCATCGTCACCGCCGCATTCATGCGCACCGGCACACCCAGCGTGTTCGCACGCAGGCCGTATTCGATGTCGATGTACTCGATAAAGAAATCCTCGCGGAACGCGCCGAGCTGGCGGTATGCCTGCGCGGAAACCGCCGAGCCGGACGAGATCACGAACAAGGTGTCGAACACGCCTTCGTTCGGCTCGCGCATCTTCTGCGGCTTCGGCCAGCGACGTCCCGGTGGCATCACCACCATGAACTTTTCCAGATTGATCTCGTAGATCTTCGGCCCGAGGATGAAGGCCTCGCCCTGTTCGCGCTCGCAGGCCTGCATCATCGCGGCGAAGAAGTCGTCGCCGATGTCAGAATCCTGGTCGAGCAGGAAGATCACCTCGCAACCGCGTTCGAGCAGCAGCTCCGCGCCGCGGTTGTAGGCGCCGGCCAGGCCACCGCGATTGGCGTTGTGGAGCACCGTGCAACCCTGCCGCTGCAGCACTTCGTACAGGGCCAGATCCGGTTGCGGCGAGTTGTCGATCGCCACTACGTTCTGCCCCAACGCCGCCGCTTTCTCCAGGTTGCGCAGAAAGGCCTCGCTGGGGTGGTACAGCACGAAGATCACGCCATAGCTTTTCATACGCTTTCCACGGGGCTTTCCACGGGTACGGGAGCGGACAGGCCGGCGGCGGCCGGGGCAGGCAGGGCCGAAGCCGCCTGCAGCAACTCCATCGCCAACTGGCGGATCTGCGCGGCCTGCGCGCTGGGCAGCGAGCTTTCGTCGGAGATAAAGGCGAGGTCCAGGCGCTCGGCGAAGCCGACGATGGTGATCAGGCTGGCCGGCGTGGGTTCGAGCAGGGCCGACGGCGCGTGGATCGCCTCCAGGCGGACGCCGCCTTCGTCGCGCGAGGAGTCGTCCAGACGGCCCAGGTAAGAAAGCGACACACCGCCGCCGCTGCGCTTCGAACGCGACCACGCGAGCAGCTGGTCGAACAGCGGATGCAGCCGTTCGAGTCCCAGCAATTGTTCGTACACCGCCGGCCCGAGGCGGTCGATCTGCCGCCGCATATCCTCGTGCAGCGCACGCGCCAGCACCCAGAAATCCGCATCGCGCGACTTGCGCCCGCCGAATGTCAGCCGCACGGTCGGCGCCATGGTGAACAAGGCACCACCCTGCAACGCCGGCAGATAGCGGCGCGCATCGACCGGGGCGACAAACTTCTCCACGCCGCGGATGCCGCGCACCGACCAGCAGGCCAGCATGAAAGCTGTGCACAGCGCCGCGAACACGCCGACCTCGGCGTCCTTCGCCCGCCGCACCAGCGCCTGCACCGCCACCGGCTCGATCGACCAGCGCTGCGTATAGGCGGCGCCATAACTTACCGGCGCGCCGATGCGCCGCGTACGGATAAAGGCGCCGAACAGCGCGGCCTTCAGGCGCGCGCGCCGCTGCAGCCAGCGATTGCGCTGCGCTTCCGGCGGCACCACGTCGGCGCTGCCCTGCAGCTCGAAGCGCGGCCCCAGCCTGGCGTCGGGGCGGCCGCACACGGTAAGGATGTCGCGCAGCAGATTCACCGCCGACAACCCGTCGCAGATGCAGTGATGGCAACTCAGCAGCAGATCGCTGCGCCCGGCGCCGCGCAGCCAGACCATGCGGATCAGCGGCTCGCGCGCGCCATCGAACAGGCGCTCGCATTCCAGCCGCGCCTGCTCCTGCCAGTCGTCATCGCCCTGCCGTTCGACGATGCGCAGCGCGATCGGCGGCGGCGCGTCCTGCTGCACGAACCACGGGCGTCCATCGGCAGCGTGCTCCACCAGGCTTTGCAGCACGGCGTGCCGCGCCTGCACACGCTCCAGCGCCAGGCGCAGGCGTGGCTCGTCGAGCGTGCCGGATAGCGTGGCGGGCAGCACCAGCGCCACCGCGCGCTGTCCGTCCAGGTACATGCCGCGCTCGAACAGTGCGAACGGCCGGCGCGCGCTCATGCCACGCTCCGCTGCGGTTCCATCGCGGTCTCCATCATTTCAACCTCACCCAGCAAGCCCCAGCGCCGCAGATGCCGCAGCGCTTCGCCCACACCGTCTTCGGCGCGGATCGCGCGGCCCAGTGCTTCGGCTTCGCGCAGCATCTCTGGCTGCTCCATCGCGGTGAGCGCCGCGGCCAACGCATCGGCGTTCAAGCTGCGCCGGTCCAGTGCGGCGGGCGCCACGCCACGGCGCTGCAGGCAGCGCGCCCAGAACGGCTGGTCGCCGTAGAACGGCACCACCGCCGCGGGAATGCCGGCGCGCGCCGCCGCTGCCGTGGTGCCCGCGCCGCCGTGATGCACGGCGCCGGCCATGCGCGGAAACAGCCAGTCGTGCGGCGCCTGGCGCAGGCCGTAGATCTGCCCGTCCAGCGCGCCTTCGGCGATCTCCAGCCCGCCCCAGCCCGCCGCCAGCACCGCGCGGCGGCCGCTCTTGCGCACGCCGTCCAGCACGATGCGGGTGAACTCGGCGGCGCGGCTGCTCACCATGCTGCCGAAGCCGATATAGACCGGCTTGGGACCGGCGGAGAGAAACTCTGCAAGTTCCACCGGTGGCGCCCACGCCGGCGGATCGAAGAACCAGTAGCCGGTGACCTGCGAGCTGTCGGGCCAGTCCGCCGGCCGCGGCAGCACCTGGCGGCTGAAACCGTTGATCACCTTCTCGTCCAGCGCATGGCGGCCGAGATAAGGGCCATGCCAGGGATAGCGCGGCAAGCCCAGCCGCGGCCGCACGATGTCGTTGATCGCCGGCCGCATCACATGCCACACCAGCAGCCACAGCAGATGATGCGCGGCCAGACTCACCGGGCCGGGCAGGCGGTCGCGCGAACCGCTCAGCACCATCGGCGGCAGCAGGCGCGAGGGCGTCAGCGGCTGCAGGCGCGCAATGGCGAACGGCACGCCGCGCCGCTCCGACAGCGCCTTGGCCAGCAAGGTGCTGTTGCTCACGCCGATCAGCAGGCCCGCGCCTTCGCTCGCCGCCATGCCCTCCTCGGCCCAGTGCTCGGCCCACAGCGCATAGCGCTGGCGGAAGATGCGCGCCATCGCGCGCAGGTTGAGGCCCTGCTCGGCGATGCTGCGGTCGGCTTCCAGCATGGCCTGGAAATCGGCGGTGAGCGGAAAGAACTCCAGGCCCGCTTCGCGCACCAGCGGCTCGAAATTGCCGCTGGTGGCGATGCGCACCGGATAACCCGCGCGCTGCAGCCCCTGCCCCAGCGCCACGCAGGGCCGCACGTCGCCCTGCGTGCCGATGGTGAAGATGACGATCGGCTTGGGCGCGCTCATGCGGCGGCCAGCCCCGGCTGCGGCGCCAGCGGCGGCGCGGTGCCGGCGCGTTCGTCCGGGATATCGAACAGGCGGTGGCGCAGCACCGTGCCGATGGTCTCCGCCGGCGCCTGCTCCAGCACCGCCTCGTGATGGCAGGCCAATTCCTGCACTTCGATGCGCCAGCCGATGAATGGCCGCCAGGCCGAGGGGCGGTGGTCGAGGATGCCGTCCAGGTCGCCCTCGCGCTCGGTGGCGTGGAAGAACAGCAGGTCCAGGTTGATCCGGCGCGGCGTGTATTGGCGCGCCAGCTCCAGGTTGTTGCGCATCACCGCGAACAGATGCTCGATGAATTGCGGGTGGCTCTTGATGATCTCCTGCACCAGCGGGATCGAGCGCGCGTTGTAGCTGTGCAGCAGCAGCGAGGCCAGCTCCTTCAGCGTCTGCGGGGCGTCTTCGCCGGCATGCTGGTGCAGGCCGAGGAAGTTCAGCGCGGCGCGCACTTCTTTGGCTTCCTCGCGCGGGCGCGAGCGCTCGCCGGCGGTGAACAGATAGCTGTCGATCATCGCCAGCAGTTCGACGCGCTCGCCCATCGCCAGCAACTGCTCGGCGATGGCGTGGCCGATCAGGCCGCCCATCGAACGCCCGACCAGGCGGTACGGCCCCTCCGGCTGGATGCGCCGGATCTGCGCCAGATAATCCGCCGCCACTTCCTCGATGCTGCCGGGCAGGCGCAGATCGCCGCGCAGGCCGCGCGACTGCAGGCCATATACCGGGACAGCCGGGTCGAGATGCCGCAGCAGCGCGGAGAAGCCCAGGCTCAGGCCCATCATCGGATGGATGCAGAACAACGGCCGCGCCGGCGCCTTGCCTACTTCGCGCAGCCGCGGCGGCGCGCGCAGCACGATCACCTCGCCGAGCGGATCGTCGCTCTCGCCGCCGAGGCGGTCGACGAAGGCCGCCAGGTTGGCCACCGTCGGCGCTTCGAACAGGCTGCCCAGCGGCAGCTCCACGCCGAACTCCGCCGGGAAACCCACCGCCATCTCCGCCGCGGTGAGCGAATCGCCGCCGAGCTCGAAGAAGTTGTCGTGCAGGCCGACGCGTTCGATGCGCAGCAGGCGCTGCCAGAGTTCCGCCAGCTTGCGCTCGACCGGCGTGGAAGGCTCCACGAACGCGGCGCGAGCGATACGGTCCGGCGCCGGCAGCGCGCGGCGATCGAGCTTGCCGTTCGGCGTCAGCGGCAGCGCATCCAGCAGGGTGAAGCTGGACGGCAGCGCGGGCTCCGGCAGGCGGCGCGCGAGGAACACGCGCAACTGGTCGGGATCGAAGGCGGCAGCTTCGCGCGCCACCACGTAGGCGGCCACGGCGAGACTGCCGTTCGCATCGCGGAAGGTGGTGACCGCCGCCGCGGCGATGCCGGTGTGCTGGGTCAGCAGGTTCTCGACCTCGCCCAGCTCGATGCGGTGGCCGCGGATCTTCACTTGGCTGTCGGCGCGCCCGATGAATTCGAGCAGGCCGTCGTCGCGCCAGCGCACCAGGTCGCCAGTGGCGTACATGCGGCTGCCGTCGGCGGCGAAGGGGTCGGCGGGGAAGCGTTCCTCGGTGAGCTGCGGGCGATGCAGATAGCCCTTGGCTACGCCCGCGCCGCCGATATACAGCTCGCCGGTCGCGCCGGTTACCACCGGCCGCCGCGCGGCATCGAGCACGTACAGACGCGTGTTGAGGATGGGGCGGCCGATCGGCGGAATGCCGGAGCCGATCACTTCCAGCTCGTAGGCTGTGGACCACACCGTGGTTTCGGTGGGGCCGTAGAACTGCGTCACCCGCGCGGCCGCGGCCTTGAGCCGCGCTGCGAGTTCCGCGCCCAGCGCCTCGCCGCCCACCATGGCGTGCACGTGATCCAGCTGCGTTTCCGCGCTGCCCAGCAGGATGCGCCACAGCGACGGTGTCGCCTGCACATGGGTGACGCCGCTGGCGCGGATCAGCCGCGCCAGTTCCACCGGCTGCTGCGCGGCGCCGCTGCCGGCCATCACCACGCAGGCCCCGGCGGTAAGTGGCAGGTACAGCTCCAGCCCCGCGATATCGAAGATCACCGTGGTGACGGCGAGGAAGCGATGGCCCGGTGCGGGTTCCAGCAGCCGCGCCATGCCCTGCAGGAAGTTGGCGAGATTGCGGTGGGTGACTTCCACGCCCTTGGGGCGGCCGGTAGAGCCGGAGGTGTAGAGCACGTAGGCGACGCCGTCGGGATGGCTCAGGTCCGGCTCGTGCGCGGCTTCCAGCGCAGGAACATCGAGCTGTTCCGGCAGCAGCTGCATGCCGCCGCCCATGGGCAGGCGCTCGTGGATGGCGCGGGTGGCGATCAGCGCGATCGGCGCGGCATCGTCCAGCAGCAGTGCGGTGCGTTCGGCCGGGCCGTCCGGGTCGATCGGCAGATACGTGGCGCCGGCGCGCATGATCGCCAGCAGCGCGATCAGCAGCTGCTCGTTGCGCGGCAGGGCCACGGCCACGATGTCGCCGGGCGCGACGCCGTCGTCGATCAGCTGCCGCGCCTGCGCCACGCTGCGCCGGTGCAGTTCGCGGTAGCTCAGCACGGTGTCGCCCGCGATCACCGCCGGCGCATCCGGCCGCAGCGCCGCCTGCTGCGCCACGTGCGCGGGCAGGCCGCTCAGTTCGACCGGCGCGGCGGTGTCGTTCCAGGCCATCAGCAGGCGGTGGCGTTCTTCGTCGCCGAGCAGGTCGATGTCGCGCAGGCGCGCCTCGGGTTCGGCCAGCACGCCTTCGATCAGGCGGCACAGGCGGCGGCGATGTTCGTCCAGTTCGTCCATGTCGTATAGCAGCGGGTTGGCGTCGAGGTCGATGCGCAGGCCGGCATCGGTGCCGCGGTCGTAGACGAAGACCATCAGGTCTTCCGCCGAACTGTTGGACATGTTGTGCGAAGAAGTGCCCGCGCCGGCGAAGTCGAGCTGGTAATCGAACGGCTCGATATTGATGCCCAGCCAGGCCACGGCACGGCCCTGCCCGACCAGGCCCAGGTCGCGGCGCAGGTCTTCGTAGCGGTATTGCTGGTGGCGCAGCGTCTGCCGCACGGCGCGCGAGACCTGTTCGAACAGGCCGCCGGCGGTGAGCTCCGCGCTGAACTGCAGGCGGATCGGCACCACGTTGGCGAAGATGCCCGGCATGCGGCGCGCCTCGGCGTTAAGCCGCGCCGTCACCGGCATGCCGAACACCAGGTCTTCCGCGCCGGTGACGCGGTGGTAGTACGCCGCCACCAGGCCGATCAGCACCTGCGGCAGGCTGGCGCCGGTGGCTTTGCCCAGTTCGGCCAGGCGGCGCGAGGTTTCCGGCGGCAGGATCGCCGTGCTGCGGCACAGGCTGTCGGCCAGGCCGGGGCGATGCTGGCGGCGCGACAGCGTGACCGCTTCGGGCAGGTCGGCGAGCAGTTCCTTCCAGTAGTCGCGGTCGCGGCGGAAGCGGTCCGACTCGCGATACGCGCTTTCCAGCGCGCTGGCGGTGGCGGCGGGCGCGAACTCGCACGGCGGCGGTTCACTGCCCTGCACCAGGGCGGTGTACAGCTCGGCCAGGCGCCGCGCGAGCAGGCCGCCGCCGTAGCCGTCCAGCACGATGTGGTGCGCGCGCTGGTACCAGACGTAGTGATCGCCGGCGAGCTTGAACAGCACGCTGACCCACAGCGGGTCGTGTTCGAGATCCGGGTTGCGCGAGTACTCCTCGTGCATCCACGCCTCGGCGGCCGCGCGCGGATCGGCTTCGGCGCTCATGTCGAAATAGGGAAACTGGCCGCCGTAGACCTGGCGCACCACCAGCAGCGGCTTGCCGTCGCGCTCGATCACGTTGGCGCGCATCATTTCGGCTTCGTAGACGAGGCGGTACAGCGCCTGGCGGAACAGCGGCGGCTGCACCGGGCCGCGGATATCCACCGCCTCGGCGATATTCATGATCGCGCCGTCGCCGCCGATCTTGTGATTCATCCACAGGCCGCGCTGGGCGGTGGTCAAAGGCAGCAGCACGTCGTCGCGCACATCACTCATGGTTTTTCCCCCTGCGGCCCGCTCAGCCACACGATCCGTTGCAGCATGAAAAGCAGGCACACGTCAGTCGGCGTTAATCGCCCAGGTAATGCATTTGAAATATCGGATAATCGCGACCGAAAGGGTCCGCCACGGCCAAGACGGCCATGTTTCAAAATGTCGCGTGCCATCGATTTTTATGACGCAGACGGCTACCGGCACCGGCATCGCAACCTGCCGGGATGAGCCGTGACGGATCTGCTGGGTGACACGGGAGACGGAATGGGGGATTCCGCATGACGTATTGGAAAATACGCTAAGACTTTTCCCCTACCCTGTTCCCGGCTTGGAGTGTCCATGCCTGAACGGGAGCTTGTCCACCGGGGAAAATGTGCTTTGCATCACAGCTTGTGCGGCGCAGCACGAGTTTGCCGGGAAAATGAGAAATTAATGGCGAAGGATATGTCAACGAAGCGCGGGGTTAATGCAGACTATTTCAACGCATGAAAATCGCGTCAATGCGCAGATTATCTTCCGGCATTAACAGGCCAATCATGAAACGGCCGTCAATTCACTAATGTGAAATAGCGGATCGGCATGACTTGATAATCATGCCGAGGTGCCACGTCATTGAAACACGATGCAGGCAATCGCCCCGTTGGTATCCGGGCGCGGACGCATCGACACGTCCCAGCCATACAGCTCGCACAGCCGCCGCACGATCGCCAGGCCCAGCCCCGCGCCGCTGCCGCCCGCGCCTTCGCCGCGCACGCCGCGCTGGAACAGGCGCTCGGCGTCTTCGGGCTTGATACCGGGGCCGGTGTCGATCACTTCGATGCGGTCCTTCTCGACCTTCACCGTGACCTGGCCTTCCAGCGTGTACTTGATGGCGTTGCCGATCAGGTTGGTGAGCGCCACCGACAGCACCGAAGCCGGCGCATTGATGCTCAGACCGCCGTTCACCACCAGCTCCACGTTCAGCGGCTTGTCGCGCATCTGCGGACGCTGGCTTTCGATCACGTCGGAGGCGACCTTGGCCACTTCGGTGGTCTCGCCGCGGGTGGGGCCGCGGCGTTCGGCGCGCGACAGCAGCAGCAGCGCTTCGATCAGTTCGGTGGCCTGGCGCGAGGCGCGCTCGATGCGCTTCAGGCGTTCGCGCAGCTTGTCGGTGAGATCGGGCGAACCCTGCAGCAGTTCCGTGGTGCTGGCGATCACCGCCAGCGGCGTGCGCAGCTCGTGGCTCACGTCGGAATTGAATTCGCGGTCGCGCTCCACCATCGAGGTCAGGCGGTTGGCGTATTCGTCCAGCGCCAGCGCCAGCTCGCCCACTTCGTCGTCGGCGAAATGCGGGGCCAGCGGCTCGGCCTTGCCGTTCTTGCGGAACTCGCGCAGGCGCTGCGCCAGTTCGCTCACCGGCTTGAGCACCTTGCGCGACAGCCACAGCCCCAGCGCCAGCGAGATCAGGCCGAACAGGAACACCGCGGCGAGCACCGCGGTGAGCAGCTGGCGCTTGCCCAGTTCGTCGCGCGAGACGTCGTACTGCACGAAGCTGATCACGCCGTCCTTGCGGCGCACGGCCAGCTTGTAGTGGTGCGGCTTGCCGTCCGGGCCGGTCTCGAACAGGTCGTGCACGCCGGTATCCAGGCTTTGCCAGGACAGCGGCGCCTTATAGATGGTGCGGTCGCTCCAGGAAGCCGCCTTGATGATTTCGAACGCAGGCGCCCGGTCCGGGTGGGCCAGGACTTGTTCGTTGAGGCGGTCCACCTCGTCCTGCAAGGCCGAGGTGATGAGCTGGTTCTCGACGCGCTCGCGGATGTTGAGCGCCGCGAAGGCAAACAGGGCGCTGAGGCCGAACCCGAACAGCGCGAAGCTCAGGACCAGGCGAAAACGAAGCTTACGTCTGGACCGCATCCGGGTCGACCATGCGATATCCGATACCGTGCCGCGTGTGGATCAGCGGCTTGTCAAAAGGTTTGTCGATCGCCGCGCGCAGGCCGTGGATATGCACGCGCAGGCTGTCGCTGTCGGGCAGTTCCTCGCCCCACACGCGCTGTTCCAGATCCTGGCGGGTGACCACCGAAGGACTGGCTTCCATCAGCGCCTGCAGCAGCTTCAGGCCGATCGGGTTGAGCTGGATCGACTTGCTGTCGCGGGTGACGGTGAGCGTGTCCAGGTTGTAGGTGAGGTCGGCCACTTTCAGCACGCGGCTCTGCGGGCCCTTGCCGCGGCGCGCCAGCACTTCCAGGCGGGCGGCCAGTTCCTGCAGGGCGAACGGCTTGGTCATGTAGTCGTCGGCGCCGGACTCGAAGCCGGTGAGCTTCTGCTCCAGCGCGTCGCGCGCGGTGAGCATCAGCACCGGGGTCTGCTTGTGCGCCTCGTGGCGGAGCTTGCGCGCCACATCCAGGCCGTCCATGCCGGGCAGGGTCAGGTCCAGCACGATCACGTCGAATTCGTTCACTACCGCCAGATGCAGGCCGGTCACGCCGTCGCCGGCGAAATCGACCACATGGCCGCGATCCTCCAGGTAATCGCCGATATTCGTCGCGATATCGCTGTTGTCTTCGATCACCAGTACGCGCATACGCCACTCCGTGTCGCCGCCGGTTTGGGTCCGGCCATGGCGGCAAGCTTAACAATTTGCGCCGGGGAAGGTGGGCGCGAAGCCGGCAGCAGGCTGCAATCTTTTGCGCGGCCGCGAATCCGGCCCAAAAGAAAAGGCCCGGAGGCGCGGCGGGAAGCCGCTCCATCCGGGCCCAAGCTACTGCCCCGATACCGTAATCTGCTGTCACTAGACCATAGCGGTTGAAGTGCCAAGCAAATTGCAGTGGGACCTTTATAGGGGCGGTGGAGTTACGGTGTGGTTAACCCGTACTGAGGCCACCGTTAACCGTTCAGCGGGCGGCGGCTTTCCGCTGATGCTGCTCGAGGTGCTTGATGATGTGCGCCGACACGTCGACGCCCGTCGCCGCTTCGATGCCTTCCAGTCCGGGCGACGCATTCACTTCGAGAATGAGCGGGCCGCGCTTGGAACGCAGCAGGTCGACGCCGGCAATGCCTAAGCCCAGCGCCTTGGCCGCGCGGATCGAGATCTGCCGTTCTTCGGCGCTGAGCGTGGCCGCCTGCGCGCTGCCGCCGCGATGCAGGTTGGCGCGGAAGTCGCCGGGGCTGGCGTCGCGCTGCATCGCCGCCACCACCTTGTTGCCGACCACGAAGCAACGCAGGTCGCTGCCGTTGGCTTCGCCGATGAACTCCTGCACCAGGAAGTTGGCGTATAGGCCGCGGAAGGCCTCGATCACGCTCTGCGAGGCGCTGCGCTTTTCCGCCAGCACCACGCCGGTGCCCTGGCTGCCTTCGTTGAGCTTGATGACGTGCGGCGGGTCGCCCAGCATGGCCAGCACGTCGGCGGTGTCGTCGGGGTTGTCGCCGAACACCGTCACCGGCATGTCCAGGCCCTGCGAGGCCAGGATCTGCAGCGCGCGCAGCTTGTCGCGCGCGCGCAGCACGGCGTCGGACGGGTTGGGCGTGTACACGCCCATCATCTCCAGCTGGCGCAGCACCGCGGTGCCGTAGAAGGTGCTGGTGGTACCGATGCGCGGGATCACCGCGTCGATGTCCTTCAGCGGCTTGCCCTTGTAGCGGATCGCCACGTCGCCGGGCGCGATGCGCACGTAGCAGCGCAGCGGGTCGAGCACGCGCACCACGTGGCCGCGCTCGCGCGCCACCTCGACCAGGCGCTGGGTGGAATACAGGCGGGAATTGCGCGAGAGGATGGCGATCTTCATGGGACATCCGTGGCCGCGAGGGGATGGCGCGGTTGGGTGTAGGAGAGGGCCGGGTCCACCGCGAAGCGCCCGTGCAGCGCCGTGCGTCCCAGCAACATGGGAAACAGCATATGCCGCCGATCGGTCAGATTGACGTCGACGTTGAAGCTGCGCCCGGCCAGTACCAGGCCGGTGCGGATGAACCAGCGTTCGGTGCGCTTGCCGCCGGTATCGATGACCACGCGCCGGTCGTGCGCCGGCGCCTCGCACAGCCGCCCGACGCGATGACCGCGACCGGTGCGCACGACGAAGCGCAGCCAGGTGGCGCCATCGCGTTCGAAGGTTTCCAGTTCTTCCACGTGCAGCGCGCTGCTGCGCGCGCCGGTGTCGAGCTTGACCTTGAGCGAGTGAATGCCGAGGTCCGGCAATGCCAGGCGCTCCCGCCAGCCGAGTGTGATCACATCCGCCATCTTCAGCGCACTGATTCGGGAGAGGGGGCTCGGTGGGGCGAGGGCGGGAATGGAGCGGGTGAAGGGAATCGAACCCTCGTCAGTAGCTTGGGAAGCTACAGCTCTACCATTGAGCTACACCCGCAACGACGGCGGATGGTAACCGGGAGCCGTGCGCTTGGGAACAACCCGGCGGCGGGCGCCCGGCGGCCGCGTCCTAACGCGCGGTGAACCACAGATGGCGGCCGGCTGAATCGCTCTGCGGGCTAAACGAATTCCTTGCGCACGGCGCGCATCGCGGCATGCACATAATCGGGCCGTCGGCGTCCGGCCATCCCATGCGTTTTTACGGACGTCATCAACGCGCAACGCTCTGGAGAACGTCATGCGTCTTCCCTCTTCCTTCATGACACGCGCCTGGCCGCGCGCCGCGGCGGCGCTGCTCTTATTGGCGCCGTTGTGGTGCGCGGCCGGCCTGGTCCAGGCCCAGTCGCAGCCACCCGACAGCGACGCCGGCGATCCGCCGTCGCGCGTCGCCCGGCTTTCCTATCAGTCCGGCGACCTCGGCATGCTCCCCTCCGGCACGCAGGACTGGAGCGACGCCAGCCTCAACCGCCCGCTCACCAGCGGCGACCGCCTGTCCACCGGTGCCGACGGCCGCGCGGAGCTCGAGCTCGGCGGCGGCAGCCTGCGCATGGCGCAGAACACCGACTTCGGCCTGCTCGATCTGAACGATCAGGTCGCCCAGGTGGAACTGACCCAGGGCACGCTCAACCTCGCCGTGCGCAATCTCGGCGAAGGCGAGAGCTACGAGATCGACACGCCCACCGCCGCGCTGGTGATCACCCAGCCAGGCACCTTCCGCGTCGACATCGACCGCGACGGCCACACCACCGACGTCACCGTGTTCCGCGGCCAGGCCACGCTGTACGGCGAGAACAATGCGCAGCGCATGGTCAATGCCGGCACGCGCTATGTCATCGGCGATGCGGCGCTGAACCAGGTGTCGCTGGAAGACATCGGCGACCGCGGCGACGCCTTCGACGACTGGTGCTACCAGCGCGACCAGCGCTACGCGAATTCGCCCAGCCGCCGCTATGTCTCCGACGAAGTGGTCGGCTACCAGGACCTGGACGATCACGGCGACTGGCAGACCGACCCCGACTACGGCGCCGTCTGGTACCCGTCGCAGGTGGCAGCCGACTGGGCGCCGTACCGCGACGGTCACTGGGCCTGGGTCGGCCCCTGGGGCTGGACCTGGGTGGACGATGCGCCCTGGGGCTTCGCCCCGTTCCATTACGGCCGCTGGGCCTTCGTCGGACACCGCTGGGGCTGGGTGCCGGGGCCGGTGGCGGTGCGCCCGGTGTACGCGCCGGCGCTGGTCGCCTTCGTCGGCGGCGGCAACTGGAGCGTGTCGATCGGTGTCGGCGGCGGCGCGCCGGTGGGCTGGTTCCCGCTCGGCCCGCGCGAGGTCTACAACCCGTGGTACCGCGCCAGCCGCAACTACTACACCAACGTCAACGTCACCAATATCTATGTGCGCAACGTCAACCGCACCACGGTGATCAACAACATCAACAACCAGTACAACTATTTCCGCAACGGGCGCCCGGCGCCGAACGTCGCCTACGCCAACCGCGGCGTGCCGCACGCCTTCAGCGCCGTGCCGGGCCGGACCTTCGCCAGCGCGCAGAACGTGCGCCGCAACCTGGTGCAGGCCGATCCGGGCCGCTTCGCCGCCGCGCCGGTGCTCGCACGCGGCGTGGCGATCCAGCCGACCCGCGCCAGCTTCGCGCCGCCGCGTCCGGCCAATGCGCGGCCGCTGCCGGCCGCCGGCTTCCAGCGTGAAGTGGTCGCACGCCGCGCGCCGCCGGCCAACGCCATGGCGCGCCCGGTGGCCGACGATGTGCGGCCGAACCGACTCGGCCAGCAGCGCCCCGGCATGCCGGTGGCGCCGCCGTCGAACGTGCGCGTGCTGGGCAGCACCGGTCCAGTGGGCCCGAACGGAGCGAATCGTCCGATGCCGGGCCGCGACACCGCCGCCACCGTGCCGGCGCGCCTGCCGCCGGTCGGTAATCGCCCCGATAACGCCAACGTCGACAACGGACCACGCCGCTTCGAAGCCAATAACCGCCCGGACAACGCCGCAAACGCGCCCAATGCACGCCCGGACATGCGCCCGAACGAACTGCCCTCGGCCCGCTTCGCCCACCCCGACGCCGCCGACCGCGCCGCCGTGCAGAACCGCCGCGACGGCGGACAGCCGATCGGCAACGACAACGGCCGCAACAACAATCCGCGCCCCGGCGTGAGCTTCGTCACCAACCCCGAGCAGGACCGCGCCCGCCAGGCGCAGACGCAGCCGCAGGCCACCCCGCAGCCGCGCACCCTGCCCGACGTGCAGCGCTTCAACCGCCGCGACGAGCCGGGTGCCGCACCCGAAGCGCGCCAGCCGCGCTACGAGCCGCAGCCCAACCGCCAGGACGACCGTCCGCAGCCGGAACGCCAGCTGGACCGCCCGCAGCCCATGCCGCAGAACGCTGCCCCGCGCGATTTCCGCCAGGCGCAGCCGCAGCCCTCGTTCCGCCAGGAGCGCAGCGAGCCGCAGCCGGAGCAGCGCATCGAACGCGCCCCGCCGCAGCGGGCCGAGCCAATGCCGCAGCCCAGCCTGCGCGAAGCTCGGCCTGCGTACGAGCGGCCGAACCCGCCGCCGCAGCCGCAGCGCGAGCAGGCCCGTCCGCAGCCGGCCCAGGGCCAGAACCATGGCGGCGGCGAACACCGTCCGCCGCCGCGCGGCAAGGACGAGCACCAGAACTGAGGTCCCCCAAGAGCCCGGCACACGCCGGGCTCTTTCTTTGGGCATCACGCCGGCAGCGGCTACAATGGCGTAATGCAGATCATGCTCAATGGCAGCCCACGCGACTGCGCCAACGCCATCACCGTCGCCCAACTGCTGCAGGAAGCCGGCTACGGCGACCGCCGCGTCGCGGTAGAAGTGAATCGCGAAATCGTCCCCCGCAGCATGCACATCCGCTGGGTCCTCGCCGAGGGCGACCAGGTCGAGATCGTGCACGCCATCGGCGGCGGCTGATGCCCCGCCCCTCCCCCGCGTCCGAGACCCCATGAACACCAAGACCCACGACGTCGCCGACCCGCTCGTCATCGCCGGCAAGAGCTACGGCTCGCGCCTGCTCACCGGCACCGGCAAGTACAAGGACTTCGACGAGACCCGCCGCGCCACCCAGGCCGCCGGCGCCGACATCGTCACCCTGGCGATCCGCCGCGTGAACATCGGCCAGGACGCCAGCCAGCCCAACCTGCTCGATGCACTGCCGCCCAGCGAATTCACCCTGCTGCCCAATACCGCCGGCTGCTACAACGCGGTCGACGCCGTGCGCACCTGCCGCCTCGCGCGCGAGCTGCTGGACGGCCACAAGCTGGTGAAGCTGGAAGTGCTCGGCGACGAGCGCACCCTGTTCCCCGACGTGGTGGAAACCCTGAAAGCCGCCGAGACCCTGGTCGCCGACGGCTTCGACGTGATGGTCTACACCAGCGACGACCCGATCCTGGCCAAGCGCCTGGAACAGATCGGCTGCGTGGCGGTGATGCCGCTGGCCGCGCCGATCGGCTCGGGGCTGGGCATCCAGAACCGCTACAACCTGCTGGAAATCATCGAGAGCGCCAAGGTGCCGATCATCGTCGACGCCGGCGTAGGCACCGCCTCGGACGCCGCCATCGCGATGGAGCTGGGCTGCGACGGCGTGCTGATGAACACCGCCATCGCCGGCGCCAGGGACCCGGTGCTGATGGCGCACGCGATGAAGCTGGCGATCGAGGCCGGCCGCGCCGCTTTCCGCGCCGGCCGCATCCCGCGCAAGCGCTACGCCTCGGCATCCAGCCCGATCGACGGCACCATCGGCTGAGCATGGGCGAGCACAGCGAAGACAGCGCGCCGTACCTGCGCCGCATCCGCAGCTTCGTGCTGCGCGAAGGCCGCATGACGCCGGCGCAGCAGCGCGCCTTCGACGAGCACTGGGCGCGCTTCGGCATCGACTACAGCGGCACCGCGCAGGACTACCCCGCGCGCTTCGGCCGCCAGGCGCCGCTGGTGATGGAGATCGGCTTCGGCAACGGCGAGGCGCTGGCCTGGGCCAGCGAGCACGATCAGGCGCGCGACTATCTCGGCATCGAAGTGCATGGCCCGGGTGTGGGCCGGCTGATGAATGCGCTGGCCGCGCGCGACGCCGCCAACGTGCAGCTGTACAAGCACGACGCGGTGGAAGTGCTGGAACACGAGATCGCCCCCGGCAGCCTGGCCGAGGCGCGCATCTGGTTTCCCGACCCCTGGCACAAGAAACGCCACAACAAGCGCCGCATCGTGCAGCCGCCGTTCGTCGCCCTGCTCGCCTCGCGCATGGCGCCCGGCGGCCTGCTGCACCTGGCCACCGACTGGCAGCCCTACGCGGAGCACATGCTCGAAGTGATGGAAGCGGCGCCGGACTGGCGCAACGACGTCGGCCCCGGCCAGTACGCCGAGAAACCGGCATGGCGCATCGAGACCCACTTCGAGCGGCGCGGCCTGAAGCTGGGCCACGGCGTGTGGGATCTGCTCTATCGCCGCGCATGATGTGCGGCGTGTCGCCAGGGACGGCTCCGATTCACCAGTGAAGCAGCCACACCGCCTATACTCGCCGACCAGAGCAGGGACGAGTCTTCGCAGCGTGACGCAAGCACCGCCTAACGCCATCCACCTTCGCCCTCTGGTCCGACAGGAAGCCAGCTAGTGGGACTCTCGCTCACCCCCGAAATGATCCTGGTGCTCGGGCTGGTGGGCTTCACCATGCTGATGCTGGTGCTGGAGTGGATCCGCGCCGACATGGTGGCGCTGCTGGTGGTGGTGGTGATCGGCCTGACCGGCCTGATTCCCTCCGACCGCGTGTTCAACGGCTTCGCCGGCAACGCGGTGATCGCCATCATCGCGATCATGATCATGGGCGCAGGGCTCGACCGCGCCGGCGTGCTCGGCCTGACCGCCAACTTCGTGATGCGCATGGCGCGCGGCGTGGAATCGCGCCTGGGCGTGGTGATCAACCTGGTCACCAGCCTGTTCAGCGCGGTGATCCCCAGCCAGGCGCTGGCCGCGCTGATGATCCCGGTCACCAGCCGCCTGGCCGCGCGCACCGGCGTGCCGCTGTCGCGCCTGCTGCTGCCGATGGCGTTCTGCATCCTCACCGCCACCAACACCACGCTGATCGCCAACTCGCCGCTGATCGTGCTCAACGACCTGATCGCGAGCGCGAACGCCAACCTGCCGCCGGGCGCGCACACCATTCCGAAGTTCGGCCTGTTCAGCGTGACCCCGGTCGGCCTGGTGCTGGCGCTGTGCGGCGTGCTGTTCTTCTACCTGTTCACGCCCAAGCTGCTGCCGGAGCGCGAGGACGAGCGCCTGAAGGTGACGCCGGGCCGCACCGAGAGCTACTTCGCCGACACCTACGGCATCGGCGGCGAAACAGCCGAGCTCACTGTCACCGCGGAAAGCCCGCTGGTGGGCATGAGCATCGGCGAGGTGGAACAGCTGTACGGCGCGCCGCTGATCCTGGCGATCAAGAGCGGCACCGAGGCGCGCATGGCGCCGCCGGTGGACCACGTGATCTGGGTGGGTTCGGTGCTGGGCGTGCTGGGTCCGCGCGAACAGCTGAGCCAGTTCGCCAACAACCAGCTGTGCAAGCTGTCGCCGCGCATGCGCCAGCTGGGCGAGCTGTTCAATTCCAGCCGCGCCGGCATTTCGGAGGCGGTGATCCCGCCCAGCTCGCGCTTCATCAAGCAGAGTGTCGCCGAGCTGCGCCTGCGCAAGCGCTACGGCATCTCGGTGCTGGCGGTGAACCGCGGCGACCAGGTGTTCCGCGACGACGTGCGCGCGGTGAGCCTGCGGGCCGGCGACACCCTGGTGCTGCACAGCAGCTGGCGCGACCTGGGGCTGGCGTCGGAGGACAAGGACCTGGTCGTCGTCACCGACATCCCGAAGGAAGAACAGCGCCCCGGCAAGATCTGGCAGGCGGTGGGCTTCTTCGTGCTGGCCAAGTGCCTGGCCCTGTTCACCCACCTGGATCTGTCGGTGGCGATGATGACCGGCGCCATCGGCATGCTGCTCACCGGCGTGCTGAACATGGACGAGGCCTACAAGGCGATCAACTGGAAGACCATCTTCGTCACCGCCTGCCTGATTCCGCTGGGCTGGTCGATGGACGCCACCGGCACCGCCGCGTGGCTGGCGCAGGAGGTGCTGCAGCATCTGGGCAATGCCTCGCCTTACGTGCTGCAGCTGTGCCTGGCCATCCTCACCCTGCTGTTCTCGCAGGTGATGTCCAACGTGGGCGCCACGGTGATGATGGTGCCGATCGCCATCAGCGTGGCGGTGGCCACCGGCGGCAACCCGTCGGCATATGCGCTGATCGTGGCGGTGTCCTCGTCCAACACCTTCCTGCTCACCTCCGGCCACCCCGCCTTGATGATGGTGGCTGGCCCCGGCGGCTACCGCGGCAAGGATTTCCTGCGCGTGGGCCTGCCGCTGACCGCGATGGTGCTGGTGATCACTCTGGTGGCGATCAACCTGATGTTCCGCTGATTCAGGCCACGCCCGCTCAGCCGAGCCGCACTTCGCCGTCCACCACGTCCACCGCCACCGCATGCAGGTGCTCGCCGCGGCAGGGGCCGCCGATGCACAGGCCGTCGGCGGTGTTGAAGCTGGCGCCGTGCGCGGCACAGACCAGCACGCCATCGCGGATCAGGAACTTGCCCGGCGCCCAGTCCAGCCGGCGTCCCGCATGCGGGCAGATGTTGAGATAGGCCTGCGCGGCGGCGCCGTGGCGCACCACGATCAGGCTTTCTTCCCCTTCCGGCAGCGCGGCGTCGACGGCGATCGCTTCGCCGTCGATAATTTCGTCCAGGCGGCAGAGCGGCGGGGCGGGGGTGGCTGTATCCATCGGCACTTGTCTCTCGGGGGTGAAAGCCCCATCGTTACGCACGTAAGTCATTGATTTTACCACACGGATTTTTAACACATGCGCTTCACGCTGCCGTCTCCGCGTCGTTCCCGCCACCCGCTGGTCCGTGCCCTGTCGCTGCTGGTCGGCGTGGCGCTGGTGGGCGTGCTGCTGGTGTTCGGTCTGGTCGTGGCCGGCGTGCTGCTGGTCGGTGGCGGCCTGTGGCTGGCCCTGCGCCACTGGACCCGCAAGAGTAATGCCTCCGCCGCGGCGCCGCGCGCCGCCGGCGCGCACCAGCCGGAAGTGCTGGAAGGCGAGTTCGTGGTGCTGCACCAGTCCCACCACCACGCCGCGCGCTGAGCGCGTTCGCGCAAGAAGCGGATAGTCCCGTCCACGCCGGATGGCTAGCCTGATGGCATGGACATCCGCACCGCTCCCATGAACCACCGCCAGGGCACCGAAGCCGCGCTCGAACGCGTGCGTGCGCTGATCGAGGACGCCGAACAGGCGCCCAGCCTGGACACCCTGGCCGAAGCCGCGGGCTTGAGCCCCACTTATCTGCAGCGTGCGTTCCGCCGCCGCTACGGCATGAGTCCGGCCGAATACCACCGCGCCCGCCGCTTCGGCCAGTTCAAGGCCTCGCTGCGCGACGGCGCCGCGGTAACCGACGCGGTCTACGACGCCGGCTTCGGCTCCGGCAGCCGCGTCTACGAGCACAGCAACCGCCTGCTCGGCATGACCCCGGCCAGCTACCGCGCCGGCGGCCTCGGCGCCAGCATCCGCTACACCACCACCGACACCCCACTGGGCCGCCTGCTGGTGGCGACCACCGCGCGCGGCATCTGCTCGGTGACCCTGGGCGACGGCGACGCCGATCTGCAGCGCCGCCTGCGCGACGAATTCCCCCAGGCCGAACTGGAACGCGTCGACGCCGGCCGCGAGGAATGGCTGGACGCGGTGATCGCGCGCATCGCTTCCGAACTGGGCTGGACCGACGCCGCCGCGCCGGAACTGCCGCCGCTGGATATCGCCGCCACCGCGTTCCAGTGGCGCGTCTGGGATGCCCTTACCCGCATCCCCGCCGGCAGCACGCGCAGCTATGGCGAGATCGCCGCGGACATCGGCCTGCCGAAGGCGGCGCGCGCGGTGGGCCAGGCCTGCGGCAACAACCGGGTGGCCCTGATCGTGCCCTGCCACCGCGTGGTGCGCGAAGACGGTTCGATCGGCGGCTGGCGCTGGGGCGTGGAACGCAAGCGCGAGCTGCTGGCGCGGGAACGGCGGCGGGCTTCGGCCTGAGCCTAAAACCGGGTAAATCCGGCTGCGCCTTGATGCTGTCTCAAGGTAGCCTTGCAAACCGCTCGCTACTCGCCTCCCCGGCCACGCATTATCTTGCTGGATCGCTAGACTAGTCGCCGCGCCCCTTCCCTCCCGCGCCATCCCCGCCATGACCGACCAGTCCGTTTCCAACGCCGCCCGCGCGGCGCAAGGCCCGTTCGCCGACACGCGCGTGATGATTCCGCTCGCGCTGTTCGCGCTGTACATCATCTGGGGTTCCACCTACCTGGGCATCCGCCTGGCGCTGGAAAGCTATCCGCCCTTCCTGCTCGCTGGCATCCGCTTCCTGTGCGCCGGCGTGCTGCTGTTCGGCCTGCTGCGCCTGCGCGGCGTGGCCATGCCCACCGCGCGGCAGTGGCGCAATGCCGGTATCACCGGCGTGCTGCTGCTGGGCTTCGGCAACGGCCTGGTGTGCTTCGCCGAGCAGAGCGTCAGTTCCGGCATCGCCGCGGTGGCGGTGGCCAGCCTGCCGCTGTTCGCCGCGCTGTTCTCCGGCCTGTACGGGCAGTGGCCGACCGCGCGCGAAACCGTCGGCCTGGTGATCGGCTTCGCCGGCGTGGTGGTGCTCAACCTGGGCAGCAGCCTGTCGGCCTCGCGCATCGGCGCGATCGCGCTCATTGTGGCGGCGGCGAGCTGGGCCTTCGGCTCGATCTGGAGCAAGCGCCAGGACATGCCCGCCGGCCCGATGAACACCGCCGCGCAGATGCTGGTGGCCAGCGTGGCGCTGCTGCTGGTGGGCTTCGGCACGGGTGAACACCTGCCCGCGCATCCGACCCTGCGTGCGACGCTGGCGGTCGGCTACCTGGTGGTGTTCGGTTCGCTCATCGCGTTCAGCGCCTACCTTTACGTGCTCAAGAACGCGCGCCCCGCCGTCGCCACCAGCTATGCCTACGTGAACCCGCCGGTGGCGGTGCTGTTCGGCGTGCTGATCGCGGGCGAGCACGTGGGCCCGTACGACATCGCCGGCATGGCGGTGATCCTGCTCGGCGTGGCGATCATCACGCTGTTCAAGCAGCGCGCGAAGGGCTGAGACCAAGATCGTATTGCCGCTGTGCGCGGCTTGCGCCACCCTCCCCGCATTTGGGGAGGGCGGTCATGCCGAATGCGAACGAAGGTGCCCTGGCCCGCGCGGCCCTGCGCAGTTCCGCCTGGGCCGAACGCTGGTTTCCCGATGCATGGGTATTTGCCGCGCTGGGCGTGATTCTCGTCGCCGGGGCCGCGCTGGCCTTCGGCGCCACGCCCACGGTCACCGTCAATGCCTTCGGCGACGGCTTCTGGAGCCTGATTCCCTTCACCATGCAGATGGCCTTCGTGGTGATCGGCGGCTATGTCGTGGCCACCGCACCGGTGGTCGCGCGCTTTATCGAATTGCTGGCGCGCGTGCCGCGTAGCGGGCGCGGCGCGGTGTGCTACGTGGGCCTGGTCAGCATGCTGGCTTCGCTGCTGTCCTGGGGTTTCTCGCTGGTATTCGGCGGCTTGCTGGTGCGTGCGCTGGCACGGCGCGGCGACTTGCGCATGGACTATCGCGCGGCCGGCGCCGCGGCATACCTGGGCCTTGGCGCGGTGTGGGCGATGGGGCTTTCATCGTCCGCCGCGCAGCTGCAGGCCAATCCCAAGAGCATGCCGCCGGGGCTGCTCAACATCACCGGCGTGCTGCCTTTCAGCCAGACCATTTTCCTGTGGCAGTCGATCGTGCTCACCGCCGTGCTGATCGCGGTGTCGCTGCTCATCTGCTGGTTCACCGCGCCGTCGGAAGCGGGCGCGCGCACCGCGGAAGATTTCGGCGTGAGCGAAGCCACCGCCACGCCGCCGCTGCCGCCGCGCACCCGGCCAGGCGAATGGCTGGAATACAGCCCGCTGCTGTCGCTGCTGATCGGCCTGCTCGGGCTGGGCTGGCTCGGTTATGAGTTCGCCAGCAAGCCGGCAGTGACCGCTATCGCCAATCTCAACACCTACAACTTTCTGTTCCTCACCGTCGGCCTGCTGCTGCACTGGCGTCCGCGCAGTTTCCTCAACGCGGTGGCGCGCGCGGTGCCGAGCACGGCCGGTGTGCTGATCCAGTTCCCGCTGTACGGCGGTATCGCCGCGCTGCTCACGCATGCGCCGGGGCTGGGTGGCGACACGCTGGCGCATCGCTTGTCCGGCCTGTTCGTGCATGTCGCTTCCACCGACAGCTTCACCCTGGTGATGGGCGTGTACTCCGCCATCCTCGGCTTCTTCGTGCCGTCCGGCGGCGGTAAATGGCTGGTGGAAGCGCCGTACGTGATGCAGGCGGCGAACGACCTGCACGTGCACCTGGGCTGGGCGGTGCAGGTCTACAACGCGGCCGAGGCGCTGCCGAACCTGATCAATCCGTTCTGGATGCTGCCGCTGCTGGGCGTGCTGGGTCTGAAAGCGCGCGACATCGTGGGCTTCACCTTTATCCAGCTGGTGGTGCACGTGCCGCTGGTGCTGGGTCTGCTGTGGCTGCTGGGCATGACCCTGACTTATGTGCCCCCAGTGATGCCATAACGCGCAGCGTAGGTTGGGGTGAGCGCAGCGAACCCCAACGGATGTCCCGATGTACCCGGGCGCCACGTTGGAGTTCGCCTACGGCTCACTCCAACCTACACATCAGGCTGCGTTGACGCTGGCTTTGAGGGCCGCGGCAAGAATGCGCACCGCCTCGCGCGTACGCGGATCGGCAGCACGCTGATACAGCACGATCCGCGTCAATGGCATGCGCGGCAAACCCAACTGTTCGCCCACGTCGACGATCGAAGGCGGACACACGCGCCGCGGCAACGGCGCCACCGCCAGGCCCGCACAGGCCGCCGCGACTACTGCCGGCAGACCGCCGCCGACGAATACTTCCGTCCACGCCACGCCCGCATCGTCCAGCGTCTTCAAGGCCATCGCGCGCACCGCGCAAGGTGCCGCGAGTGCGGCAAGACGCAGCGGCTCGCCGGCCGGCTGCTTCCAGTCCGGCAGCGCGTACCAGGCATACGGCTCGCTGAAGAGCAGCTCGCCGCCGGGGCGGCCGTCGGCGGCGCAGACGATCGCCGCGTCGAGTTCGTCGTTCTCGTAGGCCGCCATCAGGCTGGCGGAAGAACCGATGCGCACCTCGATGCGCAGCGAGCGG
Source organism: Dyella sp. LX-66 (assembly GCF_018599165.1). Taxonomy (NCBI): domain Bacteria; kingdom Pseudomonadati; phylum Pseudomonadota; class Gammaproteobacteria; order Lysobacterales; family Rhodanobacteraceae; genus Dyella; species Dyella sp. LX-66. Next base: position 381,116 of record NZ_JAHFVJ010000003.1, read on the forward strand.
TCGTAAGCGCCGATCTTCGCCAGCAACTGCGGCAGTTCGGTGCCGGCCGATTGATCGCTGATGCCTACACGCAAGCTGAGCCGTGCTTCCGTCCGACCATGCAGCGCGCGCTCGTGCGCTTCGAGCAGATCGCGGGCGGCATCGAGAAACGCTGCGCCCTCCTGCGACAGCCGCACGCGCCGCGGCGTGCGCTCCAGCAACCGCCGCCCCAGCCGTTCTTCCAGCCGCTTGAGCTTGAGGCTGACCGCCGACTGGGTGGTGTCCAGCGCCTCGGCCGCGCGGGTGAAGCTGCTCAGATCCGCCACCAGCACGAAGGCCTGCACGGCATCGAGGTCCAGCGGGCGGATCAGCGATCCATTTTCGATCGTCATGATTGAAATATCCGTCGATCAGTTTTTCTTATCTTAAGTCCGCACTAAGCTCCGCGCCATTCCCACCTCCTTCCCCATCGAGGAGACCGTCATGACCCCGACCGACGCGGGCGACCCGCGCCGCTGGCTGGCCTTGCCCGTGCTGCTGACCGGCGCCTTCCTGCCGCCGCTGGATTTCTTCATCGTCAACGTGGCGCTGCCCTCGATCCGCGGCGCGCTGCATGCCAGCGCGGCGCAGACGCAGTTCGTGATCTCGGCTTATGCGGCGATCTACGCCGTCTGCCTGATCACCGGCGGCCGCCTGGGCGATCTGTTCGGGCGGCGCCGGCTGTTCCTGCTCGGCATCGCCGGCTTCGTGCTGGCCTCCCTGCTGTGCGGCCTGGCCTGGTCGGCGGATGCGCTGCTGGCCGGCCGCCTGCTGCAGGGGCTGGCCGCAGCCGCGCTGGCGCCGCAGGTGCTCGCTTCCATCCGCGTGATGTTCCCCAGCGCCGAGCAGCCGCGTGCGCTGGCGCTGTATGCGGCGACGTTCGGCCTGGCGGCCACGCTCGGCCAGGTGCTGGGCGGCGTGCTGATCGCGGCCGGCTGGTGGGGCATGAGCTGGCAGTGGATCTTCCTGGTGAACCTGCCGGTGGGCATCGCCGCGTTTGCCGGCGGCCTGCGCTGGCTGCGCGAATCGCGCGAGGCGCATGCGAAGAAGCTCGATCTCGGCGGCATGGCCTTGCTCTCCATGGCGCTGGCCGCGCTGGTCTATCCGCTGGTGGAAGGCCGCGAACAGGGCTGGCCGCTGTGGACCTGGGCCATGCTCGGCGCCTCGCTGCTGCTGTTCGCGCTGTTCCTGCGCTTCGAGGCCACGCTGGCCGCACGCGGCGGCGCGCCGCTGGTCGACGTGAGCCTGCTGCGGCATGGCGAGTTCATGCTCGGCATCGTCGTCACGCTGGGCTTCTATCTGACTTCGGCTTTCATGTTCACCTATGCGGCCTATCTGCAAGGCGGCCAGGGCCGCGATGCCTTGCATACGGGCCTGGCGACGCTGCCGTTCACGCTCGGCTATCTGTTCGCCTCGGTAACGGCTGCGCCTGTGATGCACCGGCTGGGACGCGCCGCGCTGCCGCTGTCGCTCGCGGCGCAGGCGGTCGGCTTCGCGCTGATCATCGCCGGCATCAGGAACGCTTCCGCCATGCAGACGGGCCTGATCGTCTCCGGCATCGGTTTCGGCTTCGCGTTTCCATCGCTGATGCGCGCCGTGCTCGGCAGCGTCGATGCACGCCACGCCGGCCTCGCCTCCGGCATGGTGATCACCGCGCTGCAGATCAGCGCCGCGTTGGGCGTGGCGATGATCGGCGGCGTGTTCTACAGCACGCTGGGCACGGCGCGCGACCCGTCGGCGTATGCGCACGCCTTCACCACGGGCCTGGGCTGCAACGTCGTCGCGCTCGCCGTCATCGCGCTGCTGGCCAGCCGGCTCGGCCGCCACGGCGTGGCCAATGCCAGCGCGCAGGTGGCGCCGGAGGCATAAAAAAAAGGGCCGCAGATGCGGCCCTTTCTTCCAACTTCGATTCAGCGCATCACAGCTCGCGCAAGGCCGTCGTCACCGGCAGTCGCGCCGCGCGCACCGCGGGGAACAGACCGCCCACGAAGCCGATCGCCAGCGCCCACTTCACGCCGGTCCACAGCAGCGCCGGCGAGACGTGGAACTCGAAGGTGAGCTGCCCTACCGAACCCTGCGCCAAGGTCGACGCGGTGTAGCCGTTGAAGATCAGCCACGCCAGCGCACCGCCGAGCACGCCGCCGAGCAAGGCCAGCAGCATGGTCTCCAGCATGATCGCCACCACCACCGGCAGGCCGCGGAAACCGATCGCGCGCAACGTGGCGATTTCGCGGGCACGCGAGGCGACCGCGGCGAACATGGTGTTGAGCGCGCCGAAGATCGCGCCGATCGCCATGATCAGGCCCACCGTGATGCCGATGATGCGGATCACCTTGCTGGTGCCTTCGGACTGCTTGCTGAAGTAATCCAGCGTGGTGCTGGCATCGACCTTCAGGCGCGGGTCGGCGGCCAGGGTCGACTCGAAGGCCTTGAAGCCGTTCGGATCGGCCAGCTTCACCGTCACCGAGGCGCGGCTGCTGCCGCGGCGATAGGTGTCGGACACCACCGCGGCGTCGCCCCACACTTCCGATTCCAGCGCGTCGTCGCTTGCGAACACGCCGACCACGGTCCACTGCTGGCTGCCCAGCTTGATCTCGCGCCCCGGCTCCAGGCCGGCGAACTGGCGCTGCGCACCCTTGCCCACCACCAGCTCGCGCATGCCGGGGTTGAACTTGCGGCCGGCGACGATCTTGAGGTTGGGCCGCAGCTCCCAGCCTTGCTGGTCGATGCCGCGCAGCTGCACGCTGCCCTCGTCGTCGGCGCCCTTGCCGCCCTTCACCGGCAGATTGGCGGCGACCACGATTTCGGACGACGCGATCGGCTCGCCCTTGGCATTGCGCGCGATGCCCGCGGTCTGCGGGATCACCACGATGCTGTCGCGGTCGAGCACCGACATCACTTCGCTGGCGGAACCGCCGCGCATCACGATGGCGGTGTCGGCGCTGCCGGTCTTGCGCAGCGTTTCCGCATAGCCTTCGCCCATCGCCAGCAGCGCGACCAGCACACCGACCACGCCGGCAATACCGATCACCACCACCGCGGAGGAACCGAGCCGCGACCGCAAGGTGCTGATGCCCACGCCGGTCACCGAGGCGGCCTGCTTGCCGCGGCGGGTCAGGCCCATCCACAGCGCGAAAGCCAGCACCAGCACACCGACGATGAGCGGCGGCAGGTTGATCCACACCGCCAGGCACACGATCACCAGCACGAACAGGCCGAAGCCGAACAGGAAATTCTTGGATTTGGACATGGCGTCGGCTCCTCAGCGTCCTGCCAGTGCATCGACAATATTCAGGCGCATCGCGCGGACGGCCGGCAGCGCACCCACCAGCAATCCGATCAGCACCATGATCCCCAGGCCGAGCATCCAGCTGCCGCCGGTCACGCCCGGCAGGTTGAGCATGCCGCCGCTGCCCTTGGCCACGATCGGAATCAGCAGCGAGGCCAGGCCCAGCCCGATCACGCCGCCGATCAACAGCAACAGTACCGACTCGGCCAGCACCATCATCAGCACCGAAGGACTGGTGAAGCCGATGGTCTTGAGCACCGCCAGCTCGGACGTGCGCTCGCGCACCGCCTGCATCATGGTGTTGCCCGACAGCAGCAGCAGGGTGAAGAACACCGCGCCCATGATGGCGCCGACGATCAGGCCGATATCGGCCAGCTGCTTCATCCACGCCGCGGTGGCGGCCTGCTCGGTCTGCGTGCGCGTCTCGTGGTCGGAGTTGGCGGAGATCGCATCGATCGCCTTGGCTACGCGGTCGGCCTGGTTCACGTCGCTGACGCGGGTGACGTACCAGCCGACCATGCCGCGGTTGTACGCGGTGCCTTCGTCGAAGTACTTCCAGTGCATCAGCACGATCTGGTCGTACCAGCCCGCACTGGCTTCCTTCGCCTTGAGCGTGCCGACGATGTCGAAGCTCCAGTTCTTGCTGCCGTCGTGCAGCGGGAAGATGGTCGACTGCAGCGGGATCTTGTCGCCTACCTTCCAGCCGAAGCGCTGCGCCAGCTTCTCGCCCACCAGGATGCCGGTGCGCGTGTTCTCGAACGCCTTGCGCGCCTCGGGGCTGGCTTCGACTTCCGGATACTGGTCCAGATAGTTGTCGCTCACCGCGAAGCTGAAGACCTGGTTGTGCGGGTCCTGGTAGGCGCCGCCGAACCAGTTGGCATAGGCCACCGACTTCACGCCCGGCACCTGCGCGATCTGGCTGTTGAGGCCGGAAGGCAAGGTCTGGATGAAGGACAGGCGCGAGCCGGTCTGCAGCCGCTGCGCGCCGTTCGCGCTCTGGCCGGCCTGGTCGAACGACGTGCGCACCGCGTCGAGCATGCCGAACAGCAGGAACGCGGTGACGATCGAGACCAGGGTGAGGATGGTGCGGGTCTTGCGCCGGAACAGCGCCGCCCAGATCAGATGAAGATATTTCATCTCGGCATCCCCTTAGGCCAGCGCCTGCTCGACCAGGGTGCCCTTGTCGAGGTGCAGCGTGTGGTTGGCGTAATCGGCCGCCTTGGGATCGTGGGTGACCATCACGATGGTCTTGCCGTGCTCGCGGTTGAGCGTGCGCAGCAGGCCCAGCACGTCCTCGGCGGACTGGCGGTCCAGGTCGCCGGTCGGCTCGTCGCAGACCAGCAGGGTGGGATCGGACACGATCGCGCGCGCGATCGCCACGCGCTGCTGCTGGCCGCCGGAAAGCTCGCTCGGCTTGTGCGTGGAGCGCTCGTCCAGGCCCACCAGCTGCAGCGCGATGGCGGCGTTCTTGCGGCGCTGCGCGGCCGACAGCTTGGTCAGCAGCAAGGGAAGTTCCACGTTGCGCTGCGCGGTGAGCATCGGCATCAGGTTGTAGAACTGGAACACGAAGCCGACGTTGGCCGCGCGCCACTTGGCCAGCGCGCCGGCGCCGAGCTGGTCGATGCGCTGCCCGCCCACGCTGATGCTGCCGCCGGTCGGCGAATCCAGGCCGCCGATCAGGTTGAGCAAGGTGGTCTTGCCCGAGCCCGACGGACCCATCAGCGCGAGGAAGTCGCCCTCGGCGATGTTGAGGTTGATGTGGTGCAGCACTTCCACTTTCTGCTTGCCGCGCTCGTACACCTTGGAAAGATCGCGGACTTCGATCAGCGTGCCCATGCTCATGCCTGTTCTCCCGAAACTGCGTTGGCTTTCGTAGTGATCTTGCGCGGCACCGGCCGCGCTCAAGGATTGGCCGCGCTCTTCACGCGCATGCCGTCTTTCAGTTCCGCCGGCGGCGACAGCACCACCGTGTCGCCCGCCTGCACGCCCGCGGGCAGCAGGCGCATCTCGCCGTAGGCCTGCGCGGCCGGCTGCACGACGTGCTCGCGGGCGGTGTCGCCGCTCACCACGAACACCGCATCGTGGCCGTCGCGCTGCGCGATCGCGGCGCCCGGCACCAGCACGCCCTTGGGCGGCTCGCTGGCCTGCTTCGGTGCGGCCTTTTCGAGGAAGGAAACACGCACGCCCATGTCCGGCACGATGCGCGGGTCCTTCTGGTCCAGCGCCACGCGCACCTTCACCGTGGCCTTGCCGCGATCGGCGGCGGGCACGATGGCGATCACGTGGGCGGGGATCTTCCAGTCCGGATAGGCATCGAGCACGGCTTCGGCCGGCATCGCCGATTGCACGCGGCCGATATAGGCCTCGTTGACGTCGACGTCGATTTCCAGCGAATCCATGTCGACGATCGTGCCCACGCCGGTACGGGTGAAGCCGCCGCCGGCCGACAACGGCGAAATGATTTCGCCGACCTGGGCCGCCTTCACCGTGATCACGCCGGTGAACGGCGCGCGCACCACGGTGTAGTCGAAGTTCACTTTCGCCTGCTTGGCCTGGGCCTGCGCCGCGGCCGCCAGCTTGCGCTGCGAATTGAGCTGGGCGGCGGTGGTGTTGACCAGGGTGCGCGCCTGCTCGTCCTGCTGCTTGGGCACCAGGCCGCTCGTCGCCAGCGTGTGTGCACGCACCGCATCGCGGTTGGCCTGGTCGAGCTGGGCCTGCAGCTGCAGCACCTGCGCCTCGGTGGCGCGTGCGTTGGCTTCGGCCGCGTCGAGCCCGGCGCGGTAGGCGTTGTCGTCCAGGCGCGCCAGCACCTGATCCTTCTGCACGCGGTCGCCTTCCTCGATCAGCACCTCGGTCAGCGTGCCGGTGATCTGCGCCGACACCGTGGCCTGGCGGCGCGCGGTGATGTAGCCGGTGGCCTGCAGCACGGCGCCGGGGCCGGCCGCGGCGGTGGGCGCGACCGCGGCAGCGGTCTTCACTTCCAGGGCCGGGTGGCCCCACAGCATCCAGCCGCCGGCGCCAGCGGCCAGCACAACCACCAGCACGCCGCCCACGATCCACGGCCAGCGCCCGGGACCATGCCCATGGTCCTCGCGCTCATGGCGCTCGATGCGCAATTCCTTCAGCAGTTCCGCGTTCTTCACACCTGCTCCCCAAAAGCCGGTTCCCCCGGCTACCGATGGCCGGCACGATGAAGCAAGCCCGCATGGCTTTGCAGAACGCCTCATCAGCCGATGGCAATGACAGCTGTCATCCGGGCCGAACCGGCCTCGTGATGACCGCTGTTTCCCTTACGTCGAACGACGCCGCGCGAAATCGACAAAGGGGTATAGCGCTCCGTACGCGCCGGCGATAGCTGACACGGCACGTATCCCTGCCGGGCCGCCCCGCCTAGCTGCTACCCTTCCGCGCATGACCTACGCCATCCCCGCCCCGCTCCAGCCCAGCCTGCCGGTGTACGGCAGCGACCTGCGTTTCCCCGTGCGCCGCGTGTTCTGCATCGGCCGCAACTACGCCGACCACGCCCGCGAGATGGGCGCGGTGGTGGAAAAGGACGCGCCGCTGTTCTTCTGCAAGCCCGCCGACGCCATCGTCACCGACGGCGCCGACGTGCCCTACCCGCAGGCCACCCAGGACCTGCACCACGAAGTGGAGATGGTGGTGGCGCTGGGTGCGGGCGGAAAAAATATTCCGGCCGAACATGCCGCCGCCCTGATCTGGGGCTATGGCGTGGGCCTGGACCTGACCCGCCGCGACCTGCAGGCGCTGGCCAAGGCCAAGAGCCATCCCTGGGACGTAGCCAAGGGCTTCGACCATTCGGCGCCGGTGTCGGCGCTGCGCCCGGCCGCCGAAGCACAGCTGTCGGCGGCGACGGGCCTGAGCCTCAGCGTCAACGGCGCGGTGCGCCAGCACAGCACGCTGGGCGAGATGGTCCACGACGTGGCCGGCATCATCGCCATCCTGTCGACCCTGTTCGAACTGAAAGCCGGCGACCTGATCTTTACCGGCACACCGGCCGGCGTCGCCGCGCTACAGCGTGGCGACAGCTTCCATGCGGCGCTGGAAGGCGTCGCCACACTGGACGGCCGCATCGCGTAAACGGCATCGCAACATCAGCGGCGGCAAGCTGGCGGCGCGCGGAATGCGTTGCGCTCGCCGCCCATCCCAGGGGGCAACAACATCCACTCAAGAGGGAGAGCAGCAATGGGCATGATGAAAGAGTTCAAGGACTTCGCCATGCGCGGCAACGTCGTCGACCTGGCGGTCGGTGTCGTGATCGGCGGCGCGTTCGGCAAGATCGTCACCTCGCTGGTCGATCAGATCATCATGCCGCCGATCGGCGTGCTCACCGGCGGCGTCGATTTCTCCGCCATGAAATGGGTGCTCAAGCCCGGCGACGACAGCGATCCCAAGCACAAGATCGCCGAGGTCGCGATCCAGTACGGCTCCTTCATCAACGTGCTGATCCAGTTCGTGATCATCGCGTTCGCCATCTTCCTGGTGGTCAAGGCAATCAACCGCCTGACCCGCCGCGAGGAAGCCGCGCCGGCCCCGCCGCCGCCGACCGAGACCCTGCTGACCGAGATCCGCGACCTGCTCAAGAAGCAGCAATCGTAAGTACGCTCGACGAGGGGAATCGCCGCCGCGATTCCCCTTCTTTTTGGCCTTTAATCAGGGCCTAAGCGGACAGGCCGCGTTCGCCGCGACCAAAACGCGCGAATTTCGCGCGTGTTGTGCCATGCACTCGTGACTTCTGGCCTAAGCGGCCGCACGGACCGGCGCGATAATCGGGGTTTACACCGAGGAGTCCCCGATGCGCCGCCTGCCTCTCACCCTGCTCGCCGCCAGCCTCGCCTTCGCCGCTGGCGCCGCCAGCGCCGCCGACAAGGCCACCACCATTCCGCAGTCCGCCGTAAAGACGGCCGAACAGCTGCGCGACAAGGCCATGGCGGACGACACCGGCTACAAGATCGTCGAATCGCTCACCACCGAAGTCGGCCCGCGCATCGCCGGCGGCCCGAACGACCAGCGCGGCCGCGAATGGGCCATCGCCAAGTTCAAAGAGCTGGGCTACGACAAGGTCTATACCGAGACCGTCACCTACCCGCTGTGGGAACGCCGCAGCGAGCACGCCGCCATCGTTGGCCCCTACCCGCAGCCGCTGACCGTGATCGCGCTGGGCTATTCGGCCGGCACGCCCAAGGGCGGCCTCACCGCCGAGGTGGTGAAGTTCGACAGCCTCGACGCGCTGAAGAAAGCCGACCCGGCCAGCGTCAAGGGCAAGATCGTCTTCGTCGACGCCAAGATGCAGCGCCACAAGGACGGCCACGACTACGGCATCGGCTCGGCCGTGCGCACGGGCGGCCCGGTGATCGCCTCCAAGATGGGCGCCGCCGCCTTCCTGCTGCGCTCGGCCGGCACCGACGAGCACAGCCGCACGCCGCATACCGGCGTCACCGGCTTCCGCGATCCCAAGGAAGCCATCCCCGCCGCCGCGCTGTCGCTGCCGGATGCCGACCAGCTCGACCGCGTGCTGGCCTCCGGCAAGCCGGTGAGCATCAAGCTGGACCTGGACTGCGGCATCACCGGCACCTACACCGGCGCCAACGTGATCGGCGAGATCACCGGCAAGAAGTACCCCGACCAGATCGTGCCGATCGGCGGCCACCTGGATTCCTGGGATCCGGGCACGGGCGCCATCGACGACGGCGCCGGCGTGGCGATCGCCATGGCCGCGGGCAAGATGATCCTGAGCCTGCCGCAGCGCCCCGACCGCACCATCCGCGTGATCGCCTTCGCCAACGAGGAAATGGGTCTGTTCGGCGGCCGCGCCTATGCCGACAAGCATGCCGCGGAAGTGAGCAAGCACCAGCTCGGCACCGAGTCCGACTTCGGCGCGCGCAAGATCTGGCGCATGACCGCCAGCGTGAAGCCGTCGGCGCGCGGCGCCATCGAGCAGATCGCCAAGGTGGTCGAGCCGGTCGGCGTGGCCTACGACCCGCAGCATCCGGGCGGCGGCGGTTCCGATCTGTCGCAGATGCACGCCAAGGGCATGGCCGCGCTCACCCTGACCCAGGACGGCACCGACTACTTCGACTACCACCACACCGCCAACGACACGCTGGACAAGATCGACCCGCGCGAGCTGGCGCAGAACGTGGCGGTGTACGCGGCGTTCTCGTACATGGCGGCGCAGGCGGATGGAGACTTCGGTTCGGCGCCGGATGCGTTCAAGAACGATGGCGCGCGCGACTGAGTTCCTGCTGCATCGCGAGATGAAAAGCGGCCTTCGGGCCGCTTTTTTTGGCTCGGCGTAGGTTGGGGTGAGCCGAAGGCGAACCCCAACATCGTCACATCGAGGCGTATCGCAGCGTTGGGGTTACTGGCTGCATCAGCAGCCAGCCCTTCGGGCCATCCGCTACGCGGATGTTCGCTACGGCATCCTGCCTTCGCAGTCGCCTTCGGCTCACCCCAACCTACGCAGTGCGTTCAAGTCCCTGCCCGCTGCGCCGATACAGCTTGCGACTGCCCATCGCGAACCCGTCCCGGCACGGCGGGTCTGCGCATCGCCTTCGGAGGGGCGCTGCGCAAGACGGCGGGGTGCGGCAGGGAAAGACCATCACTACCGTCGTACGTACCTCGGGGAGGGGACGTCGTGCTGAATCAACTATGGAACCGGCTCGCGCCGCGTCGCGATCCGTCGCATTCGCTGTCGGACCTGCAAGGCCAGATCGCCGCACTGCACCGCGCCCAGGCCATCATCGAATTCGATCTCGCGGGCAACATCCTCGACGCCAACGACAACTTCCTGCGCACCATGGGCTATGCGCGCGACGACGTGGTCGGCCAGCACCACCGCATGTTCGTCACGCCGGAGGAACGCGACGGCGTGGCCTATCGCGACTTTTGGCAACGCCTGGGCCAGGGCGAGCACTACACCGGCCAGTTCGAACGCATCGCCGAAGACGGCCGCCGCGTGTGGATCCAGGGCAGCTACAGCCCGATCCTCGACGCCGCGGGCCGCCCGCGCAAGGTGATCAAGCACGCCACCGACGTGACCCAGCTGCGCCTGCAGTCGGCCGACATGGAAGGCCGGCTGGCGGCGATCGACCGCGCACAGGCGGTGATCAGCTTCGACCTCGACGGCGTCATTCTCGAGGCGAACGACAATTTCCTCGCCACCATGGGCTATGCGCGCGAAGAGGTGACCGGCCGCCACCACCGCATGTTCGTCGAGCCGCGCGAACGCGAGAGCGAGGAATACGCGCGCTTCTGGCAGCGCCTGCGCCGCGGCGAATACAACGCGGGGCTGTACCGGCGCGTGCGCAAGGACGGTTCGGAGGCGTGGATCCAGGCCACCTACAACCCGATCTTCGACATGGCCGGCAAGCCGTTCAAGATCGTCAAGTACGCCACCGACGTGACCCAGCAGACAGTGGCGATGAACATGCTGCAGAGCGCGCTCGGCTCGCTGGCCGAAACCGTACCGGCGATCGCCGGCGACGCGCAGAACGCCAACCGCCTGGCGCACGACGCCAGCAGCAGCGCCAGCTCGGGTGGCTCGATGGTGGACCGGCTGGTGGACACCATCGGCGAGATCGACCGGCGCGCGCAGAACATGGCCGAGATCATCGGCGTGATGGATTCGATCGCGTTCCAGACCACCATCCTGGCGATCAATGCCGCGGTCGAAGCTGCACACGCTGGCGAACAGGGCCGCGGCTTCGGCGTGGTGGCGCAGGAAGTGCGCGCGCTATCGCAGCGCAGCGCGCAGTCGGCCAAGGAGATCCGCGAGCTGGTGCAGAACACCATCGAGTCCCTGGGCGAAGGCAGCGAGCGCGCGCGGCAGGCGGGTGCGGCGATGCATGCGATCGTCGATTCGGCCGGACAGGTGAATGCGCGCGTGGGGCAGATTGCCGATGCGGCGCATGCGCAGGCGGCGGGGCTGGTGCAGGTGAGGCAGGCGATCGAGCAGTTGCGGCAGCGCGCCTGATCCAACCTACGCCGGGCGTTTTCAGGTCGCCTCGACCGGCCCCTGCTTCTTCTTCGAAAACCGCGTCTGCACCCGGTCCAGATAGAGGTAAATCACCGGCGTCAGATACAAGGTCAGCACCTGCGACACCGCCAGGCCGCCCACCACCGCCAGGCCCAGCGGCCGGCGCGTTTCCGCGCCCGCGCCGATGCCCAGCGCGATCGGCAAGGTGCCGGCGAAGGCCGCCATCGTCGTCATCATGATCGGGCGGAAACGCACCTTGCAGGCTTCGTAGATGGCATGCGCGGGCGCGAGCCCCTCGTCGCGCTGACGCTCCAGCGCGAAGTCGATCATCATGATCGCGTTCTTCTTCACGATGCCGATCAGCATCACGATGCCGACGAAGGCGAACAGGTCCAGCGAGGCGTTGAAGATCACCAGCGTCAGCAGCGCGCCCACCGCCGCGGCCGGCAGGCCGGACAGGATCGTCAGCGGATGGATGAAGCTCTCGTACAGAATGCCCAGCACCAGGTAGATCACGAACACCGCCAGCAACAGCAGCAGGCCCATGCCCTGCATCGAATCCTGGAAGGCCTGCGCGGTGCCCTGCACGCTGCCGCTGATGGTGGCGGGCAGGCCGATCTTGTCCATCGACGCATCGATGCGCTGCACCGCCTGGCTCAGGCTTACGCCCGGCGCCAGATTGAACGACACCGTCACCGCCGGCAGCTGGCCCTGGTGGTTCACCGTGAGCACCTGCGGCTGGCGGCGGAACGTAGCCACCGTATCCAGCGGCACCAGGGTGCCGCTGGCGGAGGTGACGTACAGGCGCGACAGCACGTCCGGATCGTTCTGCAGCGTGCGCGACACCTGCAGAATCACCCAGTACTGCGTCGCCGCGCCGTAGATGGTGGAGATCTGGTTCTGGCCGAAGGCGGAACCCAGCGCCGACTGTACCTGGGCCATGGTCAGGCCCAGGGTGGCGAGCTTCTCGCGGTTGACGTCGACCATGATCGACGGACTGTTGAGATCCAGGTCGTTGGTCACGTCCTGGAAACCGTCGAGCTGCTGGAAGGCCTGGGTGATGCGCCCGCTCCAGTCGTACAGCAGCGGCAGATCGATCGACTGCAGCGTGTACTGATACTGCGCCTTGGACTGGCGGCCGCCGACCTGGATCGACGGCGGGTTCTGCAGATAAGTTCGGATGCCCGGCACCTGCGCGAACTTCTTGCGCAGCTCCTGAATGATGCCGTCCGGGCCGAGCTTGCGGTCCTGCGCGGGCTTGAGCAGCAACAGCAGCGAGCCGTTGTTGACCGTGCTGCGCGGGCCGCCCGCGCCGACGCTGGACATGTAGCCGGCGATGTTCGGGTCGTCAGCGACGATCTCTGCAAGCTTCTGCTGCCGCGCCACCATGCTGTCGAACGACACGTCCTCCGGCCCTTCGGTGGTGACGCGCAGCTGGCCGGTGTCGCCGGCGGGGATGAAGTCCTTCGGCGTCACGTAGAACAGCAGCACGGTGGCCGCCAGGCTGAGCGCGAAACCGGCCAGCACCACCAGCGGACGGTCCATGCACCAGCGCAGGCTGCCGGCATAGCCGCGCTGCACGGCGTTGAAGCCGCGGTCGAAGCCGGCGATCAGCCAGTTCTTGTTCTCATGGTCGTGCGCGCGGATGAAGCGGCTGCACAGCATCGGCGTCAGCGTGATCGCCACCACGCCGGAGATCAGGATCGCCACGCTGATGGTCACCGCGAACTCGTGGAACAGACGCCCCACGATGCCGCCCATGAACATCACCGGGATGAACACGGCTATGAGCGACAGCGTCATCGAGAAAATGGTGAAGCCGATCTCGCCGGCGCCTTTGAGCGAAGCCTCGTACGGCGGCAGGCCGGCTTCCATGTGGCGCACGATGTTTTCCAGCATCACGATGGCGTCGTCCACCACGAAGCCGACCGCGAGCGTGAGCGCCAGCAGGGAGAGGTTGTCCAGGCTGTAGCCCAGCCCGTACATCACGCCGAAGGTGCCGATCACCGAGATCGGCAGCGCGATGGCGGGAATCAGCGTGGCGGAGAGATTGCCCAGGAACAGGTAGATCACCAGCACCACCAGCACACCGGCCAGCACCAGGGTGAACTGCACGTCGTCCACCGAGGCGCGGATCGACACCGAGCGGTCGTACAGCGTGTTGAGCTTCACCGACGGCGGCAGGCCGGCGGTAAAGCCCGGCAGCAGCGCCTTGATGCGGTCCACGGTTTCCACCGTGTTGGCGCCGGGCTGGCGCTGGATCGCCAGCACGATGGCGCGTTCGCCGTTGTACCAGCTCGCCGCCAGGTCGTTCTGCACGCTGTCGAAGGCGCGACCCAGGTCGCGGATGCGCACCGGGGCGCCGTTGCGGTAGGCCACCACCACGTCGTTATAGGCGGCGGCGCGCATCAGCTGGCCTTCGCTGCGGATCGGCAGCTGCTGGCGCGTGCCGTACAGCGAGCCGGTAGCCTGGTTGACGTTGGCCGCGGCGATCGCCGCCTGCACCTGGTCGATGCCCACGCCCGTGCCGACCAGCCGCGCCGGATCCACGCTCACGCGCACGGCGTATTTCTGCGAGCCGTACACGTTCACCTGCGCCACACCGTCGACCATCGACAGGCGCTGCGCCAGTTCGGTCTCGGCGTACTCGTCCACCTGCGACATCGGCAGGGTGGACGAGGTCATCGTGAGGTACATGATGGGCGCGTCAGCCGGATTCACCTTGCGGAAGGTGGGCGGCGTGGTCATTTCCTTCGGCAGCTGGCGCAGCGCGGCGGAGATGGCGGACTGCACGTCCTGCGCGGCGCCGTCGATGCTGCGGTCCAGCTCGAAGGTCAGCGTGATGCTGGTGGAGCCCAGCGCGCTGGTCGAACTCATCGAGCTGATGCCGGCGATGGTCGACAGCTGGGACTCCAGCGGCGTGGCCACCGCGGAGGCCATGGTCTCCGGCGAAGCGCCCGGCAGGCTGGCGCTGATGCTGATGGTGGGAAAGTCGACGTTGGGCAGTTCGTTCACCGCCAGCCGCGGATACGCAGCGATGCCGAACACCAGCAGCGCCGCCATCAGCAGCGTGGTCATCACCGGTCGGCGGATGCACAGCTCGGGCAGGCTCATGGCGTCAGCCGCCTCCCGCCTTGACCTTGGCGCGCGCGCCGTCGACCAGCAGCATCTGGCCTTCGGTCACCACCTGCTCGCCGGCCTCCAGGCCCTTGTCGACCACCTGCCGCTGGCCGGCGGTCGGGCCCGGCGTGACGTAGCGCTGCTGCACCTTGCCGTCGTGGCCCAGCACGAACACGAAGCTGCCCTTGGCCGAACTCTGCAGCGCTTCCACCGGCACGCTCACCGCGTTGGCGATGCGCGTGGTCGGCAGGGTCACCTGCACGAACTGGCCGGAGGTGAGGCGGTGGTCGGTGTTCTCGAAGCGGCCCTTCACCACGATGGTGCCGGTGGTGGCATCCACCGCGTTATCGATGAATTCCAGCGTGCCGCCGAGCGGCTGGCCCTTGTCGCCGGGAATGGCCGCCTGCACGGCGACCTGTTCGCGCGCCTGCGCGGCGCGCAGCGCGGCGAGGCTTTCCTCGGGGATGCTGAAGGCGATGCGGATCGGTTCGATCTGGTTGAGCACCACGATGTCGGTGCTGTCGGCGGTGATCTGCGCGCCCGGCCACACCAGTGGCGAGCCGATCACGCCGTCGAACGGCGCGACGATGCGCGCGTAGTCGAGCTGGGTCTGCGCGGTTTCCTGCAGGGCCTGGTCGCTCTGCAAGGTGGCCTTGGCCACGCCGAGGTTGGCCTGGTAGGTGTCGTAGTCGGCCTTGGAGACGAAGCCCTTGGCCAGCATGTCGGTGTAGCGCTGCTGGTCGGCCTGCGCCTTTACCAATTGGGCCTGGTCCTTGGCCACGGTGCCGCGCGCCTGGTCGAGCTGCGCCTTGAGCAGGCTGGGGTCGATCTGGATCAGCAGCTCGCCCTGCTTTACCTGCGCGCCGGGCTTGAAGGCCAGGGTCTGCAGCTGGCCGGAAACGCGCGAGCGCAAGGTCACGGTGGAGAAGGCTTCGGCGCGGCCGACCAGCTTCAGGCTGAGGTCGACGTCGCCGCGCGTGGCGGTGGCCACCTGCACCGGCACTTCGCCGGCCTGTGCGCCGCCGCCCTTGCCCAGCGCAGGCGTGGCTTCGTGGCGGCCGCGGAACACGAGCATGGCGACGCCCAGCAGCGCCACTGCCAGCACGATGAGGAGCAGTTTCTTCCAGGGCATGGGAACTCTCAGACTTGTTCGGCCGGCGCCGCGCTCCCTCCCAGGATCGCAACGCATGCTGACCCGCGATCCTTCGCCGGGACTTAAAGGAAGGGCGCGTCGTGCACGCTCAAAAGACCCGTACTATGCCGGGAGAATTCCTAAAGTCTCACAAGGACCAATGGCACTGGCATGACCGGCGTAAGCATGGCGTAAGGTTAGCCCGTCGCAGGATCTTCCGAGTCGCCGGGCTGGTCCAGCGCCTGCAGGTTGTCCTTGATGCGATTGAGCACGTCCATGGCCTGCTGCATCTCGTGCAGCTCGATGCCCTTGGTGGCGTCCTTGCGCAGGCCGCGGCCGATCAGCTCCATGTCCGCGATCACTCCGCGCGCCTGCTCGGTCACGTACAGGCGCCAGGCGCGGCGGTCGCGCGGATCGGCGCGGCGCTCGACGAAGCCGGCCGCCTGCAGGCGGTCGATCACGCGGCCCACGGCAATAGGCTCCATTTCCAGGAATTCCGCCAGCTCGGTCTGGCGCAGGCCTTCGCGGTGGTACAGCACCTTGGTCGCGCGCCACTGCGCGCGTGTCAAACCGAATTTCACCGCGCGCCGGTCGAAATGCTTGCGGAACAGCAAGGTGACGTCGTTGAGCAGATAGCCGAACGAGATGTCTTCAGTCTTCATGTGTTTCCCGAACCCTCCGCCCCTCCGGGGCGCCCCGGCGGCAAGCATACGGCGCAAAAACCTGCGAGACCACGCCAATCACGACATAGCGGCTTTCGTTATAGCGTTTATCGCCATGGCCATCGAAATCATCATCGCCGATATCACCCAGCTCGATGTAGATGCCATCGTCAACGCGGCCAACTCCGGCCTGCTCGGCGGCGGCGGCGTGGACGGCGCCATCCACCGCGCCGCCGGCCCCGCCCTGCTGGAAGCCTGCCGCGCGCTGCCGCAGGTCTCGCCCGGCGTGCGCTGCCCGACCGGCTTGGCGCGCATCACTTCGGGCTTCGCCCTGCCCGCGCGCTATGTGATCCACACGGTGGGGCCGGTATGGCACGGCGGCGGCGAGGGCGAACCTGCGCTGCTGGCCAGCTGCTACCGGGAAAGCCTGCGCCTAGCCCGCTCGCGCGGCATCGCCAGCATCGCGTTTCCTGCCATCAGCTGCGGCGTGTATGGCTATCCGGCGGAACAGGCCGCGGCGGTGGCTACCGCCACGCTGCGCGAAGACCTGCGCGAGCATGGCGATCTGCGTGTATTGCTGTGCTGCTTCGACGCGCGCATGGCTGCGGTGTGGCGCGCGGCGCTCAGTCCAGCTTGAACGGATAAAGCGGCGGCAGGCCGGATGGATCGGCCGGCGGCGGCGCCGCGGTATGCCACTGGAAACCGTCGCGGAAAGCCGCGGCGAGCGCCTCGCCGGAAAGCGCGGCGCCATCGGTCGCATACAGGCGCTTCTGCAGGACGGCGATGGCTTCGCGCTGCGGCGCCGAAGCGAGTGCTACGGCAAGCGCGCCGAGATTCGCCAGGCCGGGACGTTCGGTCTGCGCCCACGCAAGCAAGCTGTGCGCCTGTGCAGCCGCATCGTTGCCGCGCGCGGCGGCGAGGAAGGCGGCGCGGCGCTGGCGGTCGCTGGCCGGGGCTTCCGCCGCGGGCTTGCGCTGCGCCGGTTTGGCGCGGCGCAGTGCCCACCAGCTGAGCAAGGTGGCCAACCACAATCCGATGCTGCCCAGCGCGATCCAGCGCCACGGCGTGGCGCCTGCCGACGTAGTGGCGGCGACCGGTGCTTCCGTCGCTTCCGGTGCCGCGGCCGACGCCGCCGTGGCAGGTGCGCCCACGGCCGGCAGCACGGTGTAGCGGTGCTCGGGAATGGTGGCGACCTCGGCCTTGTCCGTCTGCGTGTTCCACCAGGTCAGCGTAGTGGCCGGAATCACCAACTCGCCCGGCTTGCCCGGCACCACCGCGAACGACTGCTGCCGCCGCCCGGACAACCAGACGCCGTCGACGCGCGTGCCGTTGACCGGCTTGTCCGGATACACCGTGGCGCCGTCGATCTGCGGCAGGCTCAGTGCGGGCAGCGATTCGTACGGCAGGCCGGTGGCCTGCACCGTCATGGTGAGATTGAGCGGCTGGCCGGCGCGCAGCTGGGTCGATTCCGGCGGCGCTTCCATCGCCAGCGACAGTGCGCGCGCCGGCAGCCACGCGGTCTTGCCCGCGGCGGCGGGCACGGCGCGCACGTCGATGGATACCGGCGCGGATGCGGCCGACATCGCGCGCGTGCTGCCGAAGAAACTGTTGGGGTCGGCCATGTCGATCAGCTCGCCCTGGAACGAGACCGGGCCGACCTGGATATGCCCCGCGTGCTGCGGGATCAGCGCATAGCGGCGCTCGATCACGTTGTAGCGGCGGCCGCCGCGCTCGGCCTGGTAGTTGCCCTCGTCGCCGAGCTTGCTCAGTTCCGCGCCGTCGGCCTGCGGCTCGTCCATCGCGCCATTGCTGAGGCTGGCGGCGAAAAACAGCCGCACCACGAAGGACATCTGCTGGCCGACATAGGCACTGCGCGGCTCGGCCACCGCTTCGACGAAGACGTCCTTGCCCGCGGCCGCGGCGGCCTGCTGATCGGGCGCCGTCACTTCCAGTTGCACCGGCTCGGTGCTGCCGCCGGCGAGCGCGATGGCGGGAATGGTCAGGCGGCCGACATGCTTGGGCCGCAGCGCGATGCCGTAGGTGAATTCCGAAGTGCGCTTGCCGTTGACGATGCTGAGGCTGGAATTGCTCGAGGTGCCCAGCACCTCGAAATCATTTTCAAGCACGGACAGATCCGGCGTGCCGACCGAACCGCCGGAGACCTTCAGATTCAAGGTGACGGTTTCACCGAGCTGCACGCTGCCGCGGTCGAGCACCGCGCGCACGTCGGCCGCGGAAGCCAGCCAGGGCAGGCAGCACAGCAGCAGGCACAGCCACCAGCGCAGGCGCGACGAAGCCATCAATCTTCCTCCCCGGCGCCGCCATGGCGCTGCCGGTATTCCAGTTCGAACTTGCGGCGCAGCAGCGCGCCGGGGTCGTCGGGCACGCGCTGCAGCGCGCGGCGCACGTCGGCGGGCAGCTTGGCCTGCGGGTCGTCCGGCGACATCGCGCCGAGTTCGTGGGTGCCTTCGCGCTCGCCTTGCTTGCCTTCGCGCAGGGCCTGATCCATCTGCGCGCTCAGCGCCTTGCGCGCCTCTTCGGCGCGCGCTTTCTGTTCGGCCTGTTCCTGTGCAGAAGGCGGCTTGGCTTCGCCCTGCCCGGGTTTCTCGGCCGCGTTGCCGTCCTGCTTGGCCTGGCCGGAAGAGTCGCGCTTGGAATCGGGGCCGCCGCCGTCTTTCGATTCGTTCTGGCCGGGTTTCTGCTCGCCTTCTTTCTTTTCGTCGGGACGGTCGTCGCCCTTGCCGGCCTGGTCCTTGTCGCTGCCCTTGCCGTCGCCTTTCTTCTTCTGCTTGTCGTCCTGCCTGGGCTGGTCCTGCGGCGGATGCTTGCGCAGCCAGTCTTCGACGGCGTCGCGGTTGACCTTGGCGTCGGCATTCGCGGGGTCGGCTTTCAGCGCGCGGTCGTAGGCTTCGATGGCTTCCTTATAGCGGCCCTGTTTGGCCAGTGCGTTGCCGAGGTTGTAGGCCGGATCGGCGCCGGCCTTGTCCTGCCATGTGGCCGCGGCACCCGCGTAATCGCCGCTGCGGTAGGCCGCTGCGGCGCGCAGCGAGGGATCGCGCGCCAGTTCCTGCGCGCGTTTTGCATCGCCCTGGCGCAGCGCGGCGGCAGCCTGTTGATCCGGCCGGCGCCAGAGATCGCTCCATGTACCGGCCTGCGCGGTCGACGGCAGCAGCGGCAAGGCCACCAGCGGCACCAGCAGCAGCCAGCCGCGGCGGAACGCCAGCGCGAGCACCGCCAGCAGCGGCAGCAGCAGCCAGGGGCCGCGGTCCTGCCATTGGTCGCCGTGCTCGCCGTCGGCGCGCACGATGTCCTGCGTGCCGGCATCGCCCGGCTTGAGCGCGGCGATGTCGCGGTTGTCGTCGCTCATCGGCACATAGCGGCCGTTGCCGGCGGCGGCCAGCGCGCGCAGCGCATCGTCGTCGCGGCGCGTCACCACTACTTCGCCATGAGCGTCGCGCAGCAGGCCGCCGTCGCCGTCCGGCACCGGACTGCCCTGCGGCGTGCCGACGCCGAGCACGGAAACGCTGATGCCTTCGTTGCGCACCTTGCGCGCGGCTTCCTGCGCGGTCGTATCGGCGGTGTCGGTGATCAGCACGATGCGGCCGCTGCCGGCCTTGGCCGCGCGGATCATGCCGGCGGCGCGTTCGATCGCCGAAGCGGCGTCGTTGCCGTCGGTGGGCATGGTGTCGGGGGCAAGCGAGTCGAGCAGGTCGTCGAGCGCGTTCGCGTCGGAGGTGAGCGGCGCCACGCTGAAGGATTCGCCGGCATAGGCGACCAGCCCGTTGAGGCCGCCGCGGTTCGCCGCCAGCAGATCGCGCGCCTTGTAGCGCGCGCGGTCGATGCGGCTGGGCGCGACGTCCTTGGCCAGCATGTGCCGCGACAACGACACCGCCACCACCTGCGCCGCGCGGCTGGCGTACAGCGGCGAAGCCACGCGGTCCCAGGCCGGCCCGGACAGCGCGAGAAAGCCCAGCACCGCGCCGGACGCCAGCAAGGCCGCCGGCCAGCGGCTGTGGCCGCCCTGCCCGTACAGCACGTGCGGCAGCAGCTCCGGATCGACCAGCCGCGCCAGCTCGCGCCGTTCCTGTCCGCCGCGCGCGGCCAGCGCATAGGCCAGCGGCGCCAGCAGCAGGCCGAGCAGCCACCACGGATGCAGGAAGTGGAAGTCGTGCAAGGCGGCCATCATGCGGCCGCCCTTGCGCCGCTACGGCGCCGGGTGAGCACGATGGCGAACACGAAGCAGACCATGCCGGCGAGCAGCGGGCGGTCGAACAGTTCGTGCCGCGGGCGCAGTTCCGGGCCGTGCTGCGGCATCGGTTCGAGCGTGTCGATGGTGTGGTACGCCGCGGCCAGCTCGCTGGTGTCGGTGGCGCGGAAATAGCGGCCGCCGGTCTGCGAGGCCATCGTGCGCAGCATGCCTTCGTCCAGGTCGGCGGAGGGATTCACCACGCGCGAACCGAAGAAATCCGGCACGCGCATTTCGGTGGCGCCGATGCCGATGGTGTACACGCGCACGCCGGCCGCCTTGGCGGCGCGCGCCGCATCCAGCGGCGCGATGCTGCCGGCGTTGTTGACGCCGTCGGTGAGCAGCACCAGCACGCGCGCCTGTTCCGGCAGCGCGGACAGACGCTTCACCGCCACCGCCACCGCATCGCCGATCGCCGTCTCGGTGCCGGCCAGGCCGACGGTGGAACCCTGCAGCTGCGCGCTGACCGCGCCGAGGTCGTAGGTGATCGGCGTGACCAGGAAGGCGCGCGTGCCGAACAGGATCAGGCCCATTTCGTCGCCGCTGCGGCGCGCGATGAAGTCGGTGGCGATCGCTTCGACCGCGCCGAAGCGGCTGACCGCCTGGCCGGCGAGTTTCATGTCTTCCAGGCGCATGCTGCCGGACAGGTCGACCGCCAGCATCATGGCCCGCCCGCTGCGCTGCTGCGCCTGCGGCGGACCCACCCACTGCGGCCGCGCGGCCGCGGCGACCAGGCAGATCCAGGCCAGCACCAGCCACCACATGCGGCCGCCCTCGCGCGCATTCTGCGCGACCACCGCCAGGCGCAATTGCGGATGCGGCAGATGCAGCGCCTGCCCCGGCGCGGCCGGGCGCAGCCAGCGCCACAGCAGCCAGGGCAGCGGCAACAGCAAGGCGATCCAGGGCCAGGCGAATTCAAGCACGGCCGGCCCCCTGCGCTGCGATCAGCCGTCTGGTGCGGCGCGGCTGCAGTGCCAGCGCGAGCCAGCGGCGCGTGGCGGCAGCGATGTCGGCGACGTCCGCGCTGCGCGTGGACGGGCGGAACATGGCGTCTTCGAGTGCGATGAGGCGATCCAGCGTTGTTGCATCGACGGGAATCCGTGCAAGGCAGCGACGCCATGCGTCGCCGCGATGATGCGTGGCGGCCGGATCGTAGGCGCGCGCTGCGCGCCGCAGCAGTTGATGCAATTCGGCAGCGAGGCGCTGCGGCTGCTCGGCGTGCGCGCGTTCGAGCGCGTCGATACCGGCGAGCGCGGCGGCGATGCGTTCGCGCTGCAGGCGGCGCCGGCGCAGCAGCCACCAGGTCAGCGCGCCGGCGATCAGGAGCAGCGCGGCGAGCATCCACCAGCCCGGTGCGGGCGGCCACCACGAAGGATCCGGCGGCAGATGGATATCGCGCAGGACCGGGCCGTCCGGCGGCGGCGTGGCGGCGGGCATCATGCGCCGGCCTTCGCGCCGGCCAGCAGCGCGGCGACGGGGTCGAGCGGATCGGCGACGGTGTCGATCACGCGGTGCGGCAGGCCGAGCGAGCGCGCCAGCGCGGCCAGCTTCATCTGTCCGGCGCCGAGCGCCTGCTGGAAATCGCGGCGCTGGCGATCGCCGAACAGCACCACTTCGCGGCGCAGGCCGCCGTGTTCCAGCGGATAGCGGCCGGGCGGCGCCGAAGCCAGTTCCAATGCGTCGCCGACGATCAGCACGGACACGTCGGTATGGCGCGCGAGGTCGATCAGCCGGCCCTTCGCGGCTTCGTCGGCGCTGAGGCCGTCGCTGATCAGCAGCACCCGGCTGGCGCCGTGCATCAGGCGGCCGGCGCGCATCAACGCTTCGGACAGCGGCTCCGCCGCGGCGGCGGGGCTGCGTTCCGCATCCCACGCCGCCAGCGCGCCGCACAGCGCCAGCGCGCCGCGTGTGCTGCCCTGCGGACGCAGCAGATGCCGGCGTTCGCCGAAGGCCAGCGCACCGACGCGCTCGCCGGCACGCGCGGCCAGCCATCCGGCCAGCGCCGCGGCACGCGCCGCCTGCACCGACTTGAAGCGGGCGCGGGTGCCGAAGCGCATGCTGCCGTGCGTATCCAGCAGCACCAGCAGGCGGCCTTCGCGTTCTTCCTGGAACAGCTTGGTGTGCAATTTTCCGCTGCGCGCGGTGAGGCGCCAGTCGAGCCGGCGGATGTCGTCGCCGGGCTGGTAGGCGCGCGATTCGGCGTAATCCATGCCGCGGCCATGCACGCGGCTGGCCTGCGGGCCGGACGGCGTGGCGCGGCTGCGGCGCGGCGACAGCGGCTTGCGCGCCGCGCGGGCACGCAGGGCGAGCAGTTCGGCGAGAGCGACGCTGGCGCGTCCGTCGCCGTCCGCGGCGGGTGGCAACACGGCGCTCACGGCAGGGGCACGAGCTCCAGCAGGCGCGTCACCACCTGGTCGCTGCGGATGCCTTCGGCTTCGGCCTCGTAGCTGAGCAGGATGCGATGGCGCAGCACGTCGTGGGCCAGCGCATGCACGTCTTCCGGCAGCACGTAGTCGCGGCCGGCCAGCCAGGCATGCGCGCGGGCGCAGCGGTCCAGCGCGATGGTGGCGCGCGGGCTGCCGCCCCAGGCGATCCAGCGCTTCAGCTGCGGGCCGTAGGCGTCGGCATCGCGGCTGGCCAGCACCAGCTGGGCGATGTACGACTCCAGCGCCGGCGCCATATGCACCGCCAGCACCGCTTCGCGCGCGGCGAACACGTCGGACTGGCTCAAGGTCGGCGGCGGCTCCGGCTGCGGATGCAAGCTGCGCCGCGCCTGTTCGCGCGCCAGGCGCAGGATGGCCAGTTCCGCGGCGGCGTCCGGATAACCGATGGTCACGTGCATCACGAAGCGGTCGAGCTGCGCTTCGGGCAGCGCGAAGGTGCCTTCCTGTTCGATCGGATTCTGCGTGGCCATCACCATGAACAGCTCGGGCAGCCGCCAGGTGCTGCGGCCGATGGTGATCTGGCGCTCGGCCATCGCTTCGAGCAGGGCGGACTGGACCTTGGCCGGCGCGCGGTTGATCTCGTCCGCCAGCACGATGTTATGGAACAGCGGGCCGCGTTCGAATTCGAAGCTGCCCGACTGCGGACGGAAGATGTCGGTGCCGGTGAGATCGGCCGGCAGCAGGTCCGGAGTGAACTGCACGCGGTGGAAATCCGCCTCGATGCGCCCGGCCAGCGCCTTCACCGCGGTGGTCTTGGCCAGGCCCGGCGCGCCTTCCACCAGCAGGTGGCCGTCGGCGAGCAGCGCGACGAGCAGGCAGTCGATCAGGTGCGGCTGGCCGACGATGCTCTGCTGCAGTTCTTCGCGCAGACGCGTGAAGGCCTGCTGCAGCCGCGACGACGGTTGACTCTCGGGCATATCCATCAGGTTTCCATCCGGCTTGATCCGCCTACAGACAGCGGTACGTCCTGGAAGTTTAGCGAGCCGGCGCAAGGGCGGGGGCGCGACTGATGGCACAGCAAGGGCGATGCCCGGAGCCCGCGCGCAAAAAAGGGCGGCCATGGGCCGGCACAAAAAGAAAGGGCGGCCGATGGCCGCCCTTCTTCGTTCGATCGTCTACTCCGCTCAGCGCAGGCTGTCGCTCAGGATGCGCGGGGTGACGAAGATCAGCAGCTCGGCCTTGTCGTTCTGGCGCTTGGTCGTGCGGAACAGCATGCCGATGCCGGGGATGTCGCCGAGGCCCGGCACCTTGGTCACGGTGTTCTGCTTGGTGATCTCGTAGATGCCGCCGAGCACCACGGTCTGGCCGTTGTCCACCAGCACGGAGGTGTTGATTTCGCGGGTGTCGATCTGCGGCACCTGACCGTTCGGCGTCGTGACGAACTGGGCCAGCGCGTCCTTCTTCACGTTGATGGCGAGGTAGACGCGGTTATCGGCGGTGATGGTCGGCGTCACCTTCAGTTCCAGCACGGCGTCCTTGAACTGCACCGATGCGGTCGGCGCGGTGCCGGTACCGCCGCTGTTCTGGTAGGTCACATAGCCGATCTCCTGGCCCTGGCGGATCACCGCTTCCTGCTGGTTGGCGGTGATGACGCGGGGGCTGGAGATCACTTCGCCGCGGCCTTCGCTCTGGGCCGCCGACAGTTCGAGATCGACCAGGTAGTTCTTGCCCAGGATGGCCAGGCCGAGCGTGCTGGCGAGCGCGTTCGTCGCCGGCAGGTTCACGTTGAAGCCGCCCTGGCCGGTCTGGTAGGTCGTGGTGCCGGTACCGCCCGCGTTGTTGATGTTGCCCTGGTTGATGGCCAGGCCACCTGCGTTCGTACCGGTCGGGCTGGTCGAAATGACGTTGCCGCCGCTGGTGGTATGCGTGGCCTGCACGCCCCACTTCACGCCGAGCTCGCGGGTGAAGGTGTCGGTGGCCACCACGATGCGCGACTCGATCAGCACCTGCTGCACCGGACGGTCGAGCACCGAGATCAGTTCGCGCAGCTCGCGGATCTTCTGCGGGTTGTCGTTGATCAGCAGGGTGTTGGTGCGCTCGTCGAAGGAGACGCTGCCGCGCGAGGAGAGGAAGCCGCGGCCACCACCACCGCCACCGCCGCCGCCCGAACCGCCGCCGGCCATGCTGCCCTGGGTCAGCAGCTTGGCGATGTCCTGCGCCTTGCCGTAGCTGATCGGCACGTAGTCGGTGACCAGCTCGGCGGTGTCCTCGGCCTTCAGGCGGGCCTCGGCCACGCTCTGCTCGTACTTGGCCAGTTCTTCCTGCGGAGCGATCCAGATCACGTTGCCGTTACGGCGCTTGTCCAGGCCCTTGGCGCGCAGCACCACGTCCAGCGCCTGGTCCCACGGCACGTTGACGAGGCGCAGGGTGATCGCGCCGCCGACGGTGTCGGAGGCCACCAGGTTCTGGCCGGACATGTCGGCGATCAGCTGCAGCACCGAGCGGACCGGGATGTCCTGGAAGTTGAAGGTGACGCGGTTGCCGCTGTAGGTCGGCTCCTGGCCGTGCAGCGGCTTGCCGTCCGGACCCGTGCCCGGGGCCACCTTCTTCGGCGCGACCTCGACCACGTACTGGTCGCCGGTCTGGTAGGCCGAGGTGTCCACATTGCCCTTGAAGGCGATTTCCATGCGGGCGCCGCCGCGCGCGCCGGCCTTGGTGGTGACCGACTGCACCGGCGTGGCGAAGTCGAGCACGTCCAGGCGCTGGGCGAGGTTGGCGGGCAGGTTCACGTGGTCGAGATTGACCACCACCTTGTCGCCTTCGCGCTTCATGTCCGCATTGGCGCCGGCGCCGCTGAAGTTGATCAGCACGCGGCCTTCGCCATTCGGACCGCGGCGGAAGTCGATGTTCGACACCGCGGGACCGGCGGCCGAGGACGGCAGCGCCTTGGACGGGTCGATGTTGGACGCCGTGGTGGTGGTCTGCGCGTCGGTGCCGTTGTTGACGGTGAACACCAGGCTGTTGCCTTCGACGCGCGAGCGGTAGGACGAGTCGCGGATCAGCTCGACCACCACGCGGGTGCGGCCGCCGGCGGCGATCGCCGAGACGCCCATGGTCGAGCCCTTGCCGATGTCGAGATGGCGCGCGGCCGAGTTCTCGGTATCGGGCAGGTCGATGGCGATGCGCGGCGGGTTGCCGGTGGTGAAGATCTTCGGCTCGGGCACGGGGCCCTGGGCGAAGTTCAGGTGCAGCTCGACCTTGCCGCCCGGCAGGGTGTCGTAGCTGATCTCGCGCAAGGTGTTGGTCGCGGCAGCCGCGATCCCCGACCACGCGGCGCCTGCGATCAGCAGAGCGGTGAACAAGCGACGACTCGCATGGCGCATGACACGGCCCTGGACTGGTTTGTTGAGGTTCGTCATTGCATCAGCCCCTGTGATTCTTATTTCTCGCCAAGCGCGATGCTGGCTGAGCGTTCCATCCAGCCGCCGTTGCCGTTAGGCACCAGTTCGACCAGCTCGATGTGGTCTTCGGCGATGGCGGTGACGTGTCCGTAGTTCTGGCCCATGTACTCGCCGCGGTGGGTCCGGTGGATCACCCCGGTGGGATCCTTGATGAGCACTTCGATGCCGTTGCCGGTGCCGACCGTGCCGACCATCTTGAGGCTGTCCAGCGCGAACGCTTCCAGCGGCTCCTTGGTGCGGTCCTGGTCGGGGCGCGGCCCGTTGGAGGCGCCGTTGTCCAGCTCAGCGGTGCTGGGGCTGAACGGGTCGCGGCGGTCCTGGTCGTTGTAGAGGAAGGTTTCGAAGGTCTTGATGACGGGCAGCGGCGGAATCGGCGCGCCCTTTTTCTGCTTTTCCTGCGAAACCCAGTCGCGCAGGTCCGACATGCCGCGGGTGCAGCCGGCCAGCATCAGTACGGCACCGATGGCCAGCGCGACGCGTGCGGCGCGGAGGGCTGTGGTCTTGCTCATTTCTGCCCCCCGTTCTTGGCAGCGGACGACTTGGCATTGGCGGCCTTGGCCTCCGCGCTTTCGTCGTCTTCCAGATAGCGATAGGTCTTGACCGTGCCCTGCAGCACCAGGGTGCCGCTCTTGTCCTTCGGCGTGAGCGAGACGTCGTGCAGGGTCAGGATCACCACGCGCGGCAGCGAGGCCACGCCGCTGATGAAGGTGCCAAACTGGTGGTAGTTGCCCACCATGCGCAGCTGGATCGGCTTCTCAGCGTAGAAGTCCTTCGGGATCTCGGCGCCGGGCTGGAACAGCTCGGTCTCCAGGCCCGCGGACAGCGCCGTCTGGGAGATGTCGACCAGCAGCTCAGGCATTTCGGTGCGGCTCGGCAGCTGGCGCAGCAGCTGGCGCAGCATGTCCTGCATCTCGTCGAGCTGCTGCTGCAGCGCTTCGAGATTGACCGCCTTGGCCTGCTTCTGGGCGAACTCCTGCTTGAGCTGCTCTTCCTTGCCGGCGAGCTGGGTCAGCTCGTCCTGCTGGTTGCTGATGATCGAGTACCAGCCGATGAAGCTGACCACCGCGAACAACAGCACGATGAAGGTGATCTTGGCCGACTTGGGCCAGCCGCCGATGTTGTTGCGGTCGAGGTTGCGCAGATCGCTGACGAAACTCATGGCTTGGCCCCCCCGTTGGCCGGCGCACTAGGCGGCGCGTTGGTCGGCTTGGGAGCCTGCGGTGCGGCAGCGGCGGGCTGGGCGGGCTTGGCCGGCGGAGCGGTCAGCGCCTGCGCGGCGGAGCCGAGAGCCTGGCGGGCCGCCGTGCCGGACGGAGCCGGAGCGGCGGGAGCCGCGGCGCTGGCGGCGCCGGCCGGCTGCACCGGCGTGTGCTCGGCGTCCGCACCGTCGTCGGGCTTGGGCTTGCTGAGCGCGACGTCGAGGCCGAACACGTAAGGCATGCGCGAATCGCCGTGAGTGTTCTCGGTCTTGCGCAGGTCCGCGTGGCCCATCCATGGCGAGGCTTCGAGGTTGCGCATGTATTCGGCGACGCTGGCGTTGGACTGGGCGACGCCGTCGAGCGACATCGACTCGCCGACCTGCTTGAGGCCACTGAGGCGCGCGCTGGCGGGGATGGTCTTAACCAGTTCGTCGAACAGGTGGACCATCTGCGAGCGGTTGGCCTGCAGCTGCTCGATGATCTGCTTGCGCGCCAGCAGGCGCTCGCGGACTTTCTCGAGATCCTTGATCTTGGCGATGCGTTCGTCGAGCTGCGCGATCTCGCCCTGCAGATAGGTGTTGCGCTCGTTCTGGTTGCCGATGCGCTGGTCCATCCAGGTCATCCACACCAGCACGAACAGGATCGCCGCGACGATCGCCGCGCCGAGCTGCATGAAGAACTCGCGCTCGCGATGCTTGCGGCGTTCGGCGCGCCAGGGAAGTAGGTTGATGCGTGCCATCAGTCGAAGCTCCTCATGGCGAGGCCGACCGCGATCATCAGCGCCGGCGCATCCTGGGCCAGCTGCTGCGCCTGCACGCGCGGCGACAGCGACATGCGCGCCAGGGGATTGGCCACCACGCAGGACACGCCCAGCTGCTCCTCGAGCATCGGGCACAGGCCTTCGATGGAGGCGCAGCCGCCGGCGAGCACTACCTGGTCGACCTTGCTGTATTCGCTGCCTG
Source organism: Dyella sp. LX-66 (assembly GCF_018599165.1). Taxonomy (NCBI): domain Bacteria; kingdom Pseudomonadati; phylum Pseudomonadota; class Gammaproteobacteria; order Lysobacterales; family Rhodanobacteraceae; genus Dyella; species Dyella sp. LX-66. The sequence goes on from NZ_JAHFVJ010000003.1 coordinate 409,585, forward strand.
CGAAGAAGAACTGCAGCAGGCGGCTGATCTGCTGGATCAGCGATTCCTTGAACGGCTCCAGCGCCTCGGTCTCGTAGGACTCCGGCAGGCCGCCCTTGCGCTTGGCGCGGCCGGCTTCCTCGTAGGAAAGGCCGTAGCGGCGCATGATTTCGTCGGTGAGCTGCTTGCCGCCGAACACCTGCTCGCGCGAGTAGATGGTGCGCTGGTTGCGCAGCACCGACAGCGTGGTCATGGTGGCGCCGATGTCGATCACCGCGACGAGCGCGTCGCGGCCGACGTTGAGCTGGTCGGCCACCATCGCGAAGGCGTTTTCCATCGCGAAGGCTTCGACGTCGACCACCTTGGCGCTGATGCCGCCGAGGTCGAGCGCGGCGACGCGCATGTCGACGTTCTCGGTGCGCGACGCGGCGAGCAGCACGTTGTTCATTTCGGGGTTGTCGCGCACCGGACCCAGCACCTCGAAATCGAGGCTGACTTCCTCGATCGGATACGGGATGTACTGGTTCGCTTCGACCTGGATCTGTCCTTCGAGATCTTCTTCGGACAGGTCACTGGACATCGGGATGATGCGCGTGATCACCGCGGAACCGGCGACGGCCGCGGCAGCGTGTTTGAACTTGGTGCCCGAACGGGCCACCGCGCGCCGGATCGCTTCGCCCACCGCCTCGACTTCGACGATGTTCTTTTCGACCACGGCATTGGGGGGCAGTGGCTCCACCGCGTAGTGTTCCACGCGATAGCGGCCACCGGCCTGGCTGAGCTGCAGCAGCTTGACGGCGGTCGAACTGATGTCGACGCCAATCAGCGGCGGCTTCTTGGGTGTAAAGAGCCCCACGATTTTCCCCCTTGCCCCTGGACGCCTGCACCGTATTTGAGTGGTGAGTGCGCGACGGCATTAAATCCAAAAATTAACGTATTGGCAACGGCCTACACGAACTATCTCGACTGTTTTGGCGTGACGGCATCCACAATTAACGCCAATCACGTCCCGGCCTTTTTTGTGACGTAACAGTGACCCGCAGGTGGGAATCTGCCAGCCGGTACCGTTAAGCAAATGGTGCTACATCTATACTGTGCCGTGTTTTGACTCAGGTCTCGCAATATCCACACCATGCAAATTCTCAAGCGTCTGCTGCGCTGGGTGCTGATCCTTGCTTTCACCGGATTGCTGCTGGCGATCGCCGCGGTCGGTGTGGCGTATTGGCTGGTCTCCCCCCGCATCCCCTCGGTGGCGGTCCTGAAGGACTATCACATGCAGGTTCCGCTGCGCGTCGTAAGCGCGGACGGCAAGCTGATCGCCACCTTTGGTGAAACCCGGCGCATCCCGGTCGGCATCGCCACGGTGCCCGACCGGCTGAAGCATGCCGTGCTCTCGGCCGAGGACGGCGATTTCTACCGCCACCCCGGCGTCGACTGGCACGGCATCGCCCGCGCGGGCTGGCACGTGATCGTCTCCGGCGGCGACAAGGGCCCCGGCGGCTCGACCATCACCCAACAGGTTGCGCGCAACTTCTTCCTGAGCCCCGAGAAGTTGTATTCGCGCAAGCTCACCGAAATCTTCATCGCCCTGCGCATGGAGAACGAGCTCAGCAAGGACCAGATCCTCGAGCTCTATCTGAACAAGATGTTCCTCGGCCACCGCTCCTACGGCGTGGCCGCGGCCGCCTCGTATTACTACGGCAAGTCGCTGGACCAGCTCAGCGTGGCCGAGTGCGCGATGATCGCCTCGACCTTCCAGCTGCCCTCGGTGGTCAATCCGATCAACAACCCCAAGCGCGGCCTGATGCGCCGCAACTGGGTGCTGGGGCAGATGCTGGCGAACCGCTACATCACCCAGGCCGAGTACCAGCAGGCCCTCGCCGAGCCGAACAACGCCTTCCCGCACGAGCCGCCGATCGAGGTCGACGCGCCCTACCTGGCCGAAATGGTCCGCCTGCAGGCGCTGGACCGCCTGGGCAACGACGCCCTCACCGAGGGCTATGTGATCAAGACCACGGTGCAGAGCGCCCGCCAGCAGTCCGCCGTGGACGCCATGCGCGCCGGCCTGATCGACTACGACCACCGCCACGGCTGGCGCGGCCCCGAGGACCACCAGGAGCTGGCCGAGAACGCCGGCAACGAGGACTTCGACCGCATCCTGTCCAGCTATACCGACATCGCCGGGATGCGCCCGGGCGTGGTCACCGGCGTGGGCGCCAGCGACGCCACGGTCTATCTGTCCACCCGCGAGCAGGTGCAGCTGGGCCAGGACGCGGTGGCCTGGGCCAAGCCCTACGTCAATGAAACCCGCGTCGGCGCCCCGCCCAAGAACGTGGCCGCGGTGCTGAAGCGCGGCGACATCATCCGCGTGGCGCGCAATGCCAAGGGCGAGTGGGAACTGGCGCAGATCCCCAAGGTGCAGGGCGCGCTGGCCTCGGTGAACCCGGAGGACGGCTCGCTGCAGGCCCTGGTCGGCGGCTTCAACTTCCTGCGCAGCAAGTTCAATCGCGCGGTGATGGCCGCGCGCCAGCCGGGTTCCAGCTTCAAGCCCTATATCTACTCGGCGGCGTTCGAACGCGGCTTCACGCCGGCTTCGATCGTCAACGACGCCCCGCTGGCCCTGCCCGACCCGTCGCGCCCGGACGGCCTGTGGACGCCGTCCAACGATGACGACAAGTTCGACGGCCCGATCCGCCTGCGCGAAGCGCTGGTGAAATCGAAGAACCTGGTCTCGGTGCGCCTGCTCGACGCCATCGGCGTGCGCTATGCGCGCGACTACGTCACCCGCTTCGGCTTCTCGCCCGACGCCCTGCCGCCGAACCTTTCGATGGCCCTGGGCACCGCCTCGGTGTCGCCGATGGGCATGGCGCGCGGCTATGCGGTGTTCGCCAATGGCGGCTACCTGGTCACGCCGTACTTCATCAGCGAGATCGACGACCGCGACGGCAAGCCGGTCTATGTGGCCAACCCGGCGCGCGCCTGCCGCACCTGCCAGGAGCGCCTGCTCGATACCCGCCCGCCGGGTCCGCCTTCGTCCACCGCCGCCCCGGCCAACCCGGTGGCCGCCGCCGGCACGCCGGCGGGCGCCGCCAGCACGGGCGGCGCGGTGCTGCCGGCCGACGCGCACGAGGGCAACCACCCGCCGACGCTGGCCCCGCAGGTGATCGACGTGCGCAACGACTTCCTGGTCACCTCGCTGATGAAGGACGTGATCCGGCGCGGTACCGGCGCAGCCGCCATGGCGCTGGGCCGCGACGACCTGGCCGGCAAGACCGGCTCGACCAACGAGCACCGCGACGCCTGGTTCGTCGGCTTCAACGGCGACCTTTCCACGGCCGTCTGGGTGGGCTTCGACGACTTCGGCTCGCTCGGCCGCGGCGAATTCGGCGCCAAGGCGGCCCTGCCGATCTGGATGGACTACATGGGCGCGGCCCTGAAGGACCGCCCCTCCTCCACCTTGTCGATGCCCCCCGGCATCACTACGGTACAGATCGACCGCTCCAGCGGCCTGCCCTCGGAACCCGGCAACCCCAATGCGATGCCGGAAATGTTCAAGGTGGAAGACGTGGACCGCCTGCGCCAGCAGGCCAGCCAGCAGCAGGAGGATCCCGACCAGCAGCACGCGTACGACATCTTCTGACGCGACAGGCGGGTGGCCCGGTCCACCCGCTTCGCCGCGAGGCCGTCAGCGAACGGCCGCACCTCCAACCAACGACCAGGAGGGACCAGGATCATGGCTCGAGGCGAGCACCACCGCATCCACGCGCAGGACCGCGTCCAGCGCAACCGCCTGCGTATCGCCCAGGAGGCCGCGCGCCTCATGAGCGAGCATGGCATCCGCGATTTTCATCACGCCAAGCTCAAGGCCGCCGAGCGGCTCGGCATCTTCGACACCCAGGCGCTGCCCCGCAACAACGAGATCGAGGAAGCGCTGCGCGAGCACCAGCGCATCTTCCAGGCGCACAGCCAGCCGCAGCTTTTGCAGAAGCGCCGCGAAGCGGCCCTGGACGCCATGCGTTTCCTCAGCGACTACGAGCCGCGCCTGGTCGGCGCGGTACTGGAAGGCACCGCGGACAGCCATTCGGCCGTGTGCCTGCACGTCTTCAGCGACGACCCGGAGGCCGTCATCCTGCACCTGCGCGAGCACGGCGTGCCGGTGGAAACGCAGACGCGCCGCCTGCGCCTGAGCCGCGACGAACAGGCCGAATACCCGGTGCTGCTGTTCGCCGCCGACGAACTGCCATTCGACCTCACCGTGCTGCCGGTGAATTCCCTGCGCCAGCCGCCGCTGGACCGCATCGACGAGAAACCCATGCGGCGCGCCTCGCTAGCCGGGGTGGAAGCCCTGGTCGCCGAGGGCGACGACGAGGACGAATTCGAACGCAAGCTGGCGGCGGCCCTGCGCTGAGGTTTTCCTTCCACGCAAAAGAAAACGCCCGGCATGGCCGGGCGTTTTCGTGTGGCGGCGCCTTAAGCGCTCAGCGCTTGTCGGCCGGCACGTAGTTGCGCACGTCGGCGCCGGTGTAGATCTGGCGCGGGCGGCCGATGCGGGCGCCGGGGGTTTCGTGCTGCTCGATCCAGTGGGCGATCCAGCCGGCGGTACGCGCGATGGCGAACATCACGGTGAACATCTCGGTCGGAATGTTGAGCGCCTTGTAGATGATGCCCGAGTAGAAGTCGACGTTCGGATACAGCTTGCGCTCGACGAAATACTCGTCCTTCAGCGCCGCCTCTTCCAGCTTCAGCGCCACTTCCAGCAGCGGGTCGTTGACGCCCAGTTCGCCCAGCACCTTGTGGGTCATCTCGCGGATGATCTTGGCGCGCGGGTCGAAGTTCTTGTACACGCGGTGGCCGAAGCCCATCAGGCGGAAGTTGTCGTTCTTGTCCTTGGCGCGCTTGACGGCGGTTTCGACCTTGTCGGCCGTACCGATCTCCTCGAGCATCTTCAGCACCGCTTCGTTCGCGCCGCCGTGCGCCGGACCCCACAGCGCGGTGATGCCCGCGGCGATGGAAGCGTACGGGTTGGCACCGGTCGAACCGACCAGGCGGACGGTGGAGGTGGAAGCGTTCTGCTCGTGGTCGGCGTGCAGGATGAACAGCAGGTCCAGGGCCTTGGCGGCGACCGGGCTGAGGGTCAACGGCTCGCTCGGCACTTCGAACATCATGTGCAGGAAGCGGTCGACGTATTCGAGGTTGTTGCGCGGATAGCGGAACGGCCAGCCGATCGAATAGCGGAAGCAGGCAGCGGCGATGGTCGGCATCTTGGCGATCAGGCGGATCGCGGCCAGCTTGCGGTCTTCGGCGTTATCGACGTCGATGTCGTCGTGATAGAAGGCCGACAGCGAGGCGACCGAGGCGGCCAGCATGGCCATCGGATGCGCGTCGTGGTGGAAGCCCTTGAAGAAGTCCTTGAGCGACTCGTGCATCATCGTGTGATGGGTGATGTCGTCTTCGAACTTGGCGAACTCGCTCTTGCTGGGCAGCTCGCCGTTGAGCAGCAGATAGGACGTCTCGAGGAAGCTCGACTTCTCGGCCAGCTGCTCGATCGGGTAGCCGCGGTACAGCAGCACGCCCTGGTCGCCGTCGATGTAGGTGATGGCGCTCTTGGTGCTGGCGGTGCTGCCGTAGCCCGGGTCGTAGGTGAAGTGGCCGGTGTCCTTGTACAGATTGCCGATGTCGATGCACGCCGGGCCGAGCGTGCCGCTCAGCAGGGGCAGCTCGCTGCTGCGTTTGTTCGACTCATCCACCAGCTTGACGGTCTTGGTATCGGACACGGAAACCTCCTTCAGCGAATGTCGCCGCCGGTCACCGGGGGTGGTGCGCCAGGCGGGGGAATTAAGCGCACCGCGCTGGGGAAGGCGCGATGCAACGCCGCCCATTATCACACATCACCCGGCGAACATCCCTTGGCGAATGGTCGGATGGCGGACGCGAAAAAGCATGGGGCGAGCTTGCGCTCGCCCCATGCTCCGTGTACTGGCTTTGCTTTATCGCCAGCCGGAAACCCGGCTGACCGGTCGCGCGAAGATTACTTCTGCGCGTAGCGGCGGCGGAACTTGTCCACGCGGCCACCGGTTTCGATGCTCTTCTGCTTGCCGGTGTAGAACGGATGCGAGTGGCTGGAGATATCCACCTTGACCAGCGGGTACTCGTTGCCGTCCTGCCACTTGACGGTTTCCTTGGAAGCGATCGTCGAACGCGTCAGGAACGCGAAGTCGGACGACAGGTCCTGGAACACCACCGGGCGGTAATTCGGATGGATATCGGGCTTCATGACGGACTCAAAGCGGTGGGCGAAAGAGTGGCATTATAGCGACCCTTTCGCCCCAGGGGCAAGCGCGTCAGTCACTTGCCCCGCAAAAGCCGCTCAGGCCGCGCCCAGCGCGCGTCTCACCATGGCCGCGAAGCGCTCCTGGTCCACGTCCAGCACGATGCGGGCATTGGCCGCATGGCCCAGGCGGCCGCCCCAGTCCACCACGGTGGCGCCGCGGGTAAGGCGGCCGTCCAGTTCCACGGCGACGTGACGCTCTTCGCTGCGGGTGACGATGGAGGGGTCGATCGCCACCGCCATGGCCAGCGCGTCGGCCGCGATGATGCCGCGGCGCTTGCTGCTGGCGTTGAAGGCGCGGGCGGTGCGGAACACCTGGCCGAAGAATGCCGCGCGCTTGTCGCCGGCGGCCAGCCACTGGTCGAATTCCGCCTCGTCGAAGGCGTGGCGCAGGGTGGCTTCCCAGTCGACCAGGTCGAACTGCGGGAAGGCCTCGAACACCACGTGGGCGGCTTCCGGATCGAAGCCGACGTTGAATTCGGCCGGAATGTTGCCGGTATTGCCATGCCCGGTGACCGCGCCGCCCATCACCACCAGGCGCTTCACGCGCTGCGGCAGGGTCGGATCCAGGCGCAGCGCCAGGGCCACGTTGGTGAGCGGCGCCAGCGCCACCAGGGTCAGCTCGCCGGGGCGTTCGCGGGTGAGCCGCAGCAGGGCCAGGGCGGCCTGCTCCGCTTCGGCCGCCGCGGCCGGCTCGGCGAAGCCGACGTCGCCCAGGCCGTCCATGCCGTGCACGAAGGCGGCGTCTTCTTCCGGCCCGCGCACCAGCGGCGTGGGGCAGCCGGCGAATACCGGCACGCCGCCGCCGACCAGATCGACCAGGGTGCGCGCATTGCGCACGGTATGCCCCAGGCCCACGTTGCCGGCGGCGATGCTCAGGCCGGCGATGTCGGCATGGGCATGGGCCATCAGGATCGCGAGCGCGTCATCCACGCCGGGGTCGGTGTCGATCAGGAGCTGGGGCTTGGTCATGGGCTTTCCTTCGGTGAGCCGGCTAGCTTACGGCGCGGAGCGGCAAGGCAAAAGCGGCCGCGCCCTGCCCTCACGCATGCGCATAGCGCGCGGCGCCGCCGATCCAGCGCTCGATCAGCCGCTCGGCCTGGGCGGCGTGGTGGCGCAGCATCTCCGCACCCACTTCCTGCACCGCCGGCAGCAGGTGCGCGTCGCGGGAAAGGTCGGCGATGCGGAAGCTGAGCTGGCCGGTCTGGCGCGTGCCGAGCACTTCGCCGGGGCCGCGCAGTTCCAGGTCCTTCTCGGCGATGCGGAAGCCGTCGTTGGTGTCGCGCATCACCTGCAGGCGCTCCTTGGCCAGCATGCCCAGCGGCGGCTGGTACAGCAGCACGCAGTTGGAGGCCACCGCGCCGCGGCCCACGCGGCCGCGCAGCTGGTGCAGCTGGGCCAGGCCCAGCCGCTCGCTGTTCTCGATCACCATCAGGCTGGCATTGGGCACGTCCACGCCCACCTCGATCACCGTGGTGGCCACCAGCACGGCCAGCTCGCCGGCCTTGAACGCGTCCATCACCGCCTGCTTTTCCTTCGGCTTCATGCGGCCGTGGATCAGGCCCACCTTGCAGTCCTGCAGCGCCGCCGAGAGCTCCGCATGCGCCACTTCGGCGGCCTGCGCGCGCAACTGCTCGGTTTCCTCGATCAGGGTGCACACCCAATAGACCTGGCGCCCTTCGCGGCAGGCGGCGTGGATGCGCTCGATCACGTCGATGCGGCGCGCGTTGGAGATGGCGATGGTCTGCACCGGCGTGCGGCCGGGCGGCAGTTCGTCGATGGAGGAGACGTCCAGGTCGGCGTACGCGCTCATCGCCAGGGTGCGCGGAATGGGCGTGGCGGTGAGCACCAGCTGGTGCGGCACCTGGTCGCCTTCCAGCCCCTTGTCGCGCAGCGACAGGCGCTGCTGCACGCCGAAGCGGTGCTGCTCGTCGACGATGACCAGGCCCAGCCGCGCGAACTCCACGCCCTCCTGCATCAGCGCGTGCGTGCCGATCACCACCGGCGCACCGGCGGCGACGCGCTCCAGCGCGCGCGTGCGCGCCTTGCCGGTGACCTTGCCGGCCAGCCATTCCACGTCGATGTCCAGCGGTTCCAGCCAATGCCTGAAGTTGCGCAGATGCTGCTCGGCGAGCAGCTCGGTGGGCGCCATCAGCGCCACCTGGCGGCCGGATTCCACCGCGGCCAGCGCGGCCAGCGCGGCGACCACGGTCTTGCCGCTGCCGACGTCGCCCTGCACCAGCCGCAGCATGGGATGCGTCTTGGCCATGTCCTCGGCCACGGCCTCGCTGACGCGCTGCTGCGCGCCGGTAAGCCGGAACGGCAAGCCTTGCAGCAGGCGCTCGCGCAGCACGCCGTCGCCGCCTAATGCAGGCGAGTGCCGCTGCTTCACCGCGGCGCGCATGCGCTTGAGGCTCAGGTGCTGGGTGAGCAGTTCCTCGAAGGCGAGGCGCTGCTGCGCGGGATGGCGGCCGCGGGTGAGTTCGCCCAGATGCGCATCCGGCGGCGGGCGATGCACGTAGAGCAATGCTTCGCGCAGCGAAGTGAGGCCGTGGCCGGCGCCCAGCGCGGGTGGAATCAGCTCCAGCTCGCGGTCCGGCGGCAGCAGGGCCAGCGCCTTGGCGATCACGCCGGCCAGACGCTTGGTGCCCAGGCCTTCGGTGGTGGGATAGACCGGCGTGAGGCGCTCTTCCACCGCGGGCTCCGCCACGCCCTCCAGGCGCTGGTACTGCGGATGCACCATCTCCAGCCCCTGCGCGCCATGGCGCACTTCGCCGTAGACCAGCAGCCGCACGCCGGGCCGCAGCTGCTCGGCCTGGGCGCGATGGAAATGGAAGAAGCGCAGCACCAGGGTTTCGCGCGAATCGTCGGTGATGGCGACCTTGAGCTGCGGCCGGTAGCGAAAACCGCGTTCCACCGCCTCCACCACGCCCTCCACCTGCACCCGCTCGCCGACGTGCAGGTCGGCGATGGTGCTGATCTGGGTGCGGTCCTCGTAGCGCAGCGGCAGGTGGAACCACAGGTCCTGCACGCGCTCCAGCCCCAGCTTGGCCAGCGTCACCGCCAGCGCCGGACCGATGCCGGGCAGCGACGAGACCGGCGCGAGACCGGGAGCGATGGCAGTGGAAGCGGGTGCAGCTGACATTGCGGAAAGCCTAGCGGAGGCGTGCGCCGGCGCGTAGCGGCGATGGCGATCGCGCGTGTCGGCGCATGCCTCGCTGCCGGGTCAGTCGATCACCAGCACCGCGTCCACTTCCACCTCGGCGCCCTTGGGCAGGCCCGAGACCTGGATGGTGGAACGCGCCGGATACGGCGCCTGGAAATACTCGGCCATCACCGCATTGACCGTGGCGAAGTTGCCCAGGTCGGTGACGTAGATGCCCACGCGCACGATCGCCGACAGCGAGCTGCCGGCCGCTTCGGCCACCGCCTTGAGGTTGTCGAACACGCGCCGCGTCTGCAGTGCGATATCGCCCTGGACCAGGTTGCCGGTGGCCGGATCCAGCGGAATCTGTCCGGAGAAGTACACGGTGTTGCCGGCGCGCACGGCCTGCGAATACGGGCCGATCGCGGCCGGCGCCTTATCGGTGGAGATGATGCTGCGGGACATCGCGGGAACCTCGGGCGGGAAAAGCCCGAAGTGTAAAACGGAATCCCCGGGACCGGCTTAGAGCGGGTAGCGGTACGCGCCGCTCACCACGCCGGTGCGGCGCACGCGGCGAATCACGTCGGCCAGGTGCTTGCGGTTCTTCACTTCCAGCGCGAACAGCAAGGTGGCGGCGGCACTGTCGCGCTCGACGTATTCCACGTTCTCGATATTCGAATTCGCCGCCGCGATGGCCGCGGCCACGGTGGCGAGCACGCCCGGCCGGTTGATGACCTCGATGCGCAGCTCGGCGCGGTAATCGCCCTGCACGTCGCGGTCCCATTCGATGGCGACGCAGCGTTCCGGCGACTTGCGCAGTTCCACCACGTTCGGGCATTCGATCCGGTGCACCACGATGCCCTTGCCGGTGGAGAGATAACCGATGATCTCGTCGCCCGGCAGCGGGTGGCAGCAATTGCCGAAGCTGAGCACACCGCGCTCGGCGCCGGTGATGCGGATCTTTTCCACCGCATGCTGGGTCGGCGCCGCACCGCCCTTCTGCTTGCCGCGCGCGGCCAACAGCTGGCCGGCGACCACGTCGGGCATGCGGTTGCCCAGGGCGATGTCGGCGAGCAGTTCTTCCAGGCGCTTGAGCTTGGCGGCTTCGAGGAAGCGGTCCAGCACGGCCACGGGAATAGCGTCGAGGCTGGAGCCTTGCGCATCGAGCGCGCGGTCGAGCATGCGGTGGCCGAAGTCGACGGCGTCTTCGTGCTGCAGATGCTTCAGGTACTGGCGAATGGCCGTGCGCGCCTTGCCGGTGACCACCGATTCCAGCCAGGCCGGGTTCGGCACCGCCGACGGCGCGGTGATGATTTCCACCAGCTGGCCCGACTCCAGCCGCGTGCGCAGCGGCAGCAGCTTCTTATCGACACGCGCGGCCACCGCGTGGTCGCCGACGTCGGTATGCACCGCGTAGGCGAAGTCCAGCGCCGTGGCATTGCGCGGCAGCGAGAGGATGTCGCCGCGCGGGGTGAACAGATAGACCTCGTCCGGGAACAGGTCGATCTTGACGTTCTCGATGAACTCGGACGACGACGCCGTATTGGCCTGGCTGTCCGCCAGCGACGACAGCCACTCGCGCGCCCGCGCCTGCGCGCTGTTGGCGGGGCCGCTGTCGGTCTTGTAGGCCCAGTGCGCGGCCACGCCGCGTTCGGCCACGGAGTCCATTTCCGCGGTGCGGATCTGCACTTCGATCGGCGCGCCGAACGGCCCCAGCAGCACGGTGTGCAGCGACTGGTAGCCGTTGGCCTTGGGGATGGCGATGAAATCCTTGAAGCGGCGGTCCACCGGCTTGTACAGCGAGTGCACTGCGCCCAGCGCGACGTAGCAGCTCATCGCGGTGTCGACCACCACGCGGAAGCCGTAGACGTCCATCAGCTGGGCGAAGCTCTTGTGCTCGCTGCGCATCTTCGAATAGATGCTCCACGGCGACTTGATGCGGCCGATCACGCGCGAGGCCAGATGCTCGCCGGCCAGGCGCGTGGACAGCGCGGCCTCGATCTTGCCCATGGCCTCGCGGCGATTGCCCAGCGCGGCGCGAATGCGCTCGCTGATCACGCGGTAGCGGTCCGGGTGCAGGGCGCGGAAGCCGAGATCCTGCAGCTCGGCCTTGAACTTGTTCATGCCCAGGCGCTGCGCGATCGGCGCGTAGATCTCCAGCGTTTCGCGCGCGATGCGGCGGCGCGATTCGGCATCCTTGGCGCCGAGCGTGCGCATGTTGTGCAGGCGGTCGGCCAGCTTGATCAGGATGACGCGCAGGTCGCGCGCCATCGCCAGCAGCATCTTGCGGAAGCTTTCGGCGTCCGCTTCCTGGCGGTTGCTGAAGCGCATCTTGTCCAGCTTGGTGACGCCGTCGACCAGGTCGGCCACGGTCTCGCCGAATTCGCCGGCCAGCTCGGTGCGGCTCAGCGCGGTGTCTTCGAGCGTGTCGTGCAGGATCGCCGCGATGATGGTCTCGGCGTCCAGCCCCAGCTCGGCCAGGATGCCGGCGACGGCGACGGGATGCGTGATGTACGGCTCGCCGCTTTTGCGCGCCTGGCCTTCATGCGCCTGCGCGCCGACCTCGTAGGCGCGCAGCACGCGCGCCACCTGCTCGGGCGGCAGGTAGGCGATGCGCTCCTTGAGCGCCAGCACGTAGGGGGGCAAGGACGACGTATCCGCGGGATCGGGATGCGTAGTCGCGCTCACGGGGCGCTGGCCGCCGCTCAGGCAGCCACCTCGAGTCGCTGAGTGAGGTGAAGCTGGGAGCCGGCTGGCTGGCGGCCGCGCGCCGCACCGGCGATGCCGGCGCGTGCGGGGCCAGGTTTACAGCCGGCGCCATCCATCAGTCGTCGCCGCCCTTGGAGAGGTCGTCGTCGACTTCGGCCGCGGCCCATTCCAGCGCTTCGCGCTCGGCGCGCTCACGCTCGGCGCGGTCGATCTCGTCGATGGTGGCCTGGTCGATGCGGCGGTCGGCGATTTCGCGCAAGGCCACCACGGTCGGCTTGTCGTGATCGGGGTTGACCGCCGGCTCGGCACCCTTGGCGAGCTGGCGGGCGCGCTTGGTCGCCATCAGCACCAGCTCGAAACGGTTGTCGACTACCTCGAGGCAGTCTTCCACGGTAATGCGTGCCATGTGAAATCCTTAGGGAATAAAGCGACTTATAGGTCGCCAGTGTAGCCAGGGGGCGCTTTCCTGGCAATGCAGCATGGACGTATCATGCCCGGTTCAGCCGGCCTGCAGCGCCAGCCGGCGAGACTCGCTCGCTGTACACAATATAAAAACCAGGCAGTACACTTAATCGTTGTCCCTCAAATCCGCAGCGGACAGGACCCCCGACGCCGATGTCTTCTTCGATCCGACTCTTCCTGCTGCGCCTGCTACCCCTGGCCGCGATCGCCCTGCTGGCCGGCTGCAGCATCGCCAAGCCGCGCACGGACGATCCGCACGAGCAGTTCAACCGCAAGGTCTACGCCTTCAACGATTCGCTCGACCAGGCGGTGATCCGCCCGGTGGCCGTCGGCTACCGCAAGGTGACCAATCCGCCGGTGCGCCGCGCGGTCAGCGACTTCTTCACCAACATCAAGATGCCGATCACGGTCGCCAACGACCTGCTGCAGGCCCGGCCGCTGCAGGCCGCGCGCAGCACGGGGCGCTTCCTGGTCAACCTGACCCTGGGCGTGGGCGGCTTCTTCGACCCGGCCAGCCAGCTGGGCCTGCCGCTGGAAGACAACGATTTCGGCATCACCCTCGCCCGCTGGGGCGTGCCGGAAGGCGACTTCCTGATGCTGCCGTTCGTGGGCCCGACCACCGTGCGCGACGTCTGGCGCCTGCCGGTGGACAGCTATTTCTTCGACCCGCTCAGCTATTTCTCGCGCAACCACGAGTTCCACTACGGCCAGTACTACATCCCGCAGGTGCTGTACCTGGTCACCATCCGCTCGCGCGCGATCGACGCCGAGAGCTTCCTGAAGTCGGCCTACGACCCCTACGTGTTCCTGCGCGACGCCTACCGCCAGCAGCGCATCTACCAGATCTACGACGGCAACCCGCCGGCGGAAGTGATCGAGCAGATGCAGGGCCTGAAGGAAACCAACTTCGACCCGGACGAGCTGCTCAACGAACAGCACCAGTGGGAACAGAAGCAGTCGCAGGAACAGCCCGCGGCGCAGAAACCCAGCCAGAACTGAGCACACGAAAAAGGGGCCGCGAGGCCCCTTTCTCTTTGCCGCGTTGCCGGCGTACCGGCTCAGCCGAGCAGCTGGTCCACTTCGCACACCGAGGCCAGCACCCGCATGCCCTCGGGCACGTTGCGCAGCGCCAGCGGGCGGCCGCCCTGCGCCGCATGGGCCAGCACCGCCAGCACGCAGGCCAGGCCGGCGCTGTCGCTCTGGCTGACGCCGGCCAGGTCGACCTGGCGGCAACCCTCGGCCGCCGCCGCGTCGATCGCGGCCAGCGCCTGCGCCGCGGTGGCGAAGGTCAGCGCGCCGGATACCTGCACGGCATCCGGCGCGGCGCGCGTCACCTGGAAGGCGGCGGCGCTCATCCCTGCTTGCCGTCCTTGTCCATCTGCTTGAGCGCATCGGCGCCCTTGTTCTTCAGGTCGGAGATGAGGTTGTCCAGGCCGCCCTTCTTGATCTCGGCGTCGACCTGGTTGCGGTAGTTGGTGATGTACGAGATGCCTTCGATGATCACGTCGTAGGCCTTCCAGTCGCCTTCGCGCGACTTGCGGAACGCGTAGTCGACCGACACCGTCTTGCCATCGTCCAGCACCACCTGGGTGCGCACCACGGTGCGCTTGTCATTGAGGTCGCCGCTGAACGGCAGCACCTTCACGCGGCCCTGGGTGTAGCTGAGCAGGCCTTCGGCGTAGCGGTGGGTGATCGAGTTGTAGAACGCGCGGGCGAACTCGGCGCGCTTCTCCGGCGTGGCTTCGCGGGCGTGCTGGCCGAGCACCAGGATCGAGGCGTAGTCGATGTCGAAGTGCGGCAGGAACACATCGTCGATCACCGAGATGAGCTTTTCCTTGTCCTTCTTAAGCTCCGCCTGGTGGCCGTCGATGGCCTTGCCCAGCTGGTCGACGATGGTCTGGGCGACCTGCTGGGGGGTCTGGCTGGAGGCCGGCGCCTGGGCGGCGGCCTGGGCGTGGACCGGGGCGGCAACGATGCCGGTGAATGCGATGGCGGTGGCGAGAGCCAGACTGCGCAGCATCATGGGGAAACTCCTGGGAAGTGGCGGCCGGCTCAGTGCTTGCCGGCCGAAGAGGAAGAGGAGGAAGCGGGGGCGCCATCCGGTTTCTTGTCGCCCGAGCCGCTGACCAGGAACTTGCCGATCAGGTCTTCGAGCTGCAGGGCCGACTGGGTCAGAACCAGTTCGTCACCCTCCTTGAGCGCGTCCGGCGAGCCGCCGGGCTGGATCGCAACGTACTGCGTGCCGATCAAACCGCTGGTGAATACCGCGGCCGCCGAATCGTCGGGAATCTGCGCGTATTTTTTGTCGATCGACAGCTCCACCAGGGCGTCCAGCTTGACCGGATCGGCCAGCACCGACTTGACGCTGCCGATCGCCACGCCGGCCATCTTCACCGGCGCGCCGGCGGAGAGCGCACCGACGTTGGTGAAGCGCGCCTTCACCGTGTAGCTGCCGCCGAGATTGTCGGCCGCGCCGCCGGCGCCGAAGAACTTGCCGAGCATTTCCTCCAGCTGCTGCGCCGGGCGCGTCAGCGCCAGCGTGCCGCCGTTGGCCAGCGGCTTGGCCGAGCTGCCGTACTGGATACCCACGTACTGGTCGCCGAGCAGGCCGCTGGTGAAGATCGTCGCCACCGAGTCGGTGGGAATCTTGTCGTAGCGCTGGTCGATGGCCAGCTTCACGTCGGCGGTCTCCTTGCCGGGATCGAGCACGATCGACTGCACCTGGCCGATGCGCACGCCCGCCACCTTCACCGGCGCGCGCTCCTTGAGCTGGCCGATGTTGGCGAAGTGCGCCTCGACGGTATAGCTCGGCCCGCGGCTGGTATTGGCCACCGAGGTGGTCTGCGTGGCGAGGTAACCGAGCGCGGCGAAGCCGAGCACGATGAACAGGCCGGTGCCGACGGCATAGGACGGTCTCTGGCTCACGGCACGATCCTCACAGGCGAATGGATAGTTGCAATAGTGAATTGCGTAGTCATGGGAATCACATCAGGAAGGCGGTGAGCACGAAGTCCAGCGCCAGGATGGCGATCGACGAAGCCACCACCGTGCGCGTCGTGGCATAGGCCACGCCCTCGCTGGTGGGCGGCGTGGTGTAGCCCTGGAACACGGCGATCAGCGACACCACGCCGCCGAACACCACGCTCTTCCACAGCACGCCGTTGAGCACGTCCTTCACCAGGTCGACGGTGGCGGTCATGTTCGACCAGAACGTGCCGTTGTCGATGCCCAGCCAGCTCACGCCGACCAGGTGGCCGCCGAAGATGCCCAGCGCGCAGAACACGCAGCACAGCAGGGGCATGGCGATCACGCCGGCGAGGAAACGCGGCACCGCCACGTAGGCGATCGGGTCCACCGCCATCATTTCCATCGCGGCGATCTGGTCGGTGGCGCGCATCAGGCCGATCTCGGCGGTAACCGACGTACCCGCGCGGCCGGCGAACAGCAGCGCCGTGACCACCGGTCCCAGCTCGCGGTAGATGGCGATCGCCACCACCGTGCCGGTGGCCGAGGTGCCGCCGAAGATCGACAGCACGTCGTACAGCTGCAGCCCCAGCACCATGCCGACGAACAGGCCGCAGACCATGATGATGATCAGGCTCATCGCGCCGACGAACCACAGCTGGCGCACCGTCTCGCGCGAGTGGCGCAGGCTGCGCGGGATCGCCGCCAGGATCTGCAGCAGGAACAGCCCGCAGTCGCCGATCTGAGCCAGCGAACGGGTGACGATATTGTCGCGTGGCGCGCTCATGCGCCCCCCTTGAAGCCGAGCGACGCGGCGTAGTCGCCGGCCGGATACTGGAACGGCACCGGGCCGTCGGCCTCGCCGCCGAAGAACTGCCGCGTCCACGGCGAGCCGTCATTGGCGATGATTTTCGGATCGCCCTGCGCCACCACCTTGCCGTTGGCAATGAGGTACACGTGGTCGGCCACCTGCTGCACCGCGGCCAGCTCGTGCGCCACCAGCACGCTGGTGATGCCCAAGGTCTGGTTGAGCGTGCGGATCAGCTTCAGCACCTGGTTCAGCGCGATGGGATCGAGGCCGACGAAGGGCTCGTCGTAGAGGATCAGCATCGGGTCGAACACGATCGCGCGCGCCAGCGCCACGCGCCGGGCCATGCCGCCGGAAAGCTCGGTCGGCATCAGCTTGGCGGCACCGCGCAGGCCGACCGCCTGCAGTTTGGTCAGGACGATATTGCGGATCAGCACTTCCGGCAGCTCGGTGTGCTGGCGCAGCGGAAACGCCACGTTCTCGAACACGTCGAAGTCGGTGAGCAGGGCCGAGTTCTGGAACAGGTAGCCGATGCGCTCGCGCAGCTCGAACAACTGCTCGCGGCGCAGCGCCGGCACGTTCTTGCCGTCCACCCACACCTCGCCCGACTGGCCGCGCATCTGGCCGGTGATGTGCTTGAGCAGGGTGGTCTTGCCGGTGCCGCTGGGACCCATGATGGCGGTGACCTTGCCGCGCGGGATGTCCAGGTCCATCGCGTCGAAGATGGTCTTGCCGTTGAGCACCGTGGTCAGGCCACGGACGCGCACGATGGCGCTGTCGTCTGGCTTGGCACGAACGGAGTCGGTCATGGGCGAAGCTGCCAGGGGAAAGGCGCCCAAATTAGCTGAAGACGGCCATGAAGGCTATGCGAAGCCGCGCCCCGCCTCGGTTTGATGGCTGCCGTTCAGGCGAGTCGCTGCCCCAGCCGTTATGCGAGCAACTCCGCGATCAGCGCCTCGTGCCGCCGCCACTGCAGCTCGCTGCGCTGGCGCACCGCCCGCACGATGGACTGCAGGTCGCCCAGGGCCTCGTCGAAGCTGTCGTTGACGATGATGTAGTCGAACTCGTGGGCATGCGCGATTTCCTCGCGCGAATTGTGCAGCCGGCGCTCGATCACTTCCGCGCTGTCCGAGGCGCGCCCGCGCAGGCGCCGCTCCAGCTCCACCCGCGACGGCGGCAGGATGAACACGCTGACGCAGTCGGGCTTGGACTTGCGGATCTGCCGCGCGCCCTGCCAGTCGATCTCCAGCAGCACGTCGCGCCCCTGGCACAGCAGGCCGGACACCGTGGTGCGCGAGGTGCCATAGAGATTGCCGTGCACTTCGGCGTGTTCCAGGAAGATGCCGTCGGCGATCTCGCGCTCGAATTCCGCGCGCTCGACGAAGTAGTAATGCCGCCCGTACTGCTCGCCCGGCCGCGGCGGCCGCGTGGTGTGCGAGATCGACAGCGAGATCGCCGGCTCGCGCTCCAGCAGCGCATTGACCAGGGTGGACTTGCCGGCGCCGGACGGCGCGGCCACCACGAAGAGTGTGCCTTCCAGGATATCGGCGGTATCGCTCGCGCTCATTCGATGTTCTGCACCTGCTCGCGCATCTGCTCGATCAGCACCTTCAGCTCCACCGCCGCATTGGTGCTGCGCGAATCCACCGACTTGGAGCCGAGCGTGTTCGCCTCGCGGTTGAATTCCTGCATGAGGAAATCCAGGCGGCGGCCGACCGGTTCCTTCAGGCCCAGCACGCGGCGCGCTTCGGCGATGTGCGTGGCGAGGCGGTCCAGTTCCTCGTCGACGTCGATGCGGGTGATCTGCAGCACCAGTTCCTGTTCCAGGCGGCCCGGATCGGCCGGCTGCTTGAGGTCCGCCAGGCGCTGCTCCAGGCGTGCGCGCAGGCCTTCGCGGATCTGCGGCATCCAGCCGCGCACGTCGCCGACGATGCGCTCGATGCTGTCCAGGCGCTCGCCCAGGATGGCGCCGAGCTTGGCGCCCTCGCGTTCGCGGGTGGCGGTGAGCGCTTCCAGCGCGTCGTCCAGCACGGCGACCAGGGCGGCCTGCAGCTGGTCCTGGTCCACCTCGGCCTGCTGCAGCACGCCGGGGAAGCGCAGCAGTTCGGTGAATTCGATCTGCAGGCGCGGGAAGCGCGCTTCCAGATCCATCGACAGCTCGGACAGCTTGCCCAGCACCGCATGGTTCACCTGCAGCGCGTCGCCGCGGGCTTCGCCGCGCAGGCGCACGGTGAGGTCGACCTTGCCGCGCGACAGGCGGGCGGCGATGCGTTCGCGCAAGGTGCTCTCGAACACGCGCAGGTCGTCGGGCAGACGCGGGCTCAGTTCCAGGTAGCGGTGGTTGACCGTGCGCAGCTCGCAGCTGAGGGTGCCGACCGGACCGGTGGTCTCGGCGAAGGCGTAGGCAGTCATGCTGCGGATCATCGGAAAATCCCTATCTGCAGCCACGGGCGGCTGGAAAGGGCGCAATGGTAAACTCTCCCGCCCTGCCTTGCCCAATCAGGCCACCGCCCCTCATGAATGCCGTCAGCCGCCCGAGCGGCCGCGCCAGCGACCAGCTGCGCCCCGTCACCATCGAACGCCACTACACCCGCCACGCGGAAGGCTCCGTGCTGGTCAGCTTCGGCGACACCCGCGTGCTGTGCACCGCCAGCGTCGAAGACCGCGTGCCGCCGTGGCTGCGCGGCAAGGGCGAGGGCTGGGTCACCGCCGAATACGGCATGCTGCCCCGCGCCACTTCCAGCCGCACCCAGCGCGAAGCCGCCCGCGGCGGCCAGGGCGGGCGCACCCAGGAAATCCAGCGCCTGATCGGCCGCAGCCTGCGCGCCTGCGTGGACCGCCAGGCCCTGGGCGAACGCGTCATCACCCTGGACTGCGACGTGATCCAGGCCGACGGCGGCACCCGCACCGCCGCCATCACCGGTGCCTACGTGGCCCTGGTCGACGCGGTCAACGTGCTGATGAAGCGCGAGAATCTGCGCCGCAACCCGGTGTTCGGGGCGATCGCCGCGGTCTCGGTCGGCATCTACCAGGGCACGCCGGTGCTGGACCTGGACTACGCCGAAGACTCCAGCTGCGACACCGACATGAACGTGGTGATGAACGACGGCGGCGGCTTTATCGAGGTGCAGGGCACCGCCGAGGGCCACGCCTTCCGCCGCGACGAAATGGACAGCCTGTTGCTGCTCGCCGAGAAGGGCATCGGCGAGCTGGTCGCCGCGCAGCGCGCCGCCCTGGCACAGGGCTGAGCATGGACCGCATCGTCCTGGCCAGCAGCAACCCCGGCAAGCTCGCCGAGTTCAACCAGCTGTTCGCCGGCGTGGGCCTGGAAGTGGTCGCGCAGGCCAGTCTGGGCGTGGCCGACGCGGACGAAACCGGCCTCACCTTCGTCGAGAATGCGCTGCTGAAGGCGCGCAACGCGGCGGCCGTCACCGGCCTGCCCGCGCTGGCCGACGACTCCGGCATCTGCGTCGACCACCTGCGCGGCGCGCCGGGCCTGTATTCGGCGCGCTACAGCGGCGGCCACGGCGACAACGCGGCGAACAACGCCAAGCTGCTGCGCGAGATGGACGGCCTGCCGGACGACCAGCGCGGCGCCTTCTTCATCTGCGTGCTGGCCCTGGTGCGCCACGCCGAAGACCCGGCCCCGCTGATCGCCGAAGGCCGCTGGCACGGCCGCGTGCTCACCGCGCCGCGCGGGCCCGGCGGCTTCGGCTACGACCCGCTGTTCCTGCCGCATGGCATGGCGCACAGCGCCGCCGAGCTGGAACCGGCCACCAAGAACCGCCTCAGCCACCGCGGCCAGGCGCTCGCCGTGCTGCACGCGCGGCTGGCCGACTGGCAGCGCGACCGGACCTGAGATGCCGCTGCTCGCGCCGCCGCTGTCGCTGTACGTGCACATGCCGTGGTGCGTGAAGAAGTGCCCGTACTGCGACTTCAACTCGCACGGCCTGCGCGGCGAGCCGCCGCCGTACGAGCGCTACGTGGACCTGCTGCTGGCCGATCTCGACGCCGACCGCGCCGACTTCGCCGCCGCGCTGCACGGCCGCAGCGTGCACAGCATCTTCTTCGGCGGCGGCACGCCCAGCCTGTTCGCGCCGGAGCTGATCGCGCGTTTCCTCGACGGCGTGCGCGAACGGCTGCCGCTGGCGCCCGAGGCTGAAATCACCCTGGAAACCAACCCCGGCACGGTGGAGCACGGCCGCTTCGACGGCTATCTCGCCGCTGGCGTGAACCGCCTGTCGTTCGGCATCCAGAGCTTCGACGACGACAAGCTGCGCCGCCTGGGCCGCATCCATTCCGCCGGCGAGGCGGAGGCCGCGGTGAAGTCCGCGCAGGACGCCGGCTACGCCAACATCAATCTGGACCTGATGTACGCGCTGCCGGAGCAGACGCTGGACGGCGCGCTCGACGACGTGGCGCGCGCCGTCGCGCTGGCGCCCACGCATATCTCGCATTACCAGCTCACGCTGGAACCGAACACGGCATTTGCCGCCAATCCGCCGCCGCTGCCGGACGACGACCACGCCTGGGCCATGCAGGAAGCCTGCGAGCAGGCGCTCGCCACCGCCGGCTACGGCCAGTACGAAATCTCCGCCTATGCGCAGCCCGGCCGGCGCTGCGCGCACAACCTCAATTACTGGCGCTTCGGCGACTACCTCGGCATCGGCGCGGGCGCGCACGGCAAGCTCAGCGACGCGGCCGCCGGCGAAGTGCGCCGGCGCTGGAAGACGCGCCACCCGCGCGCCTGGATGGAAGCGGCCGCCGGCCCCGGCCGCATCGGCGGCGACCAGGCGGTGGACGCGGCCGAGCTGCCGTTCGAATACATGCTCAATGCGCTGCGCCTGGTCCACGGCGTGCCGATGGCCGAATTCGAGGCGCGCACCGGCCTGCCGGCCGGGCGCATCGCCGCGGCCCTGGCCAAGTGCCGCGAGCGCGGCTGGCTGGCGGAAGACCCCGCCCTTCTTCACACCACCGGGCTGGGCCAGCGCTTCCTCAACGACGTGATCGCCGCCTTCCTGGACTAAGGCGGCCGGCCTGCACCTTCGGCCGATGGCAGCCCCGCCGCCGCGGTCCTAGACTGCGCCCGTCCACAGGGGAAAACGGCGGAACTGCCATGGATGTCGAACAGGGTCGACGTCAACCGCTCGCGCCCGGCCAAGGCGCGCAGCCCGACGGCCACGGGGCCTGGAGCCCGCGTGCGCGCCGCCTCATCGAGGAAACCCACGCGCTCTGCGACAGCTGGCTGGAAGCGCCCTTGCGCGCCTGCCTGCTGGACGCCGAGCACAAGCTGTTCGGCCAGGCCGAGCAGGCGCGCAACCATCTGGACCAGCAAGTCCACATGAGCGTGCGCCAGCGGCTGCAGAGCCATCGCGACATGCTGGAACAGCGCTTCTTCACCGAAGTGGCCAAGCGCTTCGAGCGCATCGGTATCCAGCCGGAAGAAACCGCGCCGCTCACGCTGTCGCTGCTGGACGACAGCGAGGACGACGAGCGCGCCGCGCTGGAACAGTCCGGCGTGCGCAGCGAGGCTCGCCACGCGCCGGCGCTGTTCGAACTGAGCTTCCGCTACGGCGCCCTGGCCAGCCTGCCGCCGATGGAGGGCGAGGACCTTCCGCTGGGCGCGCAGGCCTTGTCGCGCTCCTTCCTGGAGGCCTTGCGCGACTGGGAACTGCCGGTACGCCACCGCCTGCTGCTGCTCGACGCCTTCGATCACATGGTGGTGCGCCACCTGGCCTCGCTGTACGAAACGGTCAACCAGCACCTGGCCGGCGAAGGCATCCTGCCGCACCTGCACGCCTATCGCGTGGCCCGCCCCGGCGACGCCCGCGGCCTGCGCAGCCCTGCTGCCGCCATCCCCGGCAGCGTGCCGTCCAACATGGGCGGCCCGCAGGTGGAACTGGGCGAGCACATGCTCGACATGCTGCGCGAACTGCTGTCGCTGCAGCGCGCCGCCGTGCCGCCGCCCGCACCCATCGGCCAGGCACTGAGCGACGAACAGCTGCAGCACCTGCTGGCCGCGCTGCAATTGCCGCTGGCGCAGGCCGCGCAGCAGGTCGCCGCCGAAGGCCAGGCCGTGCGCCTGCGCGAACAATTGCTGGCCCTGCTCAATGCCGGCACCGAACACTCCACGCCCAAGCTTTCGCTCAGCCCGCGGCAGGACGACACCGTGCAGCTGGTGGCCCTGCTGTTCGACCAGATGGCCGGCGGCATGCAGCGCGGCAGCCACGCGCAGCGCGTGCTCGGCGAATGGGAAGTGCCGCTGCTGCGCATGGCGCTGGCCGACCGCGACGTATTCGACCAGCGCGAGCATCCCGCGCGCCGCCTGCTGGCGGCGATGTCCGAGGCCGCGCACGACTGGCTGGACGGCGGCGACGCCGAAGTCGACCGCTCGCTCGCCACCAAGCTGGCCCAGCTGGCCGAGCGCGCGCAGCGCGAGCCGCCGAGCGCCGCGCTGTACGCCAGCCTGCTGACCGATATCGAACACCACCTCTCGCTGCTGTCGCGCAAGGCGCAGGCCACCGAGCGGCGCCAGGTGGAAGCGATGCAGGGCCGCGAGCGCCTGGAACATGCACGCCACCACGCCGCCGAGCTGATGGCCGAACGCTTCCGCGCCGCGCCGCTGCGCGGGCTGGTGCGCACCCTGCTCGAACGCGCCTGGTCCGACGTGCTCGCGCTCACCCTGCTGCGCAACGGCGAAGAGAGCGACACCTTCGCCGCGCGCCTGCGCATCACCGACCAGCTGCTGGGCCTGGCGCCGGTCGACGACCGCAACAGCCTGCTCGACGACATCCAGACCGGCCTGCAGCAGATCGGCATGCAGGCCGAGGAAGCCGCGCAGGTCGCGCGCCGTCTGCTCGGCAATGGCGACGAGACGGCTGCGGACGACGGCCTCACCGCCACCGGCGTGGCGATGAAGCTCAAGCAGCACCAGCGCCTGGGCGAACACCAGGCCACCGAAACTGCCGCATCCACGGAACCGGCGAAGGCCGCGGCGCCGCTGGACGACGCGGAACGCCGCATGCATGCGCATGTGATCACCCTGCCCTTCGGCACCTGGTTCGATTTCCTCGACGATGCCGGCCAGGTCGCCAGGACGCAGAAGCTGGCCTGGTACTCCACCGTGTCCGGCCGCTGCCTGTTCGTCACGCGGCGCGGCTCGCGCGGCGACGAGCTGGCGCTGGAACAGCTGGCGCGCCAGATGGTGCAGGGCCATATCCGCGAAGCGGTGGCACCGCGCGAGAACCTGTTCGACCGCGCGCTGCGCGCGCTGATGGAGAACCTGCGGCCCGGCGCCGCGCATGCCGGAGGCCGCCAGTGAACACCCCTGCCAGCGCGATCGAACAGCGCCGCGCGCAGCGCAAGCGCGCCAACTACACGGTGGCGGTCACCGACGTCATCAACGACCGTCCGCTGGGCCATCTCGGCAATCTGTCCGCCACCGGCCTGCTGCTGATCGGGCCGGAGACGCCGCGCAGCGAAGCGGTCTACCAGGTGAGCCTGGGCCTGCCGGGCCTGAGCTTCCCCGCAACGAGCGCCGCGGCGCTGAGCATCGAGCTGGGCATCCAGGAACAATGGCACGACGACGCGGCCACGCCCGGCCAGGTGTGGTCCGGCTTCCGCATCGTCTCGATCAGCCCTGCCGACGCCGCGCTGCTGGAAGCCTGGCTGGCCCTGCCCGGCGGCACGGACTGATGCCGTTCGGAGCGGCCAATAGGTGCGAATAATCCCAAAGTGAGGCTTTCTGCTGCGCGATAGTGGTGCCGACCTCGTGCGAAGCACCACACTCGCCGCGATCCCCATCGCGCACGCAGCAGGAATCTCGCCATGCCACCGCACGCTTCCGCCGAACTGGAAACCGCCACCTACGCCAAAGTGACGCTGCGGCTGCTGCCGTTCCTGTTCGTCTGCTATGTGGCCGCGTACCTGGACCGCGTCAACGTCGGCTTCGCCAAGCTGCAGATGCTCAGCGACCTGCGTTTCAGCGAGTCGGTGTACGGCCTCGGTGCCGGTGTGTTCTTTATCGGCTACTTCCTGTTCGAGGTGCCGAGCAACATGCTGCTGCATCGCCTGGGCGCGCGGCTGTGGATCAGCCGCATCATGGTGAGCTGGGCGCTGGTGTCGGCCTCGTCGATGTTCGTGACCACGCCGGCGGCGTTCTATGTGGTGCGCTTCCTGCTGGGCGTGGCGGAAGCCGGTTTCTTTCCCGGCATCGTGCTGTATCTCACCTACTGGTATCCGTCGGCGCGGCGCGGGCGCATGAATGCGCTTTTCATGATCGGCATTCCGATCGCCGGCGTGCTCGGCGGCCCGCTGTCAGGCTGGATCATGCATGCGTTCGGCGGCCTGCACGGGCTGGCGAACTGGCAGTGGCTGTTCCTGCTCGAAGCGCTGCCTTCGCTGGCGCTGGGCATCGCCACGCCCTTCGTGCTGCCCAATGGCATTCGTGCTGCGGCGTGGCTGGACGAGCGCGAGAAGCAGTTGCTCGAAGCGAACATGGCGGGCGATGGCGGCGGCACCGAAGCACCGCTGCGCAGCGTGCTGGCGGACGGCCGCGTGTGGCGGCTGGCGGCGATCTACTTCTGCTGCATGATGGGTCTGTACGGCGTGAGCTTCTATCTGCCCACGCTGATCGCGGCGGCCGGCGTGAGCGATGCGCTCGACGTGGGCCTGCTGACGGCGATTCCTTACGCGGTCGCCGTGGTAGCCATGATCGCGGTCGCGCGCAGCTCCGACCGGCGCAACGAGCGCCGCTGGCATCTCGCGCTGGCCAGCTTGGCGGGCGCCGTGGGCCTGTATGCGAGCACGCTGTGCGCGGGCCAGTTGTCGCCCGGCCTCATCGCGCTGTCGATCGGCACGGCCGGCGTGCTGTCGACCATGCCGGTGTTCTGGACCCATCCCAGCCGCGTGCTGGCCGGCACGGCGGCGGCCGCCGGCATTGCGATGATCAATTCGATCGGCAATCTCGCCGGCTTCGTCAGTCCGTCGATCATCGGCTGGATCAAGGATCTGACGCACAGCACGAATGGCGGACTGGTGGTGGTCGCGCTGGCGCTTGCCGCTGGCGCCGCGCTGGTGCTGACCGGGCGTTCCGCCGCTGAGCCAAGGCAGGCCTGATGCCCTCTCCCCGCGAGACAAGCGCAGCGCTGCTCGCGGCATGCCGCGGGATCGTCGGCGCGCGGCACGTGCTCACCGGCGATGCGAAGACGCGCCGCTACCGGCAGGGTTACCGATTCGGTAACGGCCAGGTACTGGCCGTGGTTCGCCCGGGCAGCCTGGTGGAGCAATGGCATGCGCTGGCCGCCTGCATCGCCGCTGGCGCGGTGGTGATCACGCAGGCCTCGAATACCGGCTTGACCGGCGGCTCCACGCCCGACGGCGAGGACTACGGCCGCGACGTCGTCATCGTCAGCACCACGCGCATCCGGTGTGTGCATCTGCTCGACGGCGGCCGCCAGGTGGTCTGCGTGGGCGGCGCCACGCTGGACCAGCTCGAACGCGCCTTGAAGCCGCTGGGGCGCGAGCCGCATTCGGTGATCGGGTCCTCGTGCATCGGCGCCTCGGTGCTGGGCGGCATCTGCAACAACTCGGGCGGCTCGCTGGTGCAGCGCGGGCCGGCTTACACGGAAATGGCGATCTATGCCGCCGTCGACGCGGCGTGCGTGCTGCGGCTGGTCAATCACCTGGGTATCGAACTGACAGGCACGCCCGAAGAAATACTGGCGCGTGTCGAAGCCGGCACGTTCGCGCCCGAAGAGATCCAGGCCGGCGCGGCGGCATCGGATCACGCATATGCCAGCCACGTCCGCGATATCGACGCAGCGACACCCGCGCGCTTCAACGCCGATCCGCGCCGCCTGTTCGAAGCCTCCGGCTGCGCCGGCAAGATCATGGTGTTCGCGGTGCGGCTGGACACGTTCCCGGCCGAGCGCGGCGCCAAGGTGTTCTATCTCGGCACCAACGCTACCGCCACGCTGACGGAACTGCGCCGCCACGTGCTGGCGAACTTCGAGCACCTGCCCATCGCCGCCGAATACATGCACCGCGATGCCTTCGACGTCGCGCACCGGTATGGCAAGGACTTGTTCCTGGTGATCGACCGCTTCGGCACGGAGCGGATGCCTGCGCTGTTCAACCTGAAGACGCGCTGCGACGCCTGGTTCGACCGCCTCGGCTTCCTGCCCGCGCAGATGAGCGACCGCATCATGCAATGGCTGAGCGAGCGGCTGCCGGAGCATCTGCCGGAGCGGCTGCGGCTGTATCGCAACCGCTACGAACATCACCTGATGCTCAAGGTGCCGGCGGCGGGCGTCGACGAGGCGCGCCGTTTCCTGTCCGGACATTTTGCCGGCGAAGACGGCGCGTATTTCGAATGCACGGAGGAGGAGGGACGCAAGGCCTTCCTGCACCGCTTCGCGGCGGCGAGCGCGGCGGTGCGCTACCGCGCCGTGCATCCGCGCGAGGTCGAGGACATCGTCGCGCTGGATATCGCCCTGCCGCGCAACCAGCGCGACTGGTTCGAGCGATTGCCGGCGAGCATCGAGTCGTCGATACGACTGAAGCTCTACTACGGCCACTTCCTGTGCCATGTATTCCACCAGGACTACATCGTGGCGAAGGGCACGGATTGCGCGGCGCTCGAACACGAGATGCTGCAACTGCTCGACCGGCGCGGCGCCGAATACCCGGCGGAGCACAACGTGGGCCATCTGTACCAGGCGAAGCCCGCGCTGGCCGGCTTCTATGCGCAGCTGGATCCCTGCAACTGTTTCAACCCTGGCATAGGCGGCACGGCGAAGTCCGCCGCCACGCGCCCTTAAGCGCCCGGACTGGCGGCGGCAGCCCCCGCGCGCGATCATGCGGCGGTTATCCGTCCGCTCCGGCCCCGCGCGGCGGACTCAAGCCAGGAAACCCCATGATCGACCGCCTCGCCCCGCTCTATCCCCAGCATCTGGCCACGGTGCGCCAGCACGCCGACAAAGCGCTTGCGCTGACCGGCCACGACCACCTGGTGATTGCCGCCGGCCTGCCGCCGCGCAAGTTCCTGGACGACCAGGACTACCCGTTTATCGCCAGCCCCCATTTCCGCCACTGGCTGCCGCTGATCGACGCGCCGGGCAGCTGGGTCGTGCATACGCCCGGGCAGCGGCCGCGGCTGGTGTTCCTGCAGCCGCGCGATTACTGGCATGTGGTGCCGGAAGCGCCCAGCGGCTACTGGGTCGAGCATTTCGACATCACCATCGTGCGCACGGCGGAAGAAGCCGTCGCCCAGCTACCCGGCGCGCAGACGCGCCGCGCGGTGATCGCGCCGGCGCAGCCCGCGGTGGCCGGCATCGAGCCGAATAACCCGCAGGACCTGCTCGACATCCTGCACTGGCACCGCTCGTACAAGACGCCCTACGAACTGGCACTGATGCGCGAAGCCAGCCGCATCGGCGCGCGCGCGCACCGCGCCGCCGAGCAGGCGTTCCGTGCCGGCGCCAGCGAGCTGGGCATCCACCAGGCCTATCTGGCGGCGGCCGGCGCAATCGACGCGGAGCTGCCTTACGCCAGCATCGTGGCGCTGAACCAGCACGGCGCTGTGCTGCACTACACGCACTTCGGCCGCGTGGCGCCGGAGTATCACCGCTCCTTTCTGATCGACGCCGGCGCGAACGCGTTCGGCTACGCCAGCGACATCACCCGCACCTACGCCGGCCGCGGCGAGGACGAGTTCCAGGCGCTGATCGACAGCGTCGAAGCCGCGCAACTCACCTTCGCCGCCAAGGTGCGCGCGGGACAGAGCTATCCGGACCTGCACGTCCACGCCCACCACGTGCTGGCCGGCGTGCTGCGCGAGCATGGCTTTATCCGCATGGCCGCCGAGAGCGCGGTGGAAACCGGCGTGACCGCGGCATTCTTCCCGCACGGCCTGGGCCATCCGATCGGCCTGCAGGTGCACGACGTCGCCGGCTTCCAGCAGGGCGAGCGCGGCGGCAGCATCCCGCGCCCCGCCGGGCATCCGTATCTGCGCATGA
The DNA here is from genome assembly GCF_018599165.1 of Dyella sp. LX-66. NCBI lineage: Bacteria > Pseudomonadati > Pseudomonadota > Gammaproteobacteria > Lysobacterales > Rhodanobacteraceae > Dyella > Dyella sp. LX-66. Next base: position 437,997 of record NZ_JAHFVJ010000003.1, read on the forward strand.
CGCGCACGCTGGAACCGGGCATGGTGGTCACCATCGAACCGGGCCTGTACTTCATCGACATGCTGCTCAACGAACTGCGCGATACGCCGGTGGCGAAGGACATCGACTGGGAGCGCATCGAGCTGTTCAAGCCCTACGGCGGCATCCGCATCGAGGACGACGTGGCCTGCACCGCCGGCGAACCCGAAAACCTCACGCGCGACGCGTTCGCGCAAGCCTGAGCCACGCCATGGACCCGCTGCCGCCGCTAGGCCCCGCTCCGCTGCCCCCGCCGCCGGTGCCCACGCCGCCACGCAAGCGCGTGCCGCTGTGGCTGATCCTGCTGGGCAGCCTGATCGTGGCCATCGTGGCCGCGGTCGGCGGGCTGGCCTGGTGGGGCTGGCTGGCGTTCGAGAAGCAGGCGGTAGTGGCGATGGCGGCCGATCCGGTCATCGCCGAACACATCGGCAATATCCGCAGCAGCGAGTTCGACTGGACCTTGACCAGCTCCGAACCCGACGAAGACACCTTCGCCTTCCATCTGAAGGGCGAGCGCGGCAGCGGCACCGTGGTCGCGCGCTTCATCACCGAGGACGCCGACAGCGAGACCATCGACGGCGGCGTGCTGATCATGCAGGACGGCTCGCGCATCCCGCTGCGCAGCAGCGGCACGCAGGACGACAGCGAAGACGACGAACGCGGCTGAGGCCTCCGGCAGCCCCGCCGTTTCCTGATCTGGATCAAGCCCCTGCGGCCGCCTGCCGCGCGGCAATGCTTCGCGCGACATGCACGTGAACGCGGCGTATCCTGCCCTGCAGCTGAAGCAGGGGAACCTCGGATGTCCACGCCGTCGACCCAACTCGGCAGCCGCGAGCCGCAGCGCCCGGTGCTGCGCCGGCTGGCCCGCGAGCTGATCCTGATCGTGATCGCCAAGATCGTGCTGCTCACCCTGATCTGGTGGGTGGCGATCGCGCCGCATCCCCGTCCCGATACCCGCCCGGCCGCGATCGAGCATCTGCTCGCGCCGGCCGCTCCGTCCTCCGCCGCGAGCCAAGGCCACCCATGATCATCGACGCCGATGTCGTCACCTTGTCGCGCCTGCAGTTCGCACTGACGGCGCTCTATCACTTCCTGTTCGTGCCGCTCACCCTGGGACTGGTGTGGATTCTCGCCATCATGGAGAGCGTCTACGTCATGACCGGCCGCGAAGTGTGGAAACGCATGACCCAGTTCTGGGGCGTGCTGTTCGGCATCAACTTCGCCATGGGCGTGGCCACCGGCATCACCATGGAATTCCAGTTCGGCATGAACTGGGCCTACTACGCGCACTATGTCGGCGACGTGTTCGGCACGCCGCTGGCGATCGAAGGCCTGATGGCGTTCTTCCTGGAAGGCACGCTGATCGGCGTGTTCTTCATGGGCTGGACGCGCGTGTCGCCGGTCAAGCACCTGCTGGTGACCTGGTTCCTGGCACTGGCCACCAGCTTGTCCGCGCTGTGGATCCTGGTGGCCAATGCCTGGATGCAGAACCCGGTGGGCTCGGCCTTCAATCCCGAGACCATGCGCATGGAAGTGACCTCGTTCGCCGAGGTGTTCTTCAATCCGGTGGCGCAGGCCAAGTTCGTGCACACGGTGAGCGCCGGCTATGTGCTTGGCTCGATGTTCGTGCTGTCGATCAGCGCCTGGTACCTGCTGCGCGGACGCAACGTGGATTTCGCCAAGCGCTCGATGGCGGTGGCCGCCAGCTTCGGCCTGGCCGCGGCGCTGTCGGTGGTGGTGCTGGGCGACGAATCCGGCTACGCGGTGTCGGAGAACCAGAAGATGAAGATGGCCGCGATCGAGGCCATGTGGGAGACCGAACCCGCGCCCGCCTCGTTCACCGTGTTCGGCATTCCCGACGTCAAGAACCGCACCACGCACTACGCGCTGCAGGTGCCGTGGGTGATGGGCCTGATCGGCACGCGCTCGATCGACAAACCGATCCCGGGCATCAACAACCTGGTGGAAGACACCAAGGGCAAGATCGACAACGGCATCCGCGCCTACGACGCCATGCTGGTGCTGCGCGAAGACAAGAACAACGCGCAGGCGAAGGAGATTCTGGCCGCGCACGACAAGGATCTCGGCTATGCGCTGCTGCTGAAGCACTTCGTGGAAGACCCGCGCAAGGCCACGCCGGAAGACATCCAGAAGGCCGCCGACAGCACCATTCCGAACGTGCCGGTGCTGTTCTGGTCGTTCCGCATCATGGTGGCCTGCGGCTTCTACTTCATCGCGCTGTTCGCGTATTCGTTCTGGCTGTCCAGCCGGCGCCAGCTGGACCGCAACCGCTGGTACCTGAAGCTGGCCTTCTACAGCCTGCCGCTGCCGTGGCTGGCGGCGGAACTGGGCTGGATCGTGGCCGAATACGGCCGCCAGCCCTGGGCCATCGAAGGCATCCTGCCGACTTCGCTGGGCGTGTCCAGCGTGAGCGCGGGCCAGGTATGGACCTCGCTCGGCGGCTTCGTGCTGTTCTACACGGCGCTGGCGGTGGTGGACGTGGTGCTGATGCTGAAGTTCGCGCGCAAGGGGCCGGACGGCTTGGGCATCTGGCCCGCGGCCAAACCCGAGCCTTCGCCGCGCGCCGCCCTGGAACACTGAAGGAGTCCTGCCATGTTCGATCTCGACACTCTGCGGGTGATCTGGTGGGCGCTGCTGGGCATCCTGCTGGTCGCCTTCGCCGTCACCGACGGCTTCGACTTCGGCACCGCGGCCTTGCTGCGCGTGCTCGGCCGCGACTCCGACGAGCGCCACGTGCTGCTGGAAACCATCGAGCCCACCTGGGAAGGCAACCAGGTCTGGTTCGTGCTGGGCGGCGGCGCGGCGTTCGCGGCCTGGCCGATGCTGTATGCGGTGTCGTTCTCCGGCATGTACCTGGCGATCTTCCTGGTGCTGGTCGCCTTCATCCTGCGGCCGGTGGGCTTCAATTTCCGCGGCAAGATCGAGCACACGCGCTGGCAGGGGCTGTGGGACTGGGTGCTGGTCGCTTCCGGCACCGCGGTGCCGCTGCTCACCGGCGTGGCCTTCGGCAATCTGTTCCTGGGCGTGCCGTTCCGCTTCGACGACGACCTGCGCATGAGCTGGCACGGCAGCTTCTTCGAACTGCTGCATCCGTTCGCGCTGTTCGCGGGACTGGTGTCGCTGAGCATGCTGCTGACCCACGGCGCCGCCTGGGTGGCGTTCAAGGCCGATAGCAGCATTGCCGCGCGCGCCGCCCGCGTCGCGCGCTGGACCGGCCTGGCCTGGGCCGTGCTGTACGTGGCCGCGGGCATCTGGCTGGCCTACGGCATCCCCGGCTATGCGATCGCCAGCGAGGTGGTGCCGGGCGGCCCGTCCAATCCGTTGTTCAAGCAGGTGGCGACGGGCAGCAGCTGGTTCGCCAGCTATATGCGCCATCCGTGGTTCTGGGCGGCGCCGCTGGCGGCCTTCGGCGGCGCGCTGCTGCTGCAGTGGCAGGTGGCGAAGCAGGGCTTCGCCGGCTTTCTGGGCAGCAGCCTGATGGTGATCGGCACCATTCTCTCGGCCGGCTTCGCGCTGTTTCCCTTCCTGCTGCCGTCGAGCATCGACCCGCGCTCCAGCCTCACGGTGTGGGACGCCTCGTCCAGCCGCAGCACCCTGCTGCTGATGCTCGGCGCCACCGCGGTGTTCCTGCCGCTGATCGTGTTGTACACCTCGTGGGTGTTTCGCGTGATGCGCGGCCGGGTGACCTTGGAACACGTGCGCGGCTCGCACCGCGGCTACTGATACGGAGAGCGGACCATGTGGTATTTCAGCTGGATTCTCGGCCTGGGCCTGGCCTGCGCCTTCGGCATCCTCAATGCGATGTGGTACGAGGTGCATGCCACGGACGAAGCGCGGCAACGCAAGGATGCGCACGATTCAGAGCAGTGAGTAACGTAGGTTGGGGGGAGCGCAGCGAACCCCAACGTCGCGACACGCAAGGACGTGGCCTTGTTGGGGTTCGCTGCGCTCACCCCAACCTACGCCGAGGGTCAACGCTCGGCGAGTAGCGCCTCGATGGCTTCGGCTTCCTTCGGCACCGCGGCGGTAAGCACTTCGTTGCCGTCGCGGGTCACCGCCACGTCGTCCTCGATGCGGATGCCGATGCCGCGCCAGCGCTCGTGCACCGAGCGCTCGCCGGGCGGCACGTAGAGGCCCGGTTCCACCGTCACCACCATGCCCGGCTCCAGGATGCGCGGCTCGCCGTCGATGCGGTAATCGCCCACGTCGTGCACGTCCAGGCCCAGCCAGTGGCCGGTCTTGGCGGGAAAGAAACGCTTGTAGCTGCCTTCGGCGATGGCGGTTTCCGCGTCGCCCTGCAGCAGGCCCAGCGAGCACAGGCCTTCGGCGAGCAGATAGACGGCTGCCTCGTGCGCGGCGCTGAACGGGCGGCCGGGCCGCACTTCGTCGATGGCGGCCTGCTGCGCGGCCAGCACCACTTCGTAGAGCGCGCGCTGTTCGCGGCTGTAGCGGCCGTTGAGCGGGAAGCTGCGGCTGATGTCCGAGGCGTAGCAGTCGAGTTCGGCGCCGGCGTCGATCAGCAGCAGGTCGCCGTCGCGCAGCGGTGCGCGGTTGGCCTGGTAGTGCATGACGCAGGCATTGGCGCCGGAGGCGACGATCGGCGGGAAGGCCGGCACCGCGCCGCGGCTGCGCATCGTGCGCACCAGTTCGGCTTCCACTTCGTATTCGTGCCGGCCCGGCTGCGCCATGCGCATGGCCGAAAGATGCGCCTCGGCGGCGATGGCGGCGGAGCTGCGCATCAGGCGCAGTTCGGCACGCGACTTGTACAGGCGCAGGTCGTGCAGCAGATGGCCCAGCGCCACGAATTCCTTCGGCACCACGCCGCCGCCGCGCAGCTGGCGCAGGCGGCGCATCCAGCCGAGCAGGCGGGCGTCGAATTCCGGCTCGCGACCGAAGTGGCAATACACGCGGCCGCGGCCTTCGATCATGCCGGGCAGGATGTCGTCGATGTCGTCGATCGGGAAGGCGTCGTCCATGCCGTGCTCGGACACGGCGCGCTCGGTGCCGATGGATTCGCCGTGCCAGCGCTCGCGTTCGTCGTCGCGCTCGCGGCAGAACAGCACCGCCTCGCCATGCAGGCGGCCGGGCAGCAGGGCCAGCACGGCGTCCGGCTCGGGGAAGCCCGAGAGGTAATGCAGGTCGGAGTCCTGGCGGTAGGGCCAGGCGGCGTCGGCGTTGCGGATGCGTTCGGGCGCGGCGGCGACCAGCAGCACCGCGTCCTCGCCGGCCATCTTCATCAGCTGCCGGCGGCGGCGGGCGTATTCGTCCTGCGCGATGCTCAATGCACGGTGTCGCTGTTGGGCTTGTTGCGGCCGCCCACGCATTCGGCGTGCAGCAGCATGGCGGCGACGCGCACGAATTCGTGCAGTTCGATCAGCGCGTCCTCGTCGTCGCGGCTGTCGCCGAATTCGAATTCGGAAGCGGCGATGGTGTTCAGGTCGCGCAGGATCTCCTGCGCTTCGTCGGACAGCTTGCCGAACTTCTCCGGCCCGGCCAGGCCGAAGCCGCCGAGGAAGCCGCGGCACCAGTCGCCGAGCGAGTCGGCGCGCTCTTCCAGCGGGCGGTCGTCGGCGGGGAGCAGCGGCTCGAAGCCCAGCTCCGGGTCGGCCAGTTCCTGTTCGCTCTGGCGCACCAGCTGTTCGAGCAGGGCGCGGTCGTTGGCCGAGGGGACCACCTGTTCGCCGCCATCGAGCTGCAACACGGCCAGCAGAGCATCCTTGCCGACGCGGCCGCCGCCGCTGAGATAGCCGCATAGCGAACCGTGCAATTCGCTGGCGTCGACGGCCAGTTTCAGGCGCGCCGCGACGCCGTCCAGTTCCTCGTGACCGATCAGCTCGGCAGGCGCCATGGAAGTACTCCTTCGGGGTCAAGACGGCAGTTTAATGCAGCCTCCGGAAATGCGCCGGGAGTGGCAGCTGACACGGCCGGACCTCCTGCTATAGTTCCGCGCATGAGCACTGCCCCGTTCAACGATCCGGTCAAGCAGGAACTTGCCGCGCTAGGCGAGCAGGTCGACCGCCTGCTGGACGCGGTGCGCCGGCTCGCCGAGGAAAACCGCAGCCTGCGCCACAGCCAGGAACAGCTGGCCAGCGAGCGTGCCGGCCTGATGGCCCGCAACGAGCAGGCGCGCAGTCGCGTCGAGGCGATGATCCAGCGCCTTAAGGCACTTGAGAACAACGGCTGAGCACCCAGATGACGAACTCCAGTGAACCCGTCGCGCTGCGGCTGATCGATCGCGAATTCCTGATCGCCTGCGCGCCGGAGGAACGGGAGGGCCTGCTGGAATCGGCCGCCTACCTGGACCGCAAGATGCGCGAGCTGCGCGCCAACGCCAAGACCCCGGGCTTCGACCGCCTGGCCGTGCTGGCGGCGATCAGCATCACCCACGAGTTCCTGGCCCTGCGCAAAACCCATAGCGGAGCTGACCAGAGTGTGGGCGATACACTTGCCGCGATGCGACGCAAGCTTGAAGCGGCCCTCGACGGGCAACTAAAATAGTCCTCGGCGTTTACTGCGGTGTGCGCCAGCACACTCTTACATTTGCCTTGTTCCTAAATACGGCCCCGGGTCGGCTTTTCATCGGCTGTTGTGCATGTCCGCTGCGTGCGGAAAGCCTTGAGGCCATGTAGCCCTCCCACCTGATCCATCGTGGATCAAGGTCGTTTGGTGGGCAGCGGCACCGCGGTGGACGCCACCTTTTTACCGCTACGGCCGAGCTTGTTCCGACATCGGCCGGGCCCGCGGAAACCGCCCGCAGCGCTTGCGCTGCGGGCGTTCTCTTGAGGAGACCTCGACGTGGACGCCACCGCCCAGCGCCGCGAGCTACGCCAACGGCTGGCCGAACGCCGCCGGGAGCTCTCCCCGCCCCAGCGCATGGCCGCTGCCCAGGGGCTGCGCCGCAGCCTGGAGCAACTGCCCGAATACCACACCGACGTCCGCGTGGCCGGCTACTGGGCCACCAACGGCGAGCTGCCGCTGAACCTGGCGATCCCGCCCCTGGCCACGCGCGGCCAGCAGTTCATGCTGCCGGTGATCGGCCCCGGCAAGCGCCTGCGCTTCGCCCCGTGGAGCGCCGGCCAGGACGTGCAGCCGAACCGCTACGGCATTCCTGAACCGGTCGACCCCGCCGAGCTGTTCGAGCCCTTCCAGCTCGACCTGGTGCTGCTGCCCCTGCTCGCCTTCGACCGGCTCGGCAACCGCCTGGGCTATGGCGGCGGCTATTACGACCGCGGCTTCGCCTTCCTCAAGGACCAGGCCCGCCCCACCGAACCGCTGCTGGTCGGGATCGGCTACGCCTTCCAGGAACTGCCCGCGATCGAGCCGGCCGCCTGGGACGTGCAGCTGGACTACATCGCCACCGAGCAGGAACTGATCGATTGCCACGCCGACGCGGCCGGCAACGGAGACGCCCACGCATGAACCACTGGCTGATGAAGTCCGAGCCGGACGCCTTTTCCATCGACGATCTCAAGCGCAAGGGCAAGGAGGCCTGGGACGGCGTGCGCAACTACCAGGCGCGCAATTACATGCGCGACGGCATGCGCAAGGGCGACAAGGTGTTCTTCTACCACTCCAACTGCGCCGAGCCGGGCATCGTCGGCGTGGCTGAAGTGGTGACCGAGGCCTATCCGGACCCGACCCAGTTCGACCCCAAGAGCAATTACTTCGATGCCGGCAGTTCGCGCGACAACCCGCGCTGGATGCTGGTCGAGGTGAAGTTCGTGAAGAAGCTCAAGCGCACCATCTCGCTGAAGGAACTGCAGGCCGACCCCGCCCTGGTGGAGATGCCCCTGGTGCGCAAGGGCAACCGCCTGTCGGTGATGCCGGTGGCCGCCACCGAGTGGCGCCACATCCTCACGCTCGAATAATTCCCTACTGTCCGGACTGCATCATGAGCAACGAAAAACGCCTGGCGGGCGAAGCCGCCATCCGCTACGTCGAGGAAGGCGGCATCGTCGGCGTCGGCACCGGCTCCACCGTGGCGTTCTTCATCGACGCGCTGGCGGACCTGAAGGACCGCATCCAGGGCGCGGTGTCCAGCTCCGAGCAGTCGACCGCGCAGCTCAAGCGCCTCGGCATCCCGGTGCTCGACCTCAACGCCACCGGCCCGCTGTCGATCTATGTCGACGGCGCCGACGAATGCGACCCCTACAAGCGCCTGATCAAGGGCGGCGGCGCAGCGCTGACGCGCGAGAAGATCATCGCCGCGGCGAGCGCCAAGTTCGTGTGCATCATCGATTCCAGCAAGCGCGTGGAACTGCTGGGCAAGTTCCCGCTGCCGATCGAGGTGATCCCGATGGCGCGCAGCCTGGTCGGCCGCGAGATCGTCAAGCGCGGCGGCAACCCGGTGTGGCGCGACGGCGTGGTCACCGACAACGGCAACTGGGTGATCGACGTGCACGGCTGGCAGATCGCCGACCCGGTGACGCTGGAAAAGGATCTGAACCAGATCCCCGGCATCGTCACCGTCGGCCTGTTCGCGCAGCGCGCGGCGGACGTGGTGCTGATCGGCGACCGCGAGATGTAAGCCTTCGGCGGGCCGCGTCCGCTGCTTGCGGACGCGGCTGCGCTTTTCAGTGGATCGCCGCCTTGCTGATCGCCACGTGCGCGGCAAACGCGCCGGAGACGGCATCGCCGGCCTTCGCGTTGTTGAGCAAGGCGCCGTAGACCGCATTCAATTCGCTCTGCAGCTGCTTTTTCGCGGCAGCAGTGAGCGCACCGTTCGCCGTCGGCCCACCCATCGGCACGATCACATCCCACAGCGCGGGATTGCGCAGCGCCGCCAGCGCGGCGACACCGTATTTCTCCACCAGCCCTTCCAGCGTCAGGGCCTGCTTCTTCTGCGTAGCCATATCGCCTCCTTTCGCGCGCGATGCGCGGATGCGGGCTGGGACGCTACATCCGGCGGGGATGCGTCGCAGCTAGCCAGGGGCGATAGGACTTATGCCCTTGCCTTGGCGAGGCGCTGCTATTGGATATGTGCTTTGGAGCACGGTGCCGAAGAAACATTCGGCGGCGAAATAACGGGTTTCCTCGCCGATGGCGGCCCGCTTATTTGAAGGTCTTCGCGCCACCGCGCTTGGCGAATGGCGCCAGGGTGTCGGCCTTCTTCACGAACACCTCGTTGAACGTCTTTCCCTTCTTGATTTCACTGAGCGCCTTGGTCACCTGGCCGGGATTGCGGCCGTTCACCTCGCGACCGTGTTCGGCCAGCATCAGCGTGCCCATCTTGTAGGCCCACTTGCGGCCTTTCTTGGTGAGTCCGGCCTCCTTGAAGGCCGCCTTGGCCTCGTCGGGTTTCCCCTGGGTCAACAGATCGAGACCTTTGCCGACATGCTCGTGGCGCTCCGCGACCGTCTTGCCCGCTTTGAAATACTGCTTGTCCGCCGTCGCGCCGTTGCTGCGCAGCCGCTTGTCGAGATTGGGCGCGAGCTGGGCATAGTCGTGGACCTTGCTGTTGGAGACGGCGGCGATGTCGTTGGCGGCGTGCAGCGAATGGACGCCGACGCTTTTCCCCGGTTCGTAATCGACATGGCGATTGACCTCCTTCACCTCCGTGCGAACGGCTTTGATGTCCTTCCTGCCGCGGATGTCCTTCGATTTGCCCAGGATGGCCTTGAGCTGCGTATCCAGCTTGGGAAACTCGAGTGACTTGAGCAGGACGACGTCAGTCGCCTTGCGGCCGCCGGGGATCCCCGCCCCACCCTTCATATTCGCCGTGGGCTGGCTGTCGCCCAGGGTGACCAGCGCCTCGTAAGTTTTCTTCGAGATCTTCGTGCCCGCCTGCCTGGCCGAATGGCGCACGGGCGCTTTGAACGACACGGTCGGCACCTTCAATGCGCTGGCCGTACTCGTCCCGCTGCCGCTCGGTTTAGGCTTGGCCTTGGGCACGATGCACCCATCCCCTGCGTGGATCGGAGCAGGCTGAGGCGGGAGATGGAGGCTGTCAAGCGGACGCACAAAAGAAAAGCCCCTGGGATCACCAGGGGCTTTTCGATGTTGGCTGGGAGACTAGGATTCGAACCTAGATAAACGGAGTCAGAGTCCGTTGTCCTACCGTTAGACGATCTCCCAACATTCTGCCGATGCGGCGCGCTCTGACCTGCATGCGCTGCATCGTTGAAGCAAAACCCCCGAAGGGAATTAGCGCTTCGAGAACTGGGTAGCGCGACGGGCCTTGTGCAGACCGACCTTCTTACGCTCGACCTCACGGGCGTCGCGGGTCACGAAGCCGGCCTTGCGCAGCTGGGTCTTCAGGCTTTCGTCGTATTCGATCAGCGCGCGGGCAATGCCCAGGCGGATCGCACCGGCCTGGCCGGTGATGCCGCCGCCGGCGACGGTGACGAGCACGTCGAACTTGTCGGTGGCTTCGATCAGTTCGAGCGGCTGGCGCACGATCATGCGCGAGGTCTCGCGACCGAAGAACTGATCAAGCGGCTTGCCGTTGACGACGATGTCGCCCTTGCCCTTGCGCAGGAACACGCGGGCGGCGGAGGTCTTGCGGCGGCCGGTGCCGTAATTCTGCTGGATCGCCATGTTGGTTCCTTAGATTTCCAGCGCCTGCGGCTGCTGTGCGGTATGCGGATGCTCGGCGCCGCCGTAGACCTTGAGCTTGCGGTACATGGCGCGGCCCAGCGGGTTCTTCGGCAGCATGCCCTTCACGGCGATCTCGATGACGCGCTCGGGGTGGCTGGCCAGCATGTCCTTCAGACTGGTGGTCTTCAGGTTGCCGACGTAACCGGTGAAGCGGTGGTACATCTTGTCGTCCAGCTTGGCGCCGGTGACGTGCACCTTTTCGGCGTTGATCACGACGATGTAGTCGCCGGTATCGACGTGCGGGGTGAACTCCGGCTTGTGCTTGCCGCGCAGGCGACGAGCGATCTCGGTCGAGAGACGACCGAGCGTCTTGTCAGTCGCGTCGATCACGAACCAATCGCGCTTGACGCTTTCCGGCTTGGCGCTGAACGTTTTCATTTCGGAATACCTAGTCTGCCGCCACATGGGCGGTTGGCATAATCGGCGGTGCAAAGGCGCGAGATGATAGCGGAGCTTGCATCGATCGCGCAAGCCCACCGTCGGCGGGCTGCGAGCTGGCAATAATAGCATGATGAACCGGTCCGAAGAAAAGCCCCCTACACGCATCGCCGCACTGGCCGACCAGTGTGTGCAGTGCGGCCTGTGCCTGCCCGTCTGCCCCACGTATGCGCTGGATCGCAACGAGGCCGAGTCGCCGCGCGGACGCATCGCCATCGCCGCCGCGCTGGCCCGCGGGCAGGTGGAGCCCACCGCCGAGCTGCGCGAGCACCTGGATCACTGCCTGGGCTGCATGGGCTGCGAGAAGGTCTGCCCGGCCAATGTCCGCTACGGCGAATTGCTGGTGGAGACGCGGGCGCTGCTGGGGCCGGCGCCAGGGCGGCCGGAGCGGGAAATCGGGCTGATCCGCGACCCGGCCCGCTGGCGGCGCTTGCGGCAGGTGCTGGATGGACTGGGTTTTCGCGGCTGGAAATCGCTGGTGGCGAAAGGGCTGCCCGCCAAGTCCGCGCTGCGCGGCGCGCTGGCGTTGTGGCCGCGAAACCCATTGCCGGCGCCCTATGTCGCGCAAGCCGCCACCGATCAAGCAGCGGATGCAGACACCATCGCCCTCTTCCCCGGCTGCATCGCCAGCGTCGAGGACGCCGACGCGCAGCGCTCCGCCCTGACGCTGCTGCGTGCCGCCGGTTATCGCATCGTCGAGCTTCCCGCCTTCTGCTGCGGCGCCATGGATCTGCACGGCGGCGACACGGCCAACGCCGAACGCGCGGCCGCGCAGGTCGATGCCGCCTGGCGGAGCGCGAAAGCGGCGCATCTGGTGACGATCACTCCCGGCTGCATCGGCACGCTGCGCCATGCGCTGCCCGGCGTGCGCGTGGCCGATCCCATCGCGCTGCTGGCGGCACGCACCGAACGGCTGTCGTTCCGCCCGCTGCAGGCGCGGGTCGCCGTCCATCTGCCCTGCACGCAGACCCATGTCGCCCGCAGCGACGACGCATTGCTGCGCCTGCTGCGCCGCGTGCCCGAACTCGACGTCGCCCCGCTGCCCAAGCCCCCGCACTGCTGCGGCGCCGCCGGCACGCACATGCTGGAATTCCCCGAACGCGCCGCCCGCCTGCGCGAAGACGCCCTGCGGCAGGTCGCCGCCTTGGCGCCGCAGCGGCTGTTGTCGTCCAATATCGGCTGTCGCCTGCATCTCGCCGCAGGCATGCAGGACCAGCGGCAGTGGCCGCACCAGCACCCGCTGGTCCTGCTGGCGCAGCAACTGGAACCCTAGAGATGGAGGCCGCCATGAATGTCCGCACCCTGTCGCCGCTCGACCACCTGCTGGTCGGCCTGGAACGCGCCCTGGAAACCGTGGGCGGCAGCCCCGAAGCCGCGCGTCCCTCGCCCGCCGCCGGCGTCGACGAGGCCGAGCTGGACGACGCCGAGCGCCGCCACGCCGCCGGCCTGATGCGCATCAACCATACCGGCGAGGTCTGCGCGCAGGCGCTCTACGACGGCCAGGCCGCGCTCGCCCGCAGCGAGGAAAACCGCGAGCACCTGCTGCACGCCGCCGCCGAGGAAACCGACCACCTCGCCTGGTGCGCCGAACGCCTGAAGGAACTGGACAGCCGCCCCAGCCTGCTCAATCCGCTGTGGTACGCCGGCAGCTACGCGATCGGCGCGCTGGCCGCGCTGGCGGGCGACACGGTGAGCCTGGGCTTCGTGGTGGAAACCGAGCGGCAGGTGGAAGCGCATCTGGAAGAACACCTGGAAACGCTGCCGGCGCAGGACCAGCGTTCGCGCGCCGTGCTGGCGCAGATGCAGGAAGACGAAGTGCGCCATGCGGAGCAGGCGAAGGAACGCGGCGGCATCGAGCTGCCATTCCCGCTACCGGGGCTGATGCACTTGAGCTCGATTGTGATGAAGAAAGTGGCGTACCGGATCTGATGCCGCCCTGGAAATCCGCAAAGAAAAAACCCGCCTTTCGGCGGGTTTTTCATGCGTGTCACATCAGGTTGCGCCCGTGGAACAGCTCTTCGATCTCGCGCCGCAGCAGCGACTCGATGCGCTGGCGCTCCTTGAAGGAGAGATCGTCCGCATGCGCCTCGAACAGGTAGGTGTCGAGGTCGAAGTCCTTGATGTGCATCTTCGTGTGGAACATGTTTTCCTGGTACACGTTGACGTCGAACATCTCGTACTTCTGGCGGATGTGCTTGGCCAGGTAGTCCTGCACCGAGTTGATCTTGTGGTCGATGAAGTGCTTCTTGCCCTTCACGTCGCGGGTGAAGCCGCGCACGCGGTAGTCGGCGATCACGATGTCCGACTCGAAGCTGTCGATCAGGTAGTTCAGGGCCTTCAGCGGCGAGATCACGCCGCAGGTGGCCACGTCGATGTCCGCGCGGAAGGTGGCGATGCCGTTGTGCGGATGCGTTTCCGGATAGGTGTGGACGGTGATGTGGCTCTTGTCCATGTGCGCCACCACGGCACCGGAAATGGTGTCGCGGCCGAGCTTCTCCACCACCGGCTCCTCGGAGATGAGGATGGTCACGGACGCACCCTGCGGGTCATAGTCCTGGCGGGCGATGTTGAGGATGTTGGCGCCGATGATCTCCGCCACGTCCGTGAGGATCTGGGTAAGGCGGTCGGCGTCGTACTGCTCGTCGATGTATTCGATGTAGCGCTGGCGCTGTTCTTCCGACACCGCGTAGCAGATGTCGTAAATATTGAAGCTCAGGGCCTTGGTCAGATTGTTGAAGCCCTGCAGGCGCAGGCGCGGGAGGGGTTTCACCACGGCGACTCTCCATGGCCGGGGGGCGGCCAGCAGTAGAGGCGGGTTAGCGACAAGGGTCCCCGCAGAAAAAGAAAAACGACGCGAAGACGTAAGCCTCCGCGACCCTTGTGACCGGGCGGCGACAACGCCGTGACCGAAAGACCGTGAAGTATGCGACAAAATAGGGAGAAACTGAACCTTGGCAGGCTGCGCTGGTTTGCCATAATGCCGCGGGGTCAACAGAAGAACGAACCGAAGTCCAGCCGCCGCCCTCAGGGGCCTGGCGGCTGCCGCCCTCCAAGCTGGGATAGATCGTGGCGCAACTCAAATACCAACTCCAACAAGCTTTTGAACGCTCCCAGGCTCCCGCCAGCTTCGCCCCCGACCCGGCGTCGATGGAGCGCTTCCTGGCCCTCTGCCACCGTCGCCGCTACCCCGGCAAGACGGCGATCATCCGCCCCGGCGACCCGGCCAACACCTTGTATTACATCGTCGACGGCTCGCTGGCGGTCTGCACCGAGGACGAGCAGGGCCGCGAACTGATCCTGGCCTACCTCAGCCGCGGCCAGTTCATCGGCGAAATGGGGCTATTCGTGGAGCAGGCCCAGCGCGAGTCGATGGTGCGCACCCGCACCCCCTGCGAAATGGCCGAAATCAGCTACGAGCGCCTGTTCCACCTGATGGAAGGCCCGCTGCGCGAGGAATGCCCGAAGATCCTGTTCGCGATCGGTTCCCAGCTCACCCATCGCCTGCTGCGCACCTCCCGCCAGGTCAGCCGCATGGCCTTCATGGACGTGACCAACCGCATCTCTCGCACCCTGCTGGACCTGTGCCAGGAACCGGACGCCATGAGCCACCCGGACGGCACCCAGATCCGCATCTCCCGCCAGGAAGTCAGCCGTATCGTGGGCTGCTCGCGCGAGATGGTGGGCCGCGTGCTCAAGCAGCTGGAGGAGCAGGGCATGATCGACGTGGCCGGCAAGACCATCGTGGTGCGCGGCACCCGCTGAGCGCCCCGCCCCGTCCGATCCCGACGAACCCGGCCCCGGCCGGGTTCGTTCGTTTCAGGGGCGGCTCAACCGGCCAGGCGCGCGGCCGGCGCCCGGTAGACCATGTACACGTCGGCCCGCTCGTAGTGCGAACCGGCGCGGATGGACGGCTGCAGCTCGAAGCCGGCCTGCTCGTACATGCGCAGGGCGGTGCGCAGCTTGCTGTTGGATTCCAGGAACAGCTCGCGCCCGCCGCGGCGGTGGAATTCGGCGATGGCCGCGTCCAGCAGCTTCCGCCCGGCGCCCAGGCCCTGGAAGCTCTCGTCCACGCTCATCTTGGACAGCTCGTACACGCCGGGCGACTCGTGCAGCAAGGCGCAGGTGCCGATGGCCTGCCCGCCCATGCGGGCGAACAGCAGGGCGCCGCCGGGGGCCAGCACGTAGCGCTCGGGGTCGCTGAGCATCTGGCGGTCGATGTCCTCCACCCGGAAATAGCGCTCCAGCCACTGCACGTTGAGGCGGTAGAAATCCGCGGCCAGGGCCGGCTCGTAGGGCACGATTTCCAGCGGCTGGGCCAGCAGGGCCGAGTGTTCGGCCAGGATCGCCGGCACGATCGGACGCGCCTTCAGCGCCTCCTCGCAGGCCGCCAGCGCCGCCAGCAGCCGCTCGCCCTGCTCGCCCAGCGAGGCGGTGACGCCGCGACGGATCGCCTGCCAGATCGGCCCCAGCGCGCCCAGCGCCTTGCGCGCCTCGTCGGTCAGCACCAGGATGCTGCGGCGGCCGTCCTGCGGGTCGCGCTCGCGGCGCACCATGCCGGCCGCGTCCAGCTTGTCCACCAGCTGGCTCACCGCCGAATGGGTCTGGCCGATCGCCGCCGCCACCTCGCCCACGGTGCCGGGGCCGCTCTCCCACAGATAGCGCAGCACCGGGAACCAGCGCGATTCGATGGAGGCGCCGCAGGCGCGGTAGACCTCGTCGGCCGCGGCGTAGAACTGGTCGCTGAGCGCCTTCAGGCGGCTGCCGAGCGCCAGCTCGGCGAGGGTGGACAGGTACATGGGGAATGGGCCTGGAGATGATATGTAAGCGCTAACATAATCACCCGACGGCGCCTCCACAAGACCCGACGGCGCGGTTTCAGAACCACTCCACCCGCGTCACCGAACGCCCCAGCGCCTTCTCCAGCCGCTTGCACACCTTGGGCGTGCCATTGACCAGCACCGCCTCGCCGGCGCCCTTGAGCATGGGGATGTCGGCCAGCGAATCGCTGTAGGCCAGCTGCCATTCGCGCACGCCATGCGCGGCGAGGCGCTCCAGCTTGCGCCGTCCCACGTTGTGGAACTTCACGCGCATGCCGAACGGCCCCGGCTTGAACTCCGAGGCCAGCAGCTCCAGCCCGTCCAGCCCGAGCTGGTCGAGGATGCCGCGCGCCACCGTGCGCTCGCAGCCGGTCACCACGATCACCCGGTCGCCCGCGGCCTGGTGCCGGCGCAGCGCCTGCAGGCCGTCGCGGTAGAACTGCCTGGGCCGGCGCACCAGCGCGGCGGCGAAGGCCTGCGCCTCGGCGGTGTAGCGGCGTTCGCCGACGCCGAGCAGGCCGATATGCACCAGGCTGCGCACCACCGTGCGCCAGGACAGCGGCCACACCAGCAGCATCCACGGCAGGTTGGCGCAGGCCAGCAGCTTGCGCAGCGGCGCGCGCGCGTAGCGCTCGGTGATGAACACGCGGAAGCTGTCGCCCTGGAACAGCACACCGTCGAAATCGAACAGCACGGTGCGCGGCACCACGGCCGCGTCGCCCGCCGTCTCCGGCGAGGTGGAGGTTTCCCCTGTCAACGTCATCGCCCTACTGCGCGGCGAACAGCCGCTTGAGTTCGGAGCCCGGGTCCTGCGCGCGCATGAACGCCTCGCCGACCAGGAACGCATTGATGCCGGCATCGCGCAGGCGCTCGACGTCGTCCGGCGTGTGGATGCCCGATTCGGCGACCAGGATGCGGTTGTAGTCCATCAGCTCGCGCAACTCGATCGAGGTGTCCAGCGTGGTCTCGAAGGTGCGCAGGTTGCGGTTGTTCACGCCGATCAGGCGCACCGGCAGCGCCTGGGCGCGCTCCAGTTCCTCGGCATCGTGCACTTCGCACAGCACGTCCATGTCCAGCTCGGCGGCCTGCATCGAAAGATCCTCCAGCTCGGAATCCTCCAGCGCCGCGACGATCAGCAGGATGCAGTCGGCGCCGATCGCGCGGGCCTCGTACACCTGATAGGGATGGATCACGAAGTCCTTGCGCAGCACCGGCAGCGAGCAGGCCTCGCGCGCCTGGCGCAGGAATTCCTCGCTGCCCTGGAAGAAGTCCTTGTCGGTCAGCACCGACAGGCAGGCCGCACCGGCGAGCTCGTAGCTGCGCGCGATCGAGGCCGGGTCGAAGTCGGCGCGGATCACGCCCTTGCTGGGGCTGGCCTTCTTCACCTCGGCGATCACCGCCGGCAGGTCGGCTTCGATCTTCGCCTCGACGGCATCGGCGAACGGACGCGTCTCGGTGGCATCGGCCAGGCGCGCCTTGAGTTCGGCCAGCGGCAGCCGTGCGCTGCGCTCGGCGATCTCCTCCGTCTTGCGCGTCAGGATGCGTTGCAGGATGTCGGTCATGGGTCGGCCTGGATGCGTCAGCGTGGGTCGGGGAAACGCGCGGTGCGCGGCCCAAGGTTACACAAGCTTCGGCCACGACGCGCGCGGACCGAATGCCTAGGGCGATTGGCCTACCTTGGGCTTACGATGCTGCCGCAAGCCTGCGGGTGGTTGCCACGAAAGCGTCCATTTTTGCACGAGCCGCGCCGCTGGCAATGGTCGCGCGCGCCAATTCGATACCCGCCGCGATCGACGGCGCCACGTCGGCCGCATACAGCGCCGCGCCGGCGTTGAGGCAGACGATGTCGTGCGGCACGCCGCGGCGCCCTTCCAGCGCCTCCAGCAGCATGGCGCGCGACTCGGCCGCGTTCTCCACGCGCAGGTTGCGGCTGGAGGCCATGGCCAGGCCGAAGTCCTCCGGCTCCACTTCGTACTCGCGCACTTCGCCGTCGCGCAGCTCGCCGACCAGGGTGGCGGCACCCAGCGAGATCTCGTCCATGCCGTCGCGGCCCCACACCACCAGCGCATGCTTGGCGCCCAGCTGCTGCAGCACGCGCACCTGGATGCCGACCAGGTCGGGATGGAACACACCCATCAGAATATTCTGCGCACCGGCAGGATTGGTCAGCGGCCCCAGGATATTGAACAGGGTGCGCACGCCCATTTCCTTGCGCACCGGCGCCACCACCTTCATGGCCGGATGATGGTTGGGCGCGAACATGAAACCGATGTCGGTCTCGCCCATGCACTGCGCCACCTGCGCCGGCGGCAGGTCGATCGCCGCGCCCAGCGCCTCGAGCACGTCCGCGCTGCCCGACTTGGACGACACGCTGCGCCCGCCATGCTTGGCCACGCGCGCGCCCGCCGCCGCGGCGACGAACATCGACGCGGTGGAGATATTGAAACTGGAGGCGCCGTCGCCGCCGGTGCCGACGATGTCGACGAAATGCGGATGCGGCGCGGCATCCACCTTCGCCGCCAGCTCGCGCATCACCCGCGCGGCGCCGGTGATCTCGCCGATGGTTTCCTTCTTCACACGCAGGCCGGTGATGATCGCCGCGGTCATCAGCGGGCTGACTTCGCCGCGCATGATCTGGCGCATCAGCTCGATCATCTCGTCGTGGAAGATCTCGCGGTGCTCGATGGTTCGCTGCAGCGCTTCCTGCGGGGTGATGGTGATGCTGCGCCCGGCACCGTTCATGCGGCGAGCTTCAGCGGCAGGCCGAGGAAGTTGCGCAGCAGGTCGTGGCCATGCTGGGTAAGGATGGATTCGGGGTGGAACTGCACGCCCTCGATCGGCAACGTCTTGTGGCGCAGGCCCATGATCTCGTCGATCGAACCGTCGGCATGCTCGGTCCAGGCGGTGACTTCCAGGCAGTCCGGCAGCGAGCCCTGCTCCACCACCAGCGAGTGGTAGCGCGTGGCCTCGAACGGATCCGGCAGCCCGGCGAACACGCCACGGCCGCGATGGCGCACCGGCGAGGTCTTGCCATGCATGATCTGCTTGGCGCGGATCACCTTGCCGCCGAAAGCCTGGCCGATCGCCTGGTGCCCCAGGCACACGCCGAACACCGGCACTTCGCCCGCCAACTGCCGCAGCACGTCCAGCGACACACCCGCGTCGTCCGGCGTGCCCGGGCCGGGCGAGATCATGATGTGCGAGGGCCGCAGCGCGCGGATGCCGGCCACGTCGAGCGCGTCGTTGCGCACCACCTTCACTTCCTGTCCCAGCTCGCCCAGGTACTGGACGAGGTTGAAGGTGAAGCTGTCGTAGTTGTCGATCATCAGCAACATGAGCGCTGCAACCCTATGAATTTAACCATGTTACGGGCCATGGCCCGGACTTCGTGCCCGCCTGGGCGGACCGTGGGGAGCGCACAGGATAGCGCGCCTGCCGGGGCATGACGGAACGGATCCGCAGGTAGTCCACGCAGCCGCGCTTGGACGTCCATTTGCCCCCGTCCGCGGCGCTGCTGGACACGTAACGTACCCGCTCCGTCCTAAATACAGTGCCCCGGGCGCCATTTCAGCCTGCGCCTGAGAGACGCCTGCCGGCCTCCACGCCAAGATGCGGGCGTGGTCCGCCGCACCCGCGGCAGCCGGAGCGTCGACGATGAAAGCGCAGCGCAACCGCTCATTCGTAGGAAAGCTCGGGCGCGGCCCGAAACAGATCACGCTGCTGGTGAGCGCGCTGCTGCTCATGCTGCTGAGCATCGTCAGCTGCGCCAGCAAGCCGGTGGCCGGAGCGATCCTGGTCGGCGTGGCCGCGGGCATCGCGCTGGCGATCCTGCTGCGCATGGCGCTGAACTTCGATCCCGAGGAATAGATCCGCCGCGAGCATCGGAATACGCCCAAATTGATTGCGGATTCAGACAGCCTTAAGTCTAAAATCCGCCGATGATGCAAACGCGGGCGCCCCATGGCAGAACGACACAAGCTTGACTGGATTCAGGCGCTGCGCGGCGTCGCCGCCCTGCTGGTGGTGGTGACGCATGCGCGCCGCTACCTGCTGGGCACCCCGTGGCAGCCGTTCGTGGAGCAATACATCCTGCCCGCGGCACAAGGCGTGGACCTGTTCTTCATGGTCAGCGGCTTCATCATGGTCTACACCACGCGCCACGCCGACGGCTCGCTGCGCTACGCCAGCGCCTTCCTGATCAAGCGGTTTGCCCGTGTGTGGCCGGTCTATGCGGTGGCCGTGCTGCTGTGGATCGCATTCCTGGCGGCCACCGCGCAGCCGATCGCGCCGCTGGCCGACATCCTCAAGAGCCTGTGCTTCCTGCCGATATCGACCCACCAGCCGCCTTACCTGGGCCTGCCCTACCCGATCGGCTGGACGCTCAACTACGAGTTCTATTTCTACGTGATCTTCGGCGTATCGATCCTGTTCGGCTCGGCCCGCTGGCTCGCCTTCAGCGCCTGGCTCGGCCTGACCCTGCTGCTGGCGCCCTGGCTGGCCGCCGGCTATATCTCGCTGCTGGCCGTCAACGACTACCACTTCGGCACGGCCCTGGCGAACCAGATCACCAATCCGATGGTGTGGGAATTCGCCGGTGGCGTGCTGGTCGGCCTGCTGTACCAGTCCAGGCTGAGCATCCCGCGCTCGTGGCTGTCGGACACGCTGATCGTGGCCTGCATCGCGCTGATCGTCGCCACCTCGTGGCGCTATACCTGGATCCACGGCCCGATCCGCTGGGGCGCGCCGTTGCTGCTGATGTTCGCGGTGATGGCGCTCACCTACAAGAACGCCGAGCCGCGCGTGCCGCGCTTCCTGGTCTGGCTGGGCGGCCTGTCCTATTCGCTATACCTGCTGCACTACATCGTGTTCAGCGTGGTCACGCAGTTCATGGTCCTGCTGGGATGGCAGGCGCTGACCCCGACCTGGCTGTACGCGATCCTGATCGTGCCGCTGCCGCTGGCGGCCGCCGCGCTGTCCAGGCGCTACGTCGAAGACGGCCTCGCCGTTCGCGTACGCGATGGGCTGCTGGTGCTGCATGGGCGCATCTTCGCTGCGCCGGCGCACGGCCAGGCGCGGACCGGCGAAGTCTAGCCCCATGCGCAATCTCGACTTCACCTCCTGGCAAGGCCTGCTCTCCACCCTGATCGGCCTGGCGGTGATCACCCTGATCGGCGTCGGCATCCGCCTGCTGGCGATGCAGACGGTGCAGCAGCGGCGCGAGCGCGCCAACCGCCAGATCAACGAACGCCTGCGCACCCTGATCGGCGCCTACAAGACCCTGGGCGGCTCCTTCACCGGCAACCTCGCCGTGGACCCCACCCACCTGCGCCAGCTGCGCGAACGCGGCGAAGCGGAAGCGGCGATGGCGGCGGGCGAACGCGCGCGCCGTACGCGCGACGCGGTGGAAGCGGCGCTGTCGGACATCATCCTGCTCGGCACCGAACGGCAGGTGGAACTCGCTGCGCACGCCGCCAACGAGCTGGTGGCGGGAAGGCCCGTGCATATCGACGAGCTGGTGGTCTCCTTGCGCGATTTCATTCGCGAAGTGCTGGACCTCGATCCGATTCCCTCCTCCGTCGGCATTCCGAAGCAGGGACCGGCGCGCGTGGCTGCGCAGCGCGGCAAAGGCGAGGGCAGCAAGGGGGAAGGTAGCGGCGGCGGAAAAGCTGGCGGCGGCATGGGCGGCGGCATGGCCGCGGGTGCGGGCGCGGGACTAGGTTTGGGTGGCGGCTTGTCCGCCGACGACGACGCCGAGCATCACCGCTGACACCCCGGTCGCATAGCCAGCCGGATTCCGCTTAACCGCGTGGCGCCAGCATCTCGGCGCTGAGCCCCGCATCCTGCAGATAGCCCGGCAGCGCCCTGCCCAGCGCCAGGCTCGCGCAGGCCTCGCCCATCGCCGCGCTGGTCTGGATGCCGTAGCCGCCTTGCGCCGCGACCCAGAAGAAACCCGGCGCATCTGTGGCGAAGCCGCCCACCAGATCGCCGTCGGCAACGAAGGAACGCAACCCCGCCCAGGTGCGCACCGGCCGGCGGATGCTCAGCGTGGTGGCTTCCTCGATGCGGTAGATGCCCAAGGCCACGTCGAGTTCTTCGGGCTGCACGTCGTGCGGCAGTACGGGGTCGGCGTTGGCGGAGGAGCCCAGCAGCAGGCCGGCGTCGGGTTTGAAGTAGAAGCTTTCGTCGGCGTCGATCACGAACGGCCAGCGCGCGGTGGCCATGCCATCCGGCGCTGCGAACAGGAAGGCCGAGCGGCGGCGCGGCTCGATGCCCAGCGGATGGACGCCGGCCTGGTTCGCCACCTGGTCGACCCAGGCGCCCGCCGCGTTGAGCACCAGCGGTGCGCGATACACCGTGTCGCCCGCATCCACATACCAATGCCCGGGGCCGCGTTCGATCGCGCCGATCTCCACGTCGGTGCGCAACTGCCCGCCGCGTGCACGCAGGCCACGCAGAAAACCCTGGTGCAGTTCGTTGACGTCGATATCCGCGGCACCCGGCTCGTGCAGGCCGATGCGTGCCGCTTCCGGGCGCAGCACCGGCACCATCGCCAGCAATTCGCCGGGCGACAGCAGTTTCAGATCGGAGGTATGCGACGACATCGCATCGTGCATCGCCACCACCGCATCGGTCTTGTCCGCATCGCCGATGATCACGGTGCCGCGCGGCGCAAGGATGGGATGCGCCGCGAAACCTTCCGGCGGACGCTCGAGGAACGGCCGCGTCGCCCGCGTCAGCGCGCGCACCTGCGGCGAGCCGTAGGTTTCGGAGAACAGCGCCGCCGAACGCCCGGTGGCATGCACGCCCGGATGCGCCTCGCGCTCCAGCACCGCCACCCGCGCATGCGGCGCGAGGAAATACGCCACCGAAGCGCCGGCCATGCCGGCGCCGATCACCACCGCATCGACTTCCACGATCCGGCTCATGCGCTCTCCACCGCAGCGGCATCCGCCGCCGATTGTTTCGCGACCACGCTGGTGGCGGTGAGATCGGCCGTGACATTGCCCAGCGTGGCCAGTGCATCCGGCAGCGTGTCCACCGCCAGCATCAGGCCCAGCGGACCCACTGGCACACCCATCGCCTGCGCCACCGGCAGGTTGGTCGCCATAAAGCTCACCTGTCCCGGCAGGCCGACCGAACCCAGGCTGATCACCACCGCCAGCAGCGCGCCGAGCACCAGTTGCGCCGCGCCAAGCTCGATGCCGAAAGCCCAGGCGATAAAGCAGGCCGAGGTGACGTACTGCACCGGGCTGGTCAGGCGGAACAGGCTGACCGCCATCGGCAGCACCAGCGCATTGACGTGCTGCGGATAGCCCAGGCGCGTGCCGGCGCTTTCCAGCATGGCCGGCATCGAGGCCAGCGAGGACTGCGTGCTCAGCGCCACCACCTGCGGCGGAGCCAGCGCGGCGACGAAACGGCGTATGCGCTCGCCGCCCCACAGCACCGCCACCGGCAGCATGAGCAGGGTGACCGCCAGATACAGCAGGCATTCGACCAGCACATAGATGCCCAGCGCACCGAGCATATGCAGCCCGGCCCGCGCACATACGGCGAGGATCAGCGCGAACACGCCCGCCGGCGCCGCCCACAGCACCCAGCGCACCACCACGATCATGGTGTCGGCGATGGCCTGGAAGAAACTCACCACCAAGGTGCGGCGCGCCGCTTCGATCCGCGTCAGCGCAAAACCGAAGAACAGCGCGAACACCACCGTCGGCAACATCGCGCTCTGCGCGGCAGCCATGATCGCGTTGCTCGGCACAATGCCGTTGAACCAGTCGGCCCAGCCCATCGGCGCCACCGTCGACGCCGGGCCGGCCACCGTCTTGCCCAGCGCCGCGGCCA
Organism: Dyella sp. LX-66; assembly: GCF_018599165.1. Classification (NCBI taxonomy): domain Bacteria; kingdom Pseudomonadati; phylum Pseudomonadota; class Gammaproteobacteria; order Lysobacterales; family Rhodanobacteraceae; genus Dyella; species Dyella sp. LX-66. The sequence continues at coordinate 461,732 of NZ_JAHFVJ010000003.1, forward strand.
GCGCCGGGCTGCGCGGAAACAGCGCGAAGATCGATGGCGCGGCGAACGCCGCCAGCAGCGCGCCGCCGGCCAGGATCACGATGAACACCAGGATTGCCCGCCGCGCCACGCGTCCGGAAGCGGCCGCATCGGTGGCGGTGTTCACGCCCACCACGATCAGCGCCAATACCAGCGGCACCACGGTCATCTGCAAGGCGTTCAGCCATAGCCGGCCGAGCGGTTGCGCGACGTCGGCGACGCGCACGGCAAGCTCAGGACTCATCGCATCCAGCGCCAGCCCCAGCGCCGCGCCGGCAGCGAGGCCGGCCAGTACCCGCGCGGTGGGACTCATGGCGCGGCGTCCGGCGCCGGCAGCGCCCAGTCGCGCTGCAGCTTCGTGTAGGCCTCGCGCGGCAGCAGCGCGAACACCGGGTGCTCTTCCGGCTTCAGCCAGCCCAGCAGCTGGCGCATCGCCGCTTCGTCCATCGCGGTGCAGCCGGCGGTGTTGTCGGTGGGCGAGCGCCACAGGTGGGCGAAGATGCAGGAGCCGGCGCCACGCTGCCCGTTCGGGTTGTGCTCGATCACGAAGCCCAGCTTGTAGCGCTGGTCGCCGTGCGCGTGCAGGTCCAGCCGCATCGCTTCGGTCGAACCGGCCACCGCCTTGGCGTCTTCATGGTTGGCATCGACGATGCGGTTGTAGAGCGGCGAGCCGTCCACGTCGACGCAGTAGTCCGACACGGTCAGGGCGCGGTACGCCAGCGCCGTATCCGCATGCCCGGCATAACCGAAGGCCTCGCCGATACGGAACACGCCCGCGGCACTGCGGCCATCGCCTTCGTGCTTGACCGGGCCATCCGTGCGCGGCGCATGCAGGCCCACGCCCCAGGCGGCGCCGGAGCGGCCGATGGTGACGGGCACCGCATCCGCCACCGGCTGCCACGCATCGCCACGGCGCTCATACGCACGCATCCGGCCATGGTCGACATTCCAGTCGTCGGTGACGACCAGCACCAGCTGGCGCGCATCTTTCCACGCGAGGGCATCGGTACGCGGCGGCGGCGAAGCAGCGCAGCCCGCCAGCGCAAGCAGCGCCAGGCCGACGATCGAACGCAGTGTGGATGAACGGAAAGCGTGGATCATGCGGCCCCGGAATCGTCAGGCGGTCAGGGTTCCAGCAGCAGCTGGAGCCGTTCCAGATTGGTGAGCAGCTGCGCGTGGCGGCGTTCGTCGCCTTCGCACAGCTCGATGAACAACCCGTCCAGCAGATGCTGCAGGGCGGATTGATAGACGATCGACTGCACGTACGGCTGCTCGTCGTGCGCCGACACCAGCAGGGCCAGGTCGGCCAGCGCGCGCAGCGGATTGGACGTGTGGCGCGTCACCGTCATCAAACGGCCGCGCTGCTCGCGGAACAGCCGCCCCATCTTGCACAGCGCCGGATGGTGGCCATGCTCGGAGAAGATCAGCAGCACGTCGCTCGCGCCGCCGGAAGAAATGCTCGCCATCATCCGCGCCACGTCGAAGCTCTGCACGGTGGCGATGCCCAGCATCGACAGCTTCAGCGCGAAGCCGCGCGAGTAGATGTCGTCCTCGCCCACGCCGATCACGAACACCTTGCCGGCCTTGCCCAGCGCATCCACCGCGCCGCGCAGCGTTTCCGGCGGATTGATCAGCCGCGTTGCCTCTTCCGCCTCCGATTTGCGTCGCCACAGGCTGGTGGCCAGCGACTCGCCCTCGCCACCGGCCACCACGTGCGCGGCCACCGCGGCCTCGCCGTTGTCGGCGCGCGCGATCGCCTCGCCTACCGAATACTTCAGGTCCGGATAACCCTTGAAGCCCAGCTTCTGGGTGAACTTCACCACGCTGGACTGGCTGATCCCCAGCGCGTTGGCCAATTGCTGCGAGGAGTAGTCGCGCAGCAGCTGCGCGTTCTCCAGGATGAAGTCGGCGATGCGCCGCTCCACTGCCGACATCTGGTCGCGCTCGGAGCGGATCTTCACCAGCGGTGACAGCGGCGTTGCGGGCAGCGATGCGGCCATGCTCGGGCTCCTAGCCATCGATCGGTTCCAGACCACGGATCTGGCGGATGCCCAGCCCCGGCGCGTCGCTGATCGAGATCTCCGACTCGTTGAAGTTCACCCCGCCGTCCACCGGGTCGTACTGGCACAGCGAGGGGCCGTCCAGGTCCACCTTGGTGATCACGTCGGCCTTGGCCACCGCCACGTGCACCGCGGCGGCCACGCTGATGCTGGTTTCCAGCATGCAGCCGATCATGCAGTCGATGCCGTGCAGGCCGGCGATGTCGGCGATGCGGATGGCATTGGAAATACCGCCGGTCTTCATCAGCTTGATGTTGATGATGTCGGCCGCGCGCAGGCGGATCAGCTCGATCACTTCCATCGGGCCGAACACGCTTTCGTCCGCCATCACCGGCGTGTGCACGCGTTCGGTGACATAGCGCATGCCTTCCAGGTCGCGCGCCTTCACCGGCTGCTCGACCAGCTCCAGCTTCACGCCGGCGTCTTCCAGCGTCTGCAGCGCGTACACCGCCTGCTTGGCGGTCCAGCCCTGGTTGGCGTCCAGGCGCAGCAGCGCGCGGTCTTCCACCGCGGCATAGATCGCCTTGACGCGCTCGATGTCGACGCCGATGTCCTTGCCCACCTTGATCTTCAGCGACTCGAAGCCGCGCTCCACCGCGCTGATCGAATCGGCCACCATCTTGTCGATGTAGTCCACGCTGATGGTGATGTCGGTGGTGATCACCGGATCGCCGCCGCCCAGCAGCTGGTACAGCGGCGCCTTGTAGAGCTGGCCCCACAGGTCGTACACCGCGATCTCCACCGCCGCCTTGGCGCTGGTGTTCTTTTCCATCGAGGCCTGGATCAGGTGGGTGATCCGGTTGAGGTCCGCCACCTCGTGCCCGATCAGCCGCGGCGCGATGTAGTGGCGGATCGCATCGACGATGGAGCCGTGCGTGTCGCCGGTGATCACCGCCGTGGCCGGCGCCTCGCCGAAGCCGACGTGGCCGGTGTCGGTATGCACCATCACCACGATGTCCTCCACGCGCTCGACCGTGCGCAAGGCCGTCTTGAAGGGCGTCTTCAGCGGCACCCGCAGCATGCCGAACTGGATATCGGTGATTTTCATGAGGTCCGTCTGTATGGGTCGGGTCGTCGGTCGGTCAGCGGATGCGCACGATGCTGGTCATGCGGTCGATATAGCGCTGCGTGTCGTTGAACATCAGCGGGCGCAGCGGCGTCACCGACACTTCATTGAGCTTGACCCGCCGCATCGCGCCGTCCTGGCGGTAGCTGAGGCCGTTGGTGTCGTGGATCACGTAGGGTTCGCCATCGATGCGGCCGAGCATCATCATCACGTGGCCGGGGATATAGATCAGGTCGCCGATCTGCAGCTCGTCGATCGCCTTCTCGCGCACCGCGCGGCTGTCCTTGTCGGTGAACAAGGTGTGCTCCAGCCCCGGGCTGACCGCCTGCGCGCTGGTATTGCGCGGCATCTGCACGCCCATGCTGCGGTAGACGTCGGAGACGAAGCCGCTGCAGTCGCGCGCGTCGTAGGCATGGCCCCAGCCATAGCGTTCGCCGAGGAACTTGAAGGCCTGGCGGATCAGGTTGGCATGGGTCAGCGGCAGATAGTCCGCCGCGCTGTCGGTGTTCTTCTGCAGCAGCGCGGGGCTGAAGGCGAGCGAGCCGTCAGCCTGGCGGACCGGCAGCTCCAGCGTCCACGAGCTGTAGGCATGCTGGCCGTTGACCGGCTGGTCCGCGGCCAGGCCCTGCGCCAGCGGCACGCGCGTGCCCATGTCCAGCTGCAGCTGCGAGACGCCGGGCTGTTCGCGGGTGTAGACGGTGCGCTCGGTGGCGCCGGTGACCACGCGGTATGGGGCCTTCTGCGCATAGGCGAGCACCTGTTCGCGGCTGCCTTCGGCGATCGCATCGCGCTCCACCCAGGCCGCATAGCGCGGACTCACCACGAACAGCCAGCGGCCGTCCTGGCTGGCGTGCACGATCGCTACCGGCGTGCCGGGGAATTCGGCGGTTTCCTGGAAGCGGTCGATATCGGTGTCGCCTTTATGGCTGAACACCCGCAGCGAGGTGGGAAAGGAACGCAGCGCGGCGCGCTTCACCACCAGGCCGTAGCGCGTCTTCTGCGTGGCCGGCACCTGGTCCAGCGCCAGCGACGGCAGCAGGGCATCGAGCGTGGCGGCGGGTACGGTGCGGCCGGCTTCGTCATAGAGCTCGTGCGTGGGACGCTTCGAAAGATCCTGGATCCACTTCAGCACCTGCGCGCGCTCCAGCGTGGCCGGCAGCGCCTGCAGGTCGTGCATGCTCGGATCGACCTGCAACAGCTTCGCGTTGCGCGCGGCGATGGTGGCGGCATCCAGCACCACGGCATCGGGCGACGGCGCCTGGCGCAGCCAGAACGCCGGATCCAGCTGCTCGGCGCCCACGCCGATCACGCCCGAAGGCGGCACCGTCATCTCGCGCGCATGCAGCGCGGCGCCCATCGGCAGCAGCAGGACCAGGCAGGCGGCGGCAAGCGGGTGACGCATGGTGGGTTTCCTCATTGCCGATTTCCTCATCCCGATTTCCTCATCGCGCTTTCCTCACCGACAGCCACCGCTCACGACGACAGCATCGACAACACCTGGGCCACCAGCAGACCGAAGCCGGTACCGAGGATATAGCCGAGCAGGGCCAGCAGGACGCCCACCGGCACCAGCGGACGCGCATAGGTGGCGGCCAGCACCGGCGTGGCGGCGACGCCGCCGATATGCGCCAGCGAAGAAATGCCGCACAGGTACAGGTCGAAGCGGAACAACTTGGCGAACAGCGCCAGCAGCACGCCCTGGATGCCGATGATGCAGACGCCGCACAGCAGGTACAGCGGCGCGCGGCCCATGCCTTCGAAATTGCTTTGCGATGCGAGCACCGCCACCACCGCCACCAGCAAGGTGCCGGAAATCTTGCCCGCGCCCGGCAGCCGCGCCAGCGGCGTATGCGCCGCGAACAGGCCCAGGCCGGTGGCCAGCAGGATGGTCCAGGTGGTGGGGCTGACCATGCCGGACGCCGGCAGCCGGTCGCCCAGCCAGGCGGAACCCGCGGCCACCAGCAGGGCCAGGCCCAGCCACAGCAGCACGCTGTCGGTGGTGGGCGGACTGTCGACGCGCGTTTCCGCGACGATCAGGTCGGCGCTGGAGGTGGCGCGGGTCCAGCGGTTGAAGGCCGGCGCCAGCCGCGCCACCGAGAACAGCACCACCACCCACATCGAGTAGCACAGCGCGTCGGTGAGCAGGCTCATGGCCAGGTGCGTGTCGGACATGCCGATCGCCTGCTTCACCGCGATCATGTTCGCGGTGCCGCCCATCCAGCTACCGCTCAAGGCGGCCAGCGGATGCCAGGCGTCGCCCGGCAGCCAGTGGCGGAACATCAGGTAGGTGACCACGAAGGCGGTGAACAGGCTCACCGACGTGCAGGCGAACACCGCCAGCACGCGCGGCCCCAGCGCAAAGATCGCACGCAGGTCGCAGTTGATCATCAGCAGGAACACCAGCGCCGGCACCATGCGCTCCACCAGCATGCCCTGCGCGGCCTGGATCTCGGCGGTGTTCTTCCACAGCCCCGACACGGCCAAGGCGGTGACCAGCAGATAGGTGAGCACGATGGGCGGCAGCACGTTGAAGATCCGCCAGCCGAACTGCCTTTCCAGCGCGGGGAATGCCCCGGCCGCCAACAGCATCAGCGCCAGGTAAGGCCAGACCGTCTGGATCATCGAACCCCCTTCGTCAGTGACTGCCGGGCGGCTGGCCCGTGCAGTTCGGCAGGCTTGGAATAGCTAATTCCTGTCAATTTCGATTGAAGCATAAATTATTGACCAGGGATTGCAAGCATGCTACACAGCGTTTTCAACAACTTCTTGCGGGGGAGTTCTTGTGTTGAAAACGGCAGGCTCGGCATCGGGTTCGGCGACCGCGCGCGCATGGCGCCGCACCGCTTTTGCGCTTGCCCTGGGCTGCGCCATGTCCTGTGTTTTCGCCGCGACCGGCGACACGCCCGCGGGACTGAAAGACACCGTCGCGCAGATCGACGCCGGCCACTTCAAGCAGGCCGACGCCGCGATCGACCAGGCGCTCGCCCAGCCGGGACTCTCCGCCCAGGCGCGCCAGGACTGGCTGTTCCAGCGCGAGCGCATGCGCCGCATCCTGCTCGACTTCACCCTCGACGCCGACGCGGTGAAGGCGCGGGTGCGCAAGCAGATGCCCGACTTGAGCGACGCCGATTTCGCGCGCTGGGACGCCGCCGGCCTGTTCGAGCACCAGACCATCGACGGCCGCACGCTCTACTTCAAGCGCTCGCCCGGCAACCTGTTCCGCCTCAGCGCCGAGGCGCGCGGGCGCCGCACGGACAAGACGCCGCTCACCGACGGCCCGATGGAGTCGCTCAACGACTACCACCGCCAGGTGCGCGCCGCCGCGCTGGCCGAACACGCAACCCACGTGCTGCCGCACCGCGTGCGCATGACGCAGACGCTGACCGTCGACGCCAACGCCGTGCCCGCGGGCGAGACGGTGCGTGCATGGATTCCCTATCCGCAGGAACTGCCCGGCCAGCAGGACGACATCCGCTACGTCGCCAGCGTGCCGGCCAAGCACGACATCGCGCCGGCCAGCGCGCCGATGCGCACGGTCTACCTGGAGCAGCCCGCCAAGGCCGGCGAGAAAACTGTGTTCTCGGTGACCTATGAAGTGAGCTTGTCCGCGCAATACCGCCAGATCGATCCGGACAAGGTCACCGCCACGCGCATCACGCCGGAACTTGCACCCTACGTCGCCGAGCGCGCGCCGCACGTGGTGTTCACCGACGACCTGCGCAAGTTCTCCAAAGACGTGGTGGGCGAGGAGAAGAACCCCTACCGCATCGTGCAGAAGCTCTTCGCCGCGGTGGACCGCATTCCATGGGCCGGTGCGCGCGAGTACTCGACCATCAGCAACATCAGCGACTACACCCTGCATGCCGGCCACGGCGATTGCGGGCAGCAGACGCTGCTGCTGATCACCCTGCTGCGGCTCAACGGCATTCCGGCGCGCTGGCAGTCCGGCATGGTGTTCGCCGAGAACGGCTACGACAACATCCACGACTGGGGCCAGGTGTATCTGGCGCCCTACGGCTGGGTGCCGATGGACGTGACCACCGGCCAGCTGCATCCGGCCACGCCGGCGGATGCGCCGCTGCAGTGGTTCTACCTCGGCGGCCTGGACGCCTGGCGCATCGCCTTCAACCGCGATTTCGGCCAGCCCTTTACGCCGCCCAAGCAGCAGTTCCGTTCCGACAACGTCGATTCGCAACGCGGCGAGGTCGAGTGGAAGGGCGGGAATCTGTACTTCAACCAGTGGGACTACCACTTCCAGTGGCAGCTGCTGCCGGACGCGCGGGGGCGTGCCGGCGGCGCCTGAGTTCTTTTCGCTAACGCATCGACATCACGTTGGGAGACGGGGAGATGGGGGAGATGAGCAGTCGGTATCTGCGCAAGACCGCGCTATGTCTGGGTCTGGGCCTGGCCTTCGGCCTGCCCGCCTGGCAGGCGCATGCCGCCAACAACGACGGCACCATCGTGGGCCGCACGCAGCCCGGTGCGGTGGTGACCGTGCGCGACCCGGCCACCGGCCTGTCGCGCAGCACCACCGCGGACGACAAAGGCAATTACCGCATTCCGTTCCTGCCGGTGGGCAAGTACGTGCTAGAAAGCCGCAAGGACGGCAACCTCACCACCCAGCCGGCCGACGTGACGGTGACCTTGGGCAATGCCACCACGGTGAACCTGGGCGTGAAGGAGCTGGAAGGCGTGAGCGTCAGCGCCACCAGCGTGATCACCAAGGTGGACGTCACTTCCACCGAATCGGCGATCAATATCAGCCGCGAGGAACTGCGCCGCCTGCCGGTGGACCAGAACATCGCCTCGGTGGCCCTGCTCGCGCCGGGCGTCAATAAAGGCAATTCCAGCTTCGGCGGCATCAGCTTCGGCGGTTCGTCGATCGCGGAGAACGCGATCTACGTCAACGGCCTCAATGTCACCGACTTCTACAACCGCAACGGCTTTTCGGAAGCGCCGTTCGCGTTCTACCAGGAGTTCCAGGTCAAGACCGGCGGCTACTCGGTGGAATTCGGCCGCACCACCGGCGGCGTGATCAACGCGGTGGCGCGCTCGGGCAGCAACCAGTTCAAGTGGGGCACCGAGCTGACCATGGAACCGGGCGCCTGGCACGACAAGCCCAAGAACCGCTACGACGCGCAAGGCAACCGCTACCTCGCCTCCAGCGAGGACCGCGATTCGCTGATGAAGACCAATGTATACGCGTCCGGCCCCATCGTGAAGGACAAGCTGTTCTTCTTCGCCATGTACGAGGCGCGCGGCAGCTCGCCGCGCAACACCAGCGACGACGGCACCACCTTCACCAGCAACGGCGCCCATAACGGTTTCTGGGGCGCCACCATCGACTGGCACATCAACGACAACAACCTGCTGTCGCTGATGGCGTTCTCCGACAAGAGCAAGAACACCGGCGACGTCTACGACTACACCTTCGACACGCGCACGCTGGGCGCCAAGACCAACGAGATCTATACCGACTCCGGCGGCAAGAACTGGGCGCTGACCTACACCAACTACCTCACCGACGACCTGTCGATGAAGCTGCTGTACGGCAGCAACAAGCGCAACGCCTATACCCGCTCGCTCAGCGATATCGAGTGCAACCGCGTGGTGGCCGAAACCAAGGTGACCAATGCCTTGCCGGTGCCGGGCGGCGTGCCGCTGGGCTGCACCACCAACTCAACGGTCGAAAAGCGCGACGACACCCGCAAGGAGATCCGCGCCGATTTCGAATGGAAGCTCGGCGACCACCTGGTGCGCTTCGGCTACGACCACGAGAAGGACACCTCGATCTACCAGCGCCACTACACCGGCCCTGGCGCGGTCTACTACAACCTCTACTACGCCACTCCGGGCTCCACCATCAACAACACCGGCGGCGTGCTGCCGGCCGGCTACACGGCGTACGTGCGTGCGCGCCGCTACGAGATCGCCGGCACCTTCGAGACCACCAACTCGGCGTATTACCTGGAAGACAACTGGCAGATCACGCCGACCTTCCTGTTGAACGCGGGCGTCCGCAACGACGGCTTCGACAACAAGGCCGCCAACGGCAGCAGCTACATCAAGATGAAGAACATGTGGGCGCCGCGCTTCGGCTTCTCCTGGGACATCAAGGGCGACGGCACCACCAAGCTGTTCGGCAACCTGGGCCGCTACTTCCTGCCGGTGGCCAACGTGATCAACATCAAGCAGGCCGGCGGCCTGCTCGACGAGCGCACCTACTACGCCTTCAGCGGCTGGCAGATCGTCGACCGCAACGGCAACAAGTACGCGATGCCGGTGCTGGGCCCGCAGCTGGGCGGCGTGGACACCTCGCAGGGCGACGGCAAGGTCGGCGACCTGCGCTCGCAGGTGAACAAGGACATGGACCAGGTGTTCCAGGACGAGGCCATCCTCGGCTTCCAGCAGATGCTGGACAAGAGCTGGTCCTGGGGCGTGAGCGCCACCTACCGCCGCCTGCACAACGCGATCGACGACATGGAGATCAGCGCCACCGGCAAGTGCGGCGCCAATGGCTATATCGGCTGGGTGATGGGCAACCCGGGCAAGAAGAACACCGTGTGGGGCGATACCAACTGCGACGGCGTGGCCGACGGCTGGGTCACGGTGGACACGGCGAAGGAAGGCTGGGCGATGTACGACGCCGACGGCAATTACCTGGGCCAGCGCGGCTGGGTGAAGCCCAAGCGCACCTTCACCTCGGTGGAGTTCCAGCTGGACCGCGCCTGGGACAACAAGTGGGCGTTCAATGCCTCGTACACCTTGTCGTGGAACCGCGGCAATGCGGAAGGCCCAGTCAATTCCGACACCAACTTCGACGACACCGGCCGCACCGAGAACTTCGACAACCCCTGGGTGAACTTCGGCGGCGACGGCTATCTGCCGAACGACCACCGCCACCAGCTGAAGCTGCGCGGCACCTACGCGCTGACTCCGCACTGGCAGTTCGGCGGCGACCTCACCGTGCTGTCCGGCGGCCCGATCACCGGCTTCGGCGTGGGCAATCCGTACGACGCGACCAACTACCACAGCTATTACATCTGCGTGGCCAATTGCTCGTCCGACCGTTCGGAGGACCGCGTGTACGAGCGTTCCCCGCGCGGCAAGTACGGCACCATGCCATGGACCTACAACCTCGGCGCCAGCGTCACCTACCTGCGCTCGCTGGGCGAGACCGGCCAGCTGCGCGTGAAGTTCGCCATCTACAACCTGCTCAACCAGCAGCGCACGGTGGCGGTGGACCAGGACCTGCAGACCTCGATCAGCGACGGCACCAACTCGACCTTCCGCCAGGCCCTGCGCTTCCAGGATCCGCGTTTCGCCCAGCTCACCGTGTCGCTGGATTTCTGAGCATGCATCACTGAAGGTGTACTCCCCAAGGCGGCCCGCGCGAGTTCGGGCCGCCTTTTTTTATTGACGCAAACTCCGGGGCTGAATCCTTCTCCCGCCGGGAGAAGGTGGCGGCAGCCGGATGAGGGTTCGGCCGGAGCGGAGCACATCACTCTTGCGCTCCGCCCGTACCCTCACCCCAACCCCTCTCCCGGAGGGAGAGGGGCTCACCGTTGAGGCACCCATGCAGCACAACGCACAACCTACGACAGACGACACGCCTCACCCCGACACCCTGTTCGACGGCGTCGACCTGCGCCGCCTCGCCGAACGCATCCCCACCCCGTTCCACGCCTATTCCGCCAGCGCGATCCGCGCCCGCATCGACGGCCTGCAGCAGGTGCTGCAAGGTCTGGATGCCACGCTGTGCTACGCCGTCAAGGCCAACAGCAATCTGGCCATCCTGCAGCTGATGGCGGAAGCGGGCGTCGGTGCGGACATCGTGTCTTCCGGCGAGCTGTGGCGCGCGCTGCATGCGGGCATTCCTCCGCAGCGCATCGTGTTCTCCGGCGTGGGCAAGACCGCGGCCGAGATCGCCGAGGCCCTGGCCGCCGGCATCCAGCGCTTCAACGTCGAATCGGCGGACGAGCTGGACCTGCTGCAGCAGATGGCGGCCGAACTGCACGTCACCGCGCATGCAGCGGTGCGCATCAATCCCGACGTCGACGCACAGACCCACGCCAAGATTTCCACCGGCAAGGCGGAAAACAAATTCGGCGTCAGCATCGACGAGGCGCGCCGCTGGTTCGCCCAGGCGGCGCGCCACCCGAACGTGCGGCTGGACGGCCTGCACGTGCATATCGGCTCGCAGATCCTCAGCGTCGAACCGTTCCGCTTAGCTTTCGCGCGCGTGGCGGCGTTCTGGCGCGAGCTGGAAGCTGCCGGCCACGCCATCGCCAGCATCGACGTGGGCGGCGGCCTGGGCGTGCGCTATCGCGACGGCCAGGTGCCGATCGCGCCGGCGGACTACGCCGCGGCCATCCGCGAAGCCCTGGGGGCATTCAAAGGCCGCCTGCTGCTCGAACCCGGCCGCTATCTGGTCGCCGAAGCCGGCGTGCTGCTCACCCGGGTGATCCGCGTGAAGCAGGGCGACCAGCGGCGCTTCCTGGTGCTCGACGCGGCCATGAACGACCTGCTGCGCCCCAGCCTCTACGAAGCCTGGCACGACATCGTGCCCTTGCTCGACGAGGCGCGCCCGCGGCACCGCTACGACGTGGTCGGCCCGGTCTGCGAAACCGGCGACACCTTCGCGGTGGAACGCGAGCTGCCCGAACTGCGCGCCGGCGAGCTGGTGCTGATCCGTACCACCGGCGCCTACGGCGCCTCGATGGCCTCCACCTACAACTCGCGCCCGCTGGCCGCCGAGGTGCTGCTCGACCGCGGCCGCCATGCCATAGTGCGGCGGCGGCAAAGTCTCGAAGACATGGTCGCCGGCGAACAGCCGGCCTCGCATTGGGAAAGCGCATGAAGCTATGGCCTTATCTCGGCGCACTGGCGCCGCTGCTGCTGTGGACCGGCCCCGCCGCGGCGGGCGAGGACCCGCCCGTCACCATCGACACCCACGTCGATATCCCGCTGGCCTACATGCACGAGCCGCGCTTTGACGCGGGTCACGACACGCCGCTGCAGGTGGACCTGGGCAAGATGGAACGCGGCGGGCTGAATGCCGCGTTCTTCGTCATCTACGTCGAGCAGGGCCCGCTCAATGCCAAGGGCTATGCCAAGGCGGTGGCGCAGGCCAAGCGCAAGTACGAGGACATCCACCTGCTGGTGCAGCGCTATCCGCAGCGCATCAAGCTGGCCACCACGCCGGAACAAGTCGTCGCCAACCGCAAGGCCGGCGTGCTGTCGGCGATGATCGGCATCGAGAACGGCTATTCGCTCGGCCACGATCTGAAGAACATGGACTGGGTGTTCGCCCAGGGCGCGCGCTATATCGGCCTCACCCACGTCGGCCACAACGATCTTTGCACCAGCTCGATGCCCACGGCCGAACTGGGCGATCCGCCGCTCAGCGATGCAGGGCTGAGCACGTTCGGCAAGCAGGTGGTGGAGCGCGCCAACCGGCTGGGCATCATGGTCGACGTCTCGCACAGCTCCGATGCCTGCGTGCGCGATGTGCTGGCGCTGTCGAAGGCGCCGGTCATCGCCTCGCATTCCGGTGCGCATGCGCTGGTGAACCATCCGCGCAATCTGCCGGACGACCTGCTGCGTGCGATCGCGGCGAAGGGCGGCGTGGTGCAGGCGGTGGCGTACAAGGGTTTCCTGAAGCTGGATCCGGGCCGCGAGCTGGCAGAGAAAGCCTTGCAGGCGCAGGTGGCCAAGCAAGCGGGCGACAAGCAGTACGACAGCGAGAAGCACGATTTCCTGCCGGCGTATGTCGAAGGCATGGCGCGCATCGATAAGGCCTTCCCCTTGCCGACGCTCGACGATTACATGGCGCAGATCCGCCATATGGTCGACGTCGCCGGCATCGACCACGTCGGCATCGCCTCGGACTTCGACGGCGGCGGCGGCATCGACGGCTGGCGCGACGCCAGCCAGACCCGCAACGTGACCGCTGCGCTGCGCAAGGCCGGTTTCAGCGATGCGGACATCGCCAAGCTGTGGGGCGGCAATCTGCTGCGCGTATGGCGGGCGGTGGAGCAGACGGCCGATGCGCCGGCTCGCTGAAGCCCTGGCGATCGCGCTGCTGCTCGTCGCCGGTGCGGCGCATGCGCAGACGCCGAAGGAACGCTTCGATCCGCTGGTCGACGCCGTGGTGGCGCGCTATCACCTGCCCGGCATCGCCGTCGGCGTGATCGAGAACGGCGAGGTGGTCTACCGGCATACGGCCGGCGAACTGGCACTGGGCTCGGGCCAGGCGGTCACGCCCGATGCGCTGTTCAAGATCGCCTCCAACAGCAAGGCCATGACCTCCACCCTGCTCGCGCGCCTGGTGCAGGAGGGCAAGCTGCGCTGGGACGATCCGGTGAAGCGCTGGATTCCGGCTTTCCATATGTACGACCCGTGGGTGACGGAGCATATGCAGGTCGGCGACCTGCTTACGCATCGCAGCGGGCTGGGCGAAGGCGCGGGCGATCTGATGCTGTGGCCGGAGCCGAATGGCTTCACCCGCAAGGACATCGTCGCCGCGCTGGCCTATCTGAAGCCGCGCTACAGCTTCCGCGCCGGCTATGCCTACGACAACCTGCTCTACGTGGTGGCCGGCGAAGTCGCCGCCGCCGCGGGCGGCGCGCCTTACGAAACGCTGCTGCGCCGCGAAGTCTTCGAACCGCTCGGCCTGGCGCGCTGCCAGGTCGGCAGCTGGCGGCGCGATGCGCTGGCGCCGGTGGCGGTGCCGCATGCCAGCCGCGGCGATGGCTTCGTCGCGCTTACGCCTACCGACCCCGTGGTCCATCCCACCACCATGGAAGCAGCCGGCGGCGTGCAGTGCAGCCTCGACGACATGCTGGCCTGGGCCCGCCAATGGCTGGCGCCGACGCCGCAGCAGCTGGCCTGGCTGCGGCAGGCGCAGCGCGACAAGTTGTGGACGCCGTACACGCCGATGCCGATCTCCGCCCAGCGGCACGCCTGGGATGGCACCAAGCTGTATGCCTACGGCTACGGCTGGCGCATCGCCGATGTCGATGGCGTGCAGACCGTATCGCATACCGGCACGTTGTCGGGCATGTACTCGGCGCTGTACCTGGTGCCGGGCCGGCGCGACGGGTTCGTGGTGCTGATCAATGGCGATGCGGAAGACGCACGCACCGTGCTGATCGAAGTGCTGCTCAAGCAGTTCACCGCACCGGAGAAAGCACGCAGCGTCACCGCCTATGCGGACGAACTCGCCGCGAAGGAAAGCCACCGCCATGCATCGCGCGTGCCCGACACCTCCAAACGCCAGGCCGCCACGCGCAAGGAACTGGCCGGCCTGCTCGGCGTGTGGCGCGATCCCTGGTTCGGCGAAGCGCGGCTGTGCCCGAGCGGCGATGGCGTGGCGTTCGAAGCGGTCAAATCCCCTCGCCTGCGCGGCCCGGTCATGCGCGTGGGCCACGACTACCTGGTGCAGTGGGAGCACGGCGACGCCGAAGCCTGGCTGCATGCGCCCACTAGCAAGTCCGGCAACCTGCAGATGAGCAAGGTCGATCCCGATGCCGATTTCAGCTACGACTTCGAAGATCTCGCCTTCAAGCGCGTGCGCGGCTGCGACTAGGCCGCTGGCGCTGCTGGCCGCCGCACTGCTGTGCGGCTGCGCCACGCCGCCGGCGAAGCCGCCCGTCGCTACCGGCACGCTGGCGCAGGCGAACCTGGTGGATATCCGCGAGCTCGCGCCGGATATCGCCGAAGACATCAAATACGCCGGCAGCGACAACTTCGTCGGCACGCCGGTCGATGGCTACGAGGCGGCGAAGTGCTATCTGCTGCGCCCCGCGGCCGAGGCGCTGGCCAAGGTCGAACGCGACCTGCACGCCAACCATCAGCGCCTGCTGCTGTGGGACTGCTACCGCCCCGCCCGCGCCGTCAGCCATTTCGTGCGCTGGGGCGGCGACCTGGCCGACCAGCGCACCAAGGCCGCGCACTATCCCCATCTCGACAAGCGCGTGCTGCTCGGCGACTACATCGCGCCGCGCTCGGGCCACAGCCGCGGCGCCACCATGGACCTCAGCCTGATGCAATGCGACGCGCGCGACGAACACTGCGCGCCGCTCGACATGGGCACGCCGTTCGACTACTTCGACCCGCTGGCCAATACCGACAACCCGGGCGTGACACCCGCACAACGCGCTAATCGAGACCTGCTGCGCGATGCGATGCGCCGCGGCGGCTTCCGTAACTATAAGTTCGAGTGGTGGCATTACACGCTCGAGCCGGAACCGACGCCCGACACCTACTACGACCTGCCGATCCGCTGACCGGGACCCGCCATGCGCCACTTCGCGTTCCTTGCCGCGCTGCTGCTGTTTTCCGCCAGCGCTCCCGCTGCCGACGCCGACACCTCGATGCAGCCTTACACCGGCAAGGTCCCCGGCGCTTCGCTGCTGGTGCTGAAGGACGGCAAGCCGGTGCTGCGCAAGGCCTACGGCTACGCCGACCTGGAACACGGCGTGGCCGCCACGCCTGCCACCAACTACCGCCTGGCCTCGGTGAGCAAGCAGTTCACCGCCGCCGCCATCCTGCTGCTGGCCGAAGACGGCAAGCTGAAACTCAGCGACTCCGTGCGCCGCTGGCTGCCCTCGCTGCCGGCGAGCGACCAGGGCATCACCATCCACCACTTGCTTTCGCACGCATCGGGGCTGATCGACTACGAAGACCTGATGCCGCCCGGCACCACCAGGCAGCTCAACGATGGCGACGTGCTGCGCATGCTGTCGGCCGAGACGCGCAGCTATTTCGCGCCCGGCACCAGTTACCGCTACAGCAACAGCGGCTATGTGCTGCTGGGGCTGATCGTCGAACACGCCTCCGGCCAGCGCCTGCCCGAGTTTCTGCGCCAGCGCATCTTCAAGCCGCTGCATATGGACCACACCCTGCTGCGCGAACCGGACGGCCCGCAGCCCGCACATCGCGCCTACGGCTACAGCCAGCAGGACGGCCGCTGGGTGCGCACCGACCAGGACCTCACCAGCGCCACCCGCGGCGACGGCGGCATCTATTCCTCGATCGACGACCTGGCGCGCTGGGACGCGGCGCTCTACGACAGCCGCCTGCTCAAGGACAGCTCGCGCGCCCTGGCCTTCGCCGCGCAGAACCAGGTCACGGGTGAAGAGGACGTCGACGCCTACGGCTACGGCTGGCGCATCCACGGCGACGTGCGCTGGCATTCCGGCGAGAGCATCGGCTTCCGCAACGTGATCGTGCGCTGGCCGAAGCAGCATCTGACGGTGATCCTGCTGAGCAACCGCAACGATCCGGAGCCGTACCGGACGGCACTGAAAATCGCACAGCCCTATCTCTCGCCCTGACGGCGTAGGTTGGGGTGAGCCGCAGGCGAACCCCAACATCCAGCCATGGCGCACCGTTGGGGTTCGCCTGCGGCTCACCCCAACCTACCGTTACGGGTGCGTGACGGGGTAAGTCTGTGCGGTACTTCGCTGACTGGCCGGTCGAAACTGGCCACGCTACCGCAGCGCGGTAAGATGGCCGGGGCCATCGGACTCCGCATGGCCGACACGAAGACAAGGGATTGCTCGCATGCGCACTTCAGCCCTCCGGCTTCAGGCCTCGCTCGTACTGGGCCTCACGGTTTCTCTCTCTACAGGATGTGTTTTCGCCATGTCACTCGACGACACGCAGGGAACTGCGGCACAGGCGCCGGCTCTGACCCGCCAGGTACCGCTCCATTTCAAGCGCCACAACTTCGAGGCGTTCTGCTACGACGCCACCGGCTGCAGCATCATGTACAACGGTCGCTACCAGGTGCAGAAAGCGGCTGACGAAGCCTCGCCGCCCAAGCCCGCCGGCGACTACCGCGAAGGCTGGGGCTCGGCGGAACTGGGCATCAGCAACTTCCCGGCGCCGGCCGAAGTCCATTGGAAATCCAAGGACGGCACGGCGCACGAGGCCAAGGTCGACATCGCGCAGATCTTCAAGGACGAGCTGATCTGGCACAACGTGCCCAAGGAAGCGATGACCGATTTCTACTCCGGCCCCGTGGCCGGCGCGCCGGACATCTACCTGGAAGTGGACGACCGCACCATCAGCGTCTACACCGCGATGTTCATTCCCACCCGGCAGCAGCAGATCCCGGGCAACAAGGACAGCGACTTCAGGAAAGACATCTTCCTGGTCTGGAGCAGGACTTACTAAAGGAGCTGCACCATGCCCAAGGAAACCCACAAGGTAGGCCCGGACGGGATACTCAACGACGGGGTGAGCACTTACCCCGCCGACACCGCCCGCCTGCAGAGCTACGACACCGCGCGCGACCAGCTGGCGAAGTTCGAGGCGCCCGTGCTGATCCATGCCAACAATCCGCACGAGCGCGTGTTCGTGGCGGCGTTCGACGGCACCGGCAACGACGTGCTGCACGACCCGGAACACGCCACCAACGTGGCCAAGATCCATGCGCAGATCCAGGAGCGCAACCGCGCCGGCGATCGCAGCATCGTGTCCGGCTACCTCGCCGGCCCGGGCACCCAGGAAAATGGCGTCACCAAGACCTTGGACGGCATGCGCGGCTATACCTACGAGCGCCGCACCGAGGAGATGTACAAGCAGTTCATCGAGCAGTCCAAGCAGTGGCGGCGCGACGACCCCGAAGCGAAGATCAGCGTGGTCAGCATCGGCTTCAGCCGCGGCGCCGAACAGGCGGCCGGCTTCACCCGGCTGGTGGAAGAGCGCGGCATCGAGGATCCGAGCGGCGCCAAGTACACGTACGAGCGCGACGGCATGATCAAGAACGCGCAGTACTCCAAGCCGCGGCTGGAAGAAGCGGGCAAGGTCGCCCAGGTCGAAGGCCTGTTCGATCCGGTCGGCACCGGCGTGCCGCAGAAGCACGACCGCCGTCCGCCGCCCTCGGTGATTTCCGGCTTCCAGATCATCGCCGCGGACGAGCGCCGCGGGCTGTTCAAGGTCGACCACATCATCCCGCCGGGCGAGAGCAAGGACGGCCGCTTCCTCGGCGTCACCGTGGCGGGCGCGCATTCGGACATCGGCGGCAGCTATCACCGCGACGGCCTGGCGGTGCGCAGCAACAACCTGATGGTCGACTACCTCAACACGGTGAGCGACAAGCCCTTCCTGCAGAAGGGACAGGTGCCGACCGAGCCGGGCATGAACGTGGTGCACCGCTCGGAACAGGGCATGCTGCTGTACCGCTTCAACCAGGTGGACCGCAACACACCGGCCGGCTACAACACCGTGCTGGTGCCGAAAAACGAGTGGAACGGCGTCGGCACCCGCACCAGCGCGGAGCCGGTCAACGAGGATCTCAGCAAGGCCTACCCGCGCCAGCCGGTCACCATCGGTCCGGTGCCGCAGGCGCAGGGTCAGCAGGCGCAAGGTCAACAAGCGCAGGGGCAATCGGTACAGGGTCAATCGGTGCAGGGGCAGACGCCCACGCCGTCGTCGCCGCAGCAGCCGGTCGCGGCACCTTCGACCAGCGATCAGTTCGACGCACTCACCCGCGCCGCGGCCACGCAGAACGATGCGGCTTCGCGACAGATCGCGCAGTCCTACGCGCAATCGGGCGAAGGCCAGGCCCTGCTCGCACAAGGTCAGCAGGCCAACCGGCAGCTGCAGGCGCAACAACAGCAGCAGCAACAGCAGCAGCAGGCCACGCCCGCACCGACGCAGCAGCAGCCGCCGAACCAGCAGCAGCAACAGCAGGGGCCGACGCTCCGGCAATGAACGCGAGTAGACGCACATGACCCAGGACGACATCAAGGCCATGGCGGTGAAGCTGTCGATGCTGGTCGACAGCTTCGAGACCCGCGGCGACAAGGTGGTGCAGCAGAACGCGCAGGCGGCGGAGACCATCCGCATGGCGGCGCAGAGCGTCAGCCAGGTGGCGCAGCAGGTGTCGGCCAGCGCGGTGGAGGAATTCCGCCAGGCGGCCGGCGCCACGCTCAGCCACGGCCTGCGCGAACCGTTCGCGCAGGCGGAGAAGCATCTGGAAAGCGCGATGCTGGATGTGCGCAACGCGGCGGCGGACCTGCAGCAGCGCATCAGCAGCGCCGGGCGGGTGCATACGGCGACGGCGTGGAAGGCCTTCATCGCCTGCGCCGTCGGCGGACTGCTGGTGATCGGCGCGGCAGCTTATACGGTGATACACGCGCATACCGAATTGTCGAATGCGGCGTGGACGTCGCAGATCAATGCGGCGATCGCGGCGGGGAATCTGGCGCCGTGCGCGGATGGCGGGATTTGCGCGCGGGTGGATGGAAAGCGGTGGGTGCGGCTGGATCCGCCGCAGGATCCGCGCCACTAGCCCATCAACGACAGCGTAGGTTGGGGTGAGCCAAAGGCGAACCCCAACGGACCTTGCATGGTCGCCGGCACGTTGGGGTTCGCTGCGCTCACCCCAACCTACGCCATGTACGTCAGTCCTTATGCACGGCCACGCACTTGTCGCCGTCGCACTCGATATGCACCGGCTCACTGCCCGGGCAGTTCGCTTCCAGCACCGAGCGTGCGCCATCGGCCATCACCACGCGCAGCGCACGGTCGCACTGCTTGGCCGCGGCCACGTTCTGCGCGGCGTTGAAGGTGGTCGGCGCGATGCGGCGATCCAGGCTGGCCAGGTCGCTGGCGGCAGCCGGCACCGAAGCGGC
Organism: Dyella sp. LX-66; assembly: GCF_018599165.1. Lineage (NCBI taxonomy): Bacteria > Pseudomonadati > Pseudomonadota > Gammaproteobacteria > Lysobacterales > Rhodanobacteraceae > Dyella > Dyella sp. LX-66. The sequence goes on from NZ_JAHFVJ010000003.1 coordinate 481,525, forward strand.
GGCGTTGCCGCTGCCCATCGTCGCGGGCGCACCGCCGGCCATGGCGGCCGCGTCGTAGTGCTTGTTGTACGAGGTCACGCTCAGGTGATCCGGATAGTGGTGCGCGGCGCCGTTGGTGAAGTCCACCACGATGCCGATCAGGCCGCCGAACAGGAGGTTGCCCCACACCATGCCGCGCGTGCTGGCGTGGTAGGTCTGCTGGCCGATCTGGGTGCCGTCCTTCTGGCAGCTCACGTCCAGCGCGCCGTCCGAGCGGCGCACGCGGGCGGTGCCCGGCGTGGTGACGCTGACAGTGCCGCGGTCGTTGCTCAGCGTGCACTGGGCGGTGATGCTGCTCTGGTCGGACGCCTTGGTGTCGACGCTGACGTTCTGGTACTTGCCGCCGACGATCGTCGCGCACGACGACAGCAGCAGCGCGCATGCGGCGACGCATGCGGTCCTGGCGATGAGTTTCATGTTTTCCCCTGTTTCTTTGCTGCAACCCGCGCGCTCCCCCGGAAGCCACCATGGCGTCCGCGTCGCGGGGTATCACCGGAAGAGGTTCTGCGGCATCGGGCCCCGTTTCCCTGGGAGCGTGCCTGGCGGCACGCGGCGCAATGGCGACCGCCCTTCCCTGCGATCGCCGTCACATTCTGGCAGATTTTGTGACGTAGTTCTTACGCCGAGCTTGCTTAGGGGGTCGGCGCCAGCAGCGACGAGGGCATGGCCAGCACGTTCGCCGTATAGCTCTCCACCACCAGGCTGAAAGGCCGGTTGTCGCCGCTCACCAGCACCGCGCGGTGCTGCAGCACATGAGCGGGGATATCCAGCGGATGGCGGGTGGCCGGCGGCAGCGGCGCGCCGGCGTCCCAGCCGGCCGGCAGCGGCGACCACAAGAGCTCCGCGGCCAGGGTCTGGCGGCGGAAGTGCAGCGCCTGCACCACCTTGCCGAACGGGGTGTCGCTCTCGTCCAGCTCACGGTTCATCGCCTCGCTCAGGCGCGACGGCACGTACCAGTTGTCGGCTTCCGACAGCACCAGGCCGCCGCACACCAGCTGCACCTGGCGGTAGCGCACCGGTTCTTCGGCGCCGATGCCCAGCTGCTCGCGCGCGCCATCCGGCAATGGTTTGTCCGCGCCCTTCACCACGCGCGCGACCACCTTGGCGTCGTGGGCCAGATGATGGGTGCCGCACCAGCGCTCCAAGGTGAGCGTGGCGCTGGGGTGGCTCAGCAGGTCGGCGTTGAGCGACTGCAGCATCGCCATCGCCTTCATGCGGCTGTACGGGTCGTCGACCCAGCGCGTTTCCAGCGGCTCGCGCGCACTGGCGCTGAGCGAATACAGCAGCGGCAGCGCGACGACGCCGGCAAGGGTGATCGAAAGACTCAACTGGCGCTTCCTGTGCATACGCATCCGCCTTACAGACCCTTCGCCGCCTGCGCCACGGCGCGGAACAGCGCGCGGCCCTTGTTCATGGTCTCCTCCCACTCGGCGGTGGGGTCGGAGTCGTAGACGATGCCGGCGCCGGCCTGCACGTGCAGGCGGCCGTCCTGGATCACCGCGGTGCGGATGGCGATGGCGGTATCCGCATCGCCCCACCAGCCGATCCAGCCGATCGCGCCGGCGTAGATGTTGCGCTTGTAGGGTTCGAGCTCCTGGATGATCTCCAGCGCGCGGATCTTCGGCGCACCGCTCAAGGTACCGGCCGGGAAGGTGGCCTTGAGCACGTCCATGTAGCCGACGTCGGGGCGCACCTGGCCCTGCACCTGCGACACGATGTGCATCACGTGCGAGTAGCGCTCGACCACGAAGGACTCGCTCACTTCCACGCTGCCGGTCTCGCTGATGCGGCCGATGTCGTTGCGGCCCAGGTCGATCAGCATCACGTGCTCGGCGCGCTCCTTGGGGTCGGCCAGCAGCTCCGCTTCCAGCGCCTGGTCTTCTTCCTCGGTGGCGCCGCGCTTGCGCGTGCCGGCCAGTGGGCGCACCACCACCTTGCCGTCCTTCAGGCGCGCCAGGATCTCCGGCGAGGAGCCGACGATCTGGGTGTCGCCCAGATCGACGAAGTACATGTACGGCGACGGGTTCAAGGCGCGCAGCGCGCGGTACACGTCCACCGGGCGCGCGTTGAAGCCGACGCTCAGGCGCTGCGAAGGCACCACCTGGAAGATGTCGCCGGCGCGGATGTATTCCTTCGCGCGCTCGACCATCGCCTCGAATTCCTCCTTGGTGAAGGAGGATTTGAAATCGCCCTCGTCCAGCGCCACCGACTGGGTGAGCTGCGGATACGAGGCGCCGCCCTGGCGCAGGCGGTGCACCAGCGCGTCGAGCCGGCGCTGCGCCTCGGCGTAGGCGTGCGGCCGGGCGGGATCGGCGTGCACGATCAGGTACAGGCGGCCCTTGAGGTTGTCGAAGACGGCGACTTCCTCGGCCAGCATCAGCAGCACGTCGGGCGTGCCCAGTTCGTCGGCGCGGTCCCAGCGCGCCAGGCGCGGCTCGATATAGCCGATGGTCTCGAAGCCGAAATAGCCGACCAGGCCGCCGCTGAAAGCCGGCAGCTGCGGCAGGCGCGGCACGTCGTACTGCAGGCGCAGTTTTTCGATCTCGGCGAGCGGGTCGTCCAGGTGGCGGCGCTCGGTGACTTCGCCGCTGTCTTCCACTTCCAGCTCGTGCCCGCGCAGGCGGTACACGCGGCGGGCCGGCAGGCCGATGATCGAATAGCGTCCCCAGGTGGCGCCGCCCTCGACCGATTCGAACAGGAAGGTGTACGGGCCGTCGGCCAGTTTCAGGTACACCGACAACGGCGTGTCGAGGTCGGAAAACACCTCGCGTACCAGCGGGATGCGCGTATGGCCTTGGGCAGCCAGCGCGTCGAACTGCTCGCGGCCGATCTTCTCTGGTGAGCTCACGTCTAGGGGATCCGGGAAGCCATGCGGGGAACACTCAAGGCGGCCATTGTAGGCATAACCGCGGCGGCGGCGGCGCCCGCGCTTGTCCGCTCCGGGCGCCGCGCCTACCCTTGGGCGGATGGGCGCGGCACCCGCGTCCCCCGGTGGGAACCGATATGGATCAGTACTGCCTCGTGCTCACCGGCCGCCTGCTGCCCGGCCACGACCCGGACAGCGCGCACGCCCGCATGGCCGAGGCGTTCGGCATGCAGGGCGCGGATTTCCGCAAGCGCGTGTTCGAGCGCGCGCCGCTGCTGATCCGCCGTGGGCTGGAGCTGTCCGCCGCGCAGGCCCAGGCCGCGCAGCTGGAAGACATGGGCGTGGAAGCGCAGCCGGAACCGGACGACGCACCGCTGGTATGGCTGCTGCGCATGGGCCAGGTGCGCGGCCCGCTGCCGGAATCCGCGCTGGCGCGCTATGCCGAAGCCGGCGACCAGTGGTGCCATGACGGCGGGCAGCAGTGGTTCCCGTGGCCGCCTTCGAGTGCCGGCGAGCCGCTGCCGCCGCCGCTGCCTACCGATGCCACGCACGCCATGCCGCCGCCGATCCCTGCTGCCACCGCGCCGAGCCGGACCTGGCGCGTCCCCGGCTGGGCCATCGCCGTGCTGGTGATCGCCGCCGCCGGGTTGGCGCTGTGGCTGTACAAGCCCGCGCCGGCCGCTGCACCGGAAGCCGCGCAGCGCTATGTGCCGCGGCCGCTGCAGCCGCTGGAATTCGAGGACGACGACGATGGCGACGCCGCCGTCGTCACCAGCGCCAACGCCGGCCAGTGCGCCGCCGCCGCGCCCACGGCGCGCAGCGACGAGGACCGCTTCCTGCTCACCGGCGGCCAGCGCCTGCTCACCGGCCGCGCGCAGCGCAAGGGCGATACCTATGTCGCGGAGGCCGCCGCGAGCTTCGACCGCGCCTGCCATCCGTCCAGCCTGCAGCTGTACGTGTTCCGCAGCGGCGTGTTTATCGGCACTGCGCTGGAGAATGCGGCAGGCGCGGCCAGCGAGAAGCTGGCTGATTTCAAGCTGGATGACGACCAGCACCTGAGCGTGACGCTGGTGCCGTGCAAGGGCGAGACCTGCGGAACTCCAGCGGTGCTGCAAGTACAGGTACTGCACAGCGCTAGCGGGTGGATGGTGAGGCGCTAGCCTCCGGGTGTGCGTGACGCAGGTTGGGATGAGCCGGAGGCGAACCCCAACGATACGGTGCGTCCGGACGGTGCGATGTTGGGGTTCGCCTCCGGCTCACCCCAACCTACGTTACAGGCGCTGGCGCGGCATGCCCTGCAGGCTGAGGGTGAAAGCCACGCCGCTGCCATCCTCCAGATTGCGCGCCGACGCCACCCCATGGTGGCGCTCGGCCACCAGCCGCACCACGTACAAGCCCAGGCCAAGATGCGGCACGTCGCCCGGCCTGGCCTTGTCGCGCAGGCTGACCAGCGAATCGAACAGACGTCCCTGCATCGCCGCCGGCAAAGGCTCGCCCTGGTTGGCCAGCTCGATCTCGGCGCCGTCGCCGGCCGCGCGCAGGCTCAACCGCATCCAGCCGCCCTCGGGGGTGAACGAGAGCGCGTTGTCGAACAGCTTGTCCAGCGCCTGCGCGATCAGTTCCGGCGCGCAGTGCAGGCGCAGCGGGCCGTCCGGCAGCACGCAGTCCAGTCGGCGCGTGCCGGCCAGCGGGCGGTAGGCGTCGGCGCAGCCGCGCACCACTTCGGCCAGGTCCACGTCTTCCGGCTCCGCCGCGGCGATGGCGCGCTCCATCCGGCTGGCTTCGCTCATGGCGCGCACCAGGGTGCCCAGGCGCGCCACGCCGTCGCGGGCGCGGGCCAGGTAGGGCGCGGCTTCGGGCGGCAGGGCGTCGCGGTCGGTGAGCGAGTGCTCGAGGTTGTCCAGCGAGGACTTCACGATCGCCAGCGGCGTATTCAGTTCATGCGACAGCTTGGAAGCCAGCGTGCGCAGGTAGTCGGTATAGCCGCCGACCACTTCGAACAGGCGCTCGAAGCTGCGCGCCAGGTCGCCGATCTCGTCCTGCGCGTCGGTCATCGGGAAGCGCGCCAGCATCTGGCCGTCCAGACGTCCATCGTTGGCCTGCGCGCGCTCGGCGGCATTGCGCAGGCGCGACAGGCGCAGGCTCAGCCGCGTGGCGAAGGCCAGCAGGATGCCGCCGGCCACCAGCAGCACGCCGAAACTCGTGGCCAGCAGGCCGAGCAGCGCGCGGTTGGCCAGCAGCGGCACGGCGCGGCTGGACTGTTCCAGCAGCAGCACGCCCTGCACCTTGCCGCCCTGCTCCACCGGCACCGCCGCGGCCAGCACCACGCTGCCGCGCGCCTCGCCCTGGCGCCACAGCGTGGACGGCGCGCCGCCGGCGGCGGCGTTCACTTCGTGCACGTCCAGGCGCGGGGCGTCGTCGGTCCAGGGCTCGGCGTCTTCCAATTGATTGGCCAGCAGCGAGCGGTACACCAGCGAGGCGAACCAGCCCGGCTGCTCGCCGGCCGGCACCGCGGTGTTGCCCAGGCGGCCGCTGCGCGCCAGCAGCCAGCCCTGCGGCGCCAGCACGCGGGCGCGCACGTTCTCCGGCGCGAGCTGGGCCAGTTCGTGCGAAAGCTCGGCGGAATAGCCCAGCAGCGGGCGCACGTCGGCCGCCTGCGGATCGCTGTCCGGCGCCGCCGCGTCGTAGATGCCCACGCCCAGGCCGTCCAGGCCCAGCGCGCGCGGCAGGCGCAGTTCCACGCGGTAGCCGCTGCCGTCTTCCTGCCACTGCGCGGCGATCCATTCCGGGAAGCGCTCCACCGCCGGATCCAGCGGCCGCGCCGTGGCCGGCCCCGGCGCGGCGCTGGCGATCAGATACCGGCGCAGCTGGCCGCCCTTGCGCAGGCCCAGGATCAGGTGATCCGCGGCCAGCGCATTGGCGTCGGCCGCGTCGGCGCGGGTGCGGTGCGTGCTGCGCACGTCCACATAGAGGTACAGCCAGTCGCGGTCCTCGGCGAGCAGCAGCTTGCCGCGCTTGTCCAGCGACTGGCTCCACGGCGTCAGCGGCGCCCAGTCGTCGCCATAGCCATCGACCGTGATGGGATTGACCGCCTGCTGCACATACCAGCCATTGCCGCCCGGCGGCAGCGGCGCATGCGTCACCACCAGGCTGCGCGCCACTGCGCGCGCCGAGGCCACCAGCGCCTGCGCCTGGCCTTCGCGCAGCAGGGTTTCCATCTGGCGCACGTACAGCCAGCCCGCCACGGGCAGGGCCAGGGTGCACAGGGCGACGAGCAGGAGCTTGCGGCGGAGCGTCATCGGCTGGCCGGGCCCATCAAGGGCGCCAGCGATAGCCGACGCCGTGCACCGTCTCGATCGCGTCGAACTCCGGCGCCACCGCGATGAACTTCTTGCGGATGCGCTTGATGTGCGAGGTGATGGTGGCGTCGTCCACCACCAGCTCCGCCTCGCGCATCAGCTGGTCGCGGTTCTTCACGTGGCCGGGGAAGCGCACCAGGGTGTGCACCATCCAGAACTCGGTGACGGTGAGCGGGATCTCTTCGTTGTTCCAGGTGATGCGCATGCGCTCGGATTCGAGCTTGAGCGGGCCGTGCTCGATCACCGTCTCGCTCGACGCCGGCGCCTTCATCGACTCGATGCGGCGGAACAGCGCGGCGATGCGCGCGGCCAGCTGGTGCAGGCTGGTGTCCTTGCTCAGGTAATCGTCGGCGCCCAGGCGCAGGCCGGAGATCACGTCGAAATCGGAATCGCGCGCGGTGAGAAAGATGATCGGCAGCGTCGGCGATTTCGCGCGCAGCTCGCGGCACAGGTCGAAGCCGCCTTCCGGCTCGTCGCCCAGGCCGATGTCGATGATCACCAGCTCGGGCAGGCGCATGGCGAAGGCGGTCGAGGCCTCCTGGCGCGAGCCGTAGCCGCGCGTGTCGTAGCCGAAGCGGTTGAGCGCCTCGACGTAGTTGGCGCGGATCAACGGTTCGTCTTCGACGATGGCAATGCTGCGGCCCATGGAGCGTTCCCTCTCGGTGCGGATGGCGCGCAGGGTGCTATGCCGACTCGCGCGGCGCAAGGCGGGGGCTTGTGCTGCCCGCGTTTTGCCAGACGCCATCGCGCCTTCGCCCGCACCGTGCCGGGCCGCGCGCCCGCCGCCGGCGCCTCATAGGCAGCACTTCGACGCACCCCGGATGCCGCCATGAACAAGCCCGAACCCACCGACCCCAATGCCGAACTGCGCAGCTTCGAACCCCTGCGCGTGGTGCTGGCCCTGGGCGCCCTGCTGCTGGGCCTGGTGATGAGCATCCACTGACCCGCCTCTGTAGTGAGCTGCCGTGGAAGGCATGGGCGGCTGGTGCGCAAGGAGGCGTGCCGGGCCGCCGGGGCAAGGAGCCCGCCGCGATACCGTCAACCGAGTGCCCCCTTCCCGTCCGCCTCCGGACGGTGAGTTCCGCCCCGCTCCCGCGCGGGGCTTTTTTCTTGCGGCGGAAATATTTTCGTCGTGCAAGGAACCATCAGGGGAATGCCCTGTCAGAACTTGCGGTGGCGCCCGAATCCATTGCCGTGGAACCCGCAGGAGCGTAGGGCGCAACCAGCGTGGTCTCCTCTGGCGTCGTTCCGACGTCTTATCCCGGCGCTTCCCCGCGCCGGGATTTTTATTGCCTGCGGTTCAAGCTCAGGCGCCCAGCTGGGCGTGCATGGCCTTGATCACGGCCTGGTAATCGGGCGCATTGAAGATGGCCGAGCCCGCCACGAACGTGTCCGCGCCGGCGGCGCCGATCGCGCCGATATTGTCGGCGGTGACGCCACCGTCCACTTCCAGGCGGATCGCGCGGCCGCTCTCGTCGATGCGGCGGCGCACCTCGCGCAGCTTGTCCAGCGCATGCGGAATGAATTTCTGGCCGCCGAAGCCGGGATTGACCGACATGATCAGCACCAGGTCGAGCTTGTCCAGCACATGGTCCAGCCAGTTCAGCGGCGTGGCCGGGTTGAACACCAGGCCGGCCTGGCAGCCGGAATCCTTGATCAGGCCGATGGTGCGGTCGACGTGCTCGCTGGCTTCCGGATGGAAGCTGATCACGCTCGCGCCGGCCTTGGCGAAGTCCGGCACGATGCGGTCCACCGGCTTGACCATCAGGTGCACGTCGATCGGCGCGGTGACGCCGTAGTCGCGCAGCGCCTTGAGCACCATCGGGCCGATGGTCAGGTTGGGCACGTAATGGTTGTCCATCACGTCGAAATGCACCCAGTCCGCGCCGGCGGCCAGGGCCTTGGCGGTGTCCTCGCCCAGGCGGGCGAAGTCGGCGGAGAGGATCGAGGGGGCGATGACGTTGGGCTGTTTCATGATCGGGCGCACGGAAGGGAAAAACAGGGGGAGCCTACACCGCCGCGAGCGACGGCTCGGCCGTTCGACTCACTTAAACCCGCGCTCGGCCTTGATCCGCTCGTACGCCGCGTTGATCTCGCTGGCGCGCGCTTCGGCCCGCTTGCGCATGTCCTCGGGCAGGTCGCCCAGGCGGTCGGGGTGGTGTTCGGAAATCAGCTTGCGGTAGGCGCGCTTCACGGCGCGGTCGTCGACGTCGCGGCCGATGCCCAGCACGGTGTAGGGATCCGGGCCGCTGGTATTGCGCTGCGGCGGCGCGTAGCCGCTGCCGTTGCCATAGCTCTGGCCGCGGTAGTTGGCGCCGGCGTTCCAGGCGTAGCCCTTCATCGCCATCAGCGCCATCAGCTCCATGTCGCTGACCCGCAGGGCGAAGGCGAGCTGGCGCAGGATGGCCATTTTTTCCGGGGGCGGATTGCCCTCGGCCAGCACGGTGTCGATCACCACGTCCAGCACCGGGAAGGCATGGTCGCGGCGCACGCCCACCCACTGGCGCAGCTCGTCGATGGCTGGGGTCACGTCGAATTCCGGCGCCTTGCCGGCATTGAAGGCCGCCACCGCCTGCTGGCGCTGCTCGGCCGGCAGGCCCATGCGCGACATCAGGCGCTCGGCGACGGCGATCTCCGCTTCGGACACGCGCCCATCCGACTTGGCCACCGCGCCCAGCAGGGCGAACAGCGGGCCGATGTAGCCGCCCTCGGACGGGGTACGGCGGCGCCGGGTCTGGCGCATGCTGTCGATGACGAAGCCGACCACGCCGCCGGCGATCATGGTCGACAGGCTGTGGCCGAAGACCAGGCCCAGGAAGGCCAGCACCAGGGTCCAGGACATGTTCATGGCTGCGCCTTCACCGGCGCCTGCTGGCTGTACCAGCGGGCCAGTTCGTCCAGGTCCGCCTCGCTCACCGGGCCGATCGCCGCCTGCATGATCGGCGCCTTGCGGCGGCCGTCGCGGTATTGGCGCAGGGCCTCGCGCAGGTACTCGGCCTTCTGCGCGGCCAGGTGCGGCGCGCCGGGGATCTGCGCGATGCCGGTTTCGCCATGGCAGGCCGCGCACAGGCCCAGCCGCGCCGGCTTCGGCGGCGTGGCGGCAACGGCAGGAAGGCTGGCGGCGAGAACGAGTACCGCAGTCAGGGCGAGGCGCATCGGCGACACAGGTGAGGGGCTAAAGACTCCCATACTAGCAGCCCCGCCACGGCGATCCGCGGCCCACCCGCCGCTACAATAGCCGGCTTGCCCGCCCCGACCGCCCAGGAGTCCGCCGTGCCCACCACCCTGCTGCAATCCGATCTCCCCGGCCTGGAACTGCTCCACCGCGGCAAGGTGCGCGACGTCTACGCGCTGCCCGGCAACCGCCTGCTGATCGTGGCCAGCGACCGCCTCTCCGCCTTCGACGTGGTGCTGCCCGACCCGATCCCGGGCAAGGGCGAGATGCTCACCCAGATCTCCAACTTCTGGTTTGCGAAGACCGAACACCTGGTGCCGAACCACCTGCTGCACACGCCGCTGAGCGAGGTGCTTCCCGCCGGCACCGACCTGGCGCTGTACGAAAAGCGCGCCGTGGTCACCCGCCGCCTGAAGCCGGTGCCGGTGGAGGCGATCGCGCGCGGCTATCTGATCGGCTCGGGCTGGAAGGACTACCAGGCCACCGGCGCGGTCTGCGGCATCGCGCTGCCGGCGGGCCTCAAGCAGGCGCAGCAGCTGCCGGAGCCGATCTTCACCCCGTCGACCAAGGCCGCCGTCGGCGACCACGACGAGAACGTCAGCTTCGACGCGGTGGTCGCCGCAGTAGGCGCGGAGCTCGCCGAGCAGGTGCGCGCCGCCACCCTCACCATCTACAAGTGGGCGGCGGCCTATGCCGCCGGGCGCGGCATCATCCTGGCCGACACCAAGCTGGAATTCGGCACCGACGAAGACGGCAAGCTCTACGTGATGGACGAGATGCTCACGCCCGACTCCTCGCGCTACTGGCCGGCCGACGAATACCAGGTGGGCATCAGTCCGCCCAGCTACGACAAGCAGTTCGTGCGCGACTACCTGGAAACGCTGGACTGGAACAAGACCGCGCCCGGCCCGCGCGTGCCGGCCGACGTGATCGGCCGCACCGAAGCCAAGTACGCCGAGGCGCTGCGCCGCCTGGCCGATATCGAGCTGGGCTGATCGCCGCCATGCGCACCGCGGAACCGCGCACTGGCTTAGGTCCCTGGCTGGACAGCTACGCCGGCGACCATCGCCACCCCGTCAACCAGCGGCTGCACGAAGTGTGCGTGCCGCTGATCCTGTGGAGCGCCATCTCGCTGATGTGGACCATCCCGGTGCCGGCCCTGCTCGGCCGCCCGGGCTTCTGGTCCGTCGCCGCGCAGGTGCTGGCCTTCACCTGGTACTGGAAGCATTCGCGGCGCATGGGCGGCGCCATGTTCGTGGTGTTCGTGCTGCTGGACCTGCCCACCGCATGGATCCACGCGCAGTACGGCGCCAGCGTGCTGCGCTGGAGCGCGGTGGCGGTGTTCGCCGTCGCCTGGGTCGGCCAGTTCGTCGGCCATGCGATCGAAGGCCGCCGCCCCAGCTTCCTCACCGACCTGTCCTACCTGCTGGTCGGCCCCGCCTGGCTGCTGGACAAGCTGATGCGCCGGCTGGGCCTGGGCGGGGAGCAGGCATGAACACCTTCCTGGTGCTGCTCAGCAGCCTGCTGTGGTGGGTGCTCTACAGCAGCATCGGCGCGCTGTTCCTGGCGATCATCGCGTGGGCGGTGCTGCGCTGGATCGAACGCAGCCCGGTGGTGTTCAACCGCACCTACCTGGCCTGCCTGCTGTGGATGCTGCTGGACGTGATCGTCGGCGGCGCGGTGCTGATGAAGCACGGCGCGCAGGTCGACCCGCTGGCCCTGCTGCGCACCGCCGGCTGGCGCGCCGCCATCGTGCTGAACATGCTGATCGGCGCCGCGCTGCTGTGGCGGCTGGTGCCGCGCATCGACGCGCGGCGCATCAAGCCGACCAGCGCCTGCCTGGCGGTGGCGGTGATCATGCTGGTGGTGTTCGGCGCGGTGACCAGCCTGGTTGGTTGATCACGGCCGGTTGATCAGCGCGCGCCGGCCTGCTCGTTGGCCTTGCGCACCGCGTCGACGAAACTGCCGAACGGCAGGTCGGTGATGCCGACCAGGCCGACGTGCGAGTTCTCGCCGTCCAGCGTACGGCCGCTTACCGGCTGGTCGGTGTATTCGAACCAGTGCGCGCCGACCACGTTCGGATCCTGCGCCGCGGCCTGCACGTAGCGCGCATACGCTTCGCCGCGCTGCGCCTCGTTCCACACCGGCACCACGCCGCGGCCGAACGGTCCGCGGTCGTCCGAGCCGAAATGGAATTCGGTGAGCATCGCCGGCTTGCCGAGCTTGGCGATGGCGGCCATGTCGACGCCGTGCTGCGGCACGTCGGTGTAGGCGTTGAAGCTGAGCACGTCGCAGTAGCGCGCGCAGGCGGCGACGGCTTCCGGCGTGTTCACCGCGAAGCGGCCGCCGAGGAACAGATGGTGCGCATCGTGCTTGTGCAGCGCTTCGCTCACCACGCGGAAATACTGCTCGGCATATTGCTGCAGCCAGGCGCTGTAGTCGGCGGCGACCGCCGGATGCGCTTCGCTGGGCAACGGCGCGTTGTAGCCCGTGGCGTTGAGCGCATCCCACGTATTCAAGGCGATGCCCCACGCCGCCGCCAGCTTCGCCGGTTCGCCGTACTTGCGCTTGAGCGCCGCGATAAAGGCCTGCTTCGCATCGCTGCGCGCCTCGCCGCGCAGCGTGCCCAGCGCAAGACCCCAGCGCCCCTGCGGTCCCTGGCCGGCCCACGGCAGTTCGTTGTCGGCGAAGTAGCCCAGCAGCCAGGGATCGTCGGCCACGCCCTTGGTGGCCTTCAGCGCGGCCGCTTCCGCCGCCTGCGCGAAGCGCGGATCGAACGGATCCGGCATGCGGCCCCAATAGTCGTAGCCGCTGGAGACATTGCCGAACACGCCGGCCACTTCGATCGAACGCGTATAGGCCAGGCGATTCGTGCGTTCGCGCGCCAGCGCCTCGTCGCTCCAGTTGCCCAGCGTGTTGAAGCCCCAGGCATGCAGGCGCGCCAGCGTGCGCTTGCGCCAGGCCTGCGGCCAGTCCGCGCCGTCCAGGCGATACAGATTAGCCGCGTAGAAATCGAACCAGCGCCCGTGGTTGTAGCCGATGCCCGCGGCGGCCTGCGCATCGGGCGAGCGGTTGTCGCCGCTGCCGTAGAAGGCATGCCATGCGCCGCTGTCGGGCGGCAGGCCGGTGAACATCCACTCGCGGCCTTGCACGTAGCTGCGCTGCTCGGTGGTCACCGCATTGACGCCGAGCGAGAAGAACGCATGACCGTCCGGCGTCACCAGCGACCAGCGGCCGTCGCGGCGCTCGGTGTGGAACCAGCCGGTGGCTTTGAACGCAGGCAGGTCGGTACGGCCGCCGTAGGGATCGCGCTTCGCCGGCGACGGCGTTGCGACCGCCTTGGCCTGCGCGGCACGCAGCGCGGCATCGCTGTCGATCTTCTCCGGCCACTGGCCGCGTGTGTACTGGCCGTAGCCGTCGACGATGGCGGTATACGCGTCGCGCAGCGCAGCGTCGCCAGACATCGTCTCCAGCTTGCCGAACAGCAGCGTCTGCGCGGCTTGCGGCGCAGGCATGCTCAGGCGCACTGCGGCGATTTTGTGCAGATCGAGCTGGCCTTCGACCACCGTGGCGACCAGCACGCGCTGTCCCTTGCTGTCGTACGGCATCGGCGGCCCCACCTGCATGCCCTGCGCGCGCGGCGAAACGGCATGCAACGGCACGACGACGGTCTGCGGAGGGCCGGCCGGAATGCCCACGATGGCGTGCAGCGCCTGGTCCTTGCCAGCGCCGTCGATATCGATGCGCAACGTCACCGCCCAGGCCATGCCGCTCTGCACGCGCAGGTGCAGCTCGCCCTGGCTGCTCCAGTCCCAGCTGCCTTGGGCGGGTGCGAGCGTGAGATGCGGAGCGGCAGCGGGCTGGAACACGAAGGGCTGCAGCACCGCGGCGCCATCGCGCACTTCATGGGCGCCGCGCTGCACCTGTTCGAGCGCGACCTTGGCGGAGGGCTGGCCGAGATCGACCACCTGCCCGGCCACAGCGGACCCGCCGCACAGGGATGCCAGCATCAAGCAGCCGAATGTATGCCATCGCTTCACGTGCCACTCCTCCGCCCCGACTGGAGCGACGTAGCTTGGGGTGAACGCAGTGAACCCCAACAGCACGGCATCCGGCGGCGCTTGTTGGGGTTCGCTGCGCTCACCCCAACCTGCGACCTCAGATCAGACCTTGCCGCCGCTGCCACGCACGCCACACCAGATAGACCGGCACACCCAGCAGCACCAGCGCCAGGCTCATGCCCGCATCGGTGGGCGAATCGAACACCGTCGCCGCGATCACGCCCAGCACGGTCAGCACGAACAGGAACGGCAGCACCGGATAGAACGGCACCCGGTACGGCGCCGGCTCCGCCGCGAAGCGGCGGCGATACCAGAACAGCGTGGCGATGCCGAAGGCATGGAACAGCCACTCGCCCACCGTGGTGTAGTTGAGCAGCTGGCCGAAGCTGCCGGACAGCACCAGCACGATGGCCCAGCCGCCGAGCACCGCCAGCGCCACCTGCGGCGCGCGCGACTGCGCATCGATGCGGCCCACCGCGCGGAAGAACATGCCGTCCGCGCCCATGGTCTGCAGCACGCGCGCGCCGCCGGCAATGGCGATGCTGCAATAGCCGAAAGTAGAACATGCGATGCCGATCGCCATCACCCGCGCGCCTGCTTCGCCGAACAGCTTGTGCATCAGGTCCGCGGCCGGCGCATGGCTGGCGGCCAGGCCCGCATGGCCGAGTCCGGCCAGATAAGCGAAGTTGATCAGCAGATAGCACAGCACCACCGCCGCCAGGCCCAGGCCCAGCGCGCGCGGCAGCGTGCGCTGCGGTTCGCGCACTTCGCCGGCCAGGTCGTTGAGGTAGTGGAAGCCGCCGTAGGTGAACAGCACCGGCAGCAGCGCGCCGAGGAAATCCCAGGGCCGCGCCTGGTGCACCGGATCCGGCGCCAGCGCCATGCCCAGGTGCCCGCGCGCCAGCACCAGCGCCGTCGCCACCAGCATGGCGATCGCGGCCAGCTTCAGCACGGTGAATACGTTGAGCATGCGCGAGCCGGCGCGGATGCCGAAGAAGTTCACGCCGACGATAAACAGGATCGCCGCCGCCGCCACCGGCTTCACCCACATCAGCGGCAGGCCAACCGCGGCGCAGAAGTAATCGGCGAAGGTGGTCGCCACCGCCGCCACGCTGCCGGGGTAGTTGATCAGCGCCATGGTCCAGCCGAACAGAAAGGCCGGCAGCTGGCCAAAGGCCTCGCGCAGATAGATGTAGATGCCGCCCGCCTGCGGCCGCCGCGCGCCCAGTTCCGCGTAGCACAGCACGCCGGCCAGGGTCAGCGCGCCGCCGATCGCCCACAGCAGCAGCAGTTCCGCGCCGGAAGAGGTGCGCTCGGCCACGGTGGACGTGCTGCGGAAGATGCCGCCGCCGATCACGCCGCCGATCACGATGGCGGCGGCGTCCCAGGTGCCGAGGCGGCGGAGATACGAAGGTGAGGTATCGGTCATAAGCGTCGACGATAACCCGGGACGCCCCCGCATGACTGATGACCTATGCCCTATGCGCGGCAGCATGGAAACGGGCAGGCCGCCCTGCCCGTTTCCGCGCGCGGCTCAGTCCTCGTTGCGCAGCAGCGCCAGCACGGCCTTGGCCGCATCCACCGACGAGGCCGGGTTCTGTCCGGTCACCAGGTTGCCGTCGGTGACGGCGTAGGGGTGGAAGTCGGCCTTCTTCGAATACTCCGCGCCGTGCGCCTTGAGCATGTCCTCGACCAGGAACGGCACCACGTCGGTCAGCCCGACCGCGGCTTCCTCGCCGCTGGTGAAGCCGGTGACGCGCTTGCCGCGCACCAGCGGCTCGCCCTTGAAGCGGGTGTGGCGGAACACCGCCGGCCCGTGGCACACCGCGCCCACCGGCTTGCCGGCGGCGTAGGTGCGCTCGATCAGCGCGGCGGAAGCCGGATCCTCCGCCAGGTCCCACAGCGGGCCGTGCCCGCCGGGATAGAACACGGCGTCGTACTGCGCCTTGGCGGCCTCGGCCAGCGGCTGGGTGTGGGCCAATGCCTCCACCGACTTGGCGTCGGCGCGGAAGCGGCGGGTGGCCTCGGTCTGCGCGTCGGGTTCGTCGCTCTTGGGATCGAGCGGCGGCTGGCCGCCCTTGGGCGAGGCCAGCACGATCTGCGCGCCGGCATCCTTGAATACGTAGTACGGCGCGGCGAATTCTTCCAGCCAGAAGCCGGTCTTGCGGCCGGTGTCGCCGAGCTGGTCGTGCGACGTCAGCACCATCAGGATCTTCATCACAGCTTTTCCTCACGTGGATGCCGCCCATCCTGGCAGGCGGGGCGGTAAGTGCACGTGATCTGCGGGCCGGCGCCGGGCCTTCAAGCGCCGCGCCGGCGGATCGGCAGGAATGGGCAAGCCCGGCAGCGGATCGGGCAGGCGCGGCGGTTCCGTGCTTAACTCTCGCCGCCATCCACGTTTGCGATCCCTGCCGCTCCGCTCGTGCCACCGCCTCCGCGCAAGATCATCCACATCGACATGGACGCGTTCTACGCGTCGGTGGAGCAGCGCGACGACCCCGAACTGCGCGGCAAGCCGGTGGTGGTGGCCTGGCGCGGCGCGCGTTCAGTGGTGTGCGCGGCCAGCTACGAGGCGCGCAAGTTCGGCGTGCGCTCGGCGATGCCGGCGGTGCGCGCGGAGCGGCTCTGCCCGCAGGCGATCTTCGTGCCGCCGGATTTCGGCCGCTACAAGGCGGTGTCGCGGCAGGTGCGCGAGATCTTCGCGCGGCATACCGAGCTGATCGAACCGCTGTCGCTGGACGAGGCCTATCTCGACGTCACCTCATCGATCACCGCGCTGCCTTCGGCCACCGCCACCGCCGAGGCGATCCGCGCGGCGATCCGCGAGGAAACGCAGCTCACGGCTTCGGCCGGCGTGGCGCCGAACAAATTCCTGGCCAAGATCGCTTCGGACTGGAAGAAGCCGGACGGCCTGTTCGTGATCCGCCCGCATCAGGTGCTGGAGTTCCTCGCCCCGCTGCCGGTGGGCCGCCTGCCCGGCGTGGGCAAGGTGATGGAAGCCAAGCTCACCGCCATGCATATCGCCACCGTGGGCGAGCTGCGCAACTTCGCGGCGGAAGAACTGGAACAGCGCTTCGGCCGCTGGGGCCGGCGCCTGCACGAGCTGTCGCTGGGCATCGACGAACACGCGGTGGAGCCGGACCGCCCCACCCTGCAGGTTTCCGCCGAAGACACCTTCGAGAGCGACCTCACCCTTGACGAACTCGAACCGCATATCCGCTGCCTGGCCGAGAAGACCTGGGCCGCGCACGAACGCGAGGCGGCGGGCGCGCACGGCCGCATCGCTCGCACCGTGGTGCTGAAACTCAAGACCAGCGACTTCCACACGCTGACGCGCAGCCTCACGCCGTCGACGCGCCCCACGTCGGCGGCGGAACTGGCCGACCTGGCCTGCGCCCTGCGCGCCCGCGTGGAGCGGCCGGCGGAAAGCCGCTACCGGCTGGTCGGCGTGGGGCTTTCCGGCTTCGTCGAGCAGGACAGCTTCGTCGCCCAGGGCGACCTGTTCGAGCACGGCTAGGCGCACTGCTGCGCCGCGCCGGGATCGGCTACGCTGCGCGCCTCCTCCAGCTTCGCCGAGACGTACGACATGCATCTCGAACTGCCGAAAGTGCGTTTGCATTCGCTGACGGATTTCACCAAGCACTATCTGATGATCGTGCTCAGCATTCTTACCGCGCTGGGGCTGGAGGCGTGGATCGAGCGCTCGCATCATGCGCACGCGGCGGAAACGGCGAACCGGCATATCCGCGCGGAGATCGAGGCCAATCTCAGCGACGTGCGCCTGTCGATCACGACCAACGAGGCCTTGATCAAGCCGCTGATCGAACTGGACGAGACGGTGAGCGCGGACATCCGCGCGGGCGCCACCGCGGCGGTGATCAACCAGCATATCCAGGCGCGCCACGCCTCGTTCAAGCTGAGCGTGAACTGGCCCACCGTCGCCTCGCAGGCCTGGGACGTGGCCGTGGCCAACCAGTCGGCCAGCTGGATGGACGATGCCGACCTGCGCCGTTATTCCGCCGCGTATGCGGACCTGCACGACGCCTCCAACTGGCTGACCCACGACAGCATCATCCTGCTCAACGCGCCGAGCATGGCGGCGCTGCGCACGCGGATCGAACTCAATGCGGCGGTCGATCCGCTGGAATTCGCCACCGTGCTGCGGCAGATGATCAGCACCTCGCAGGAAATCCAGTCGCACCTGCACCAGCTGGAAGGCCATCTGGTGCATGCGCTGGAACGCGACGACACCGGCGCCGCGCACGGCTGAGGCGTCAGATCTCCAGCACCTTGTCCAGGCCGCGGTGCAGGCCGGGCGCCAGGCCCGGCACCTTGCGCAGCGCCAGCAGCGCGCCGTCGACGTAAGGCTTCGCGCTGCTGCCCGCGTTATGGCGCAGGGTGAGCGTCTGGTCCGGCATGCCGAAGATCACTTCGGCGCCGAGCACGAAACCCGGCAGGCGCACCGCATGCACCTGCGCGCCGCCCAGGGTGCCGCCGCGCGTCTCGCGCACGCCGCGGGTCTGCTCCAGCTGCAGGCCCAGTTCCGGCTGGCGCACCTGGCCCAGGCGTCCGGCCAGTTCGCGCACGGTGCCGCTGGGCGCGTCCGGCTTGCCTTCGTAGGCGTAGTCGATGATTTCCCAGCTCGGGATGTACTTCGCCGCCTGCTCGGCGAATTTCTGCAGCAGCACCATGGTCAGCGCGAAGTTGCCGCAGGCGAGCACGGCGCGGCCCTTGGCGCGTGCGGCTGCATCGATCTGCGCGTAGTCCTCGTCGCTCAGCCCCGAGGTGCCCACCACCACGTGCGCACCGTGTTCCAGCGCGGCGAGGATATTGGCCTTGGCGCTGTCCGGCCTGGTGTATTCCATGAACACGTCGACCGGCCGGGCCAGGGCCTCGGCGGCGGTGGCGAATACCGGCGCATCCAGCCGCGCATCGCCCAGCGCCTGCCCCAGCGTGCCGCCGGCGTGCTTGCGCGATACCGCGCTCACCAGCTTCAGGCCATCGGCGGCGGCCAGGCCGTGCGCCAGTTCGGAACCGGCCCAGCCGGTGGCTCCTGCCAGACAGACGTTCAAGCTCATGGGTCACCTCGCAAGTCAAAGAAAAACAGATGCCGCCGTGCCGGGCGCTTTGCAAGCCCTTGCGCACTGCCGGCCCGCGGCGCCATCGGTTAGATTCGGCAGTTTCCCGCATTCTGCCGCCCGGACGCCGCCATGCACCTCGAATTGCCCAAGACGCGCCTGCATTCGCTGAAGGATTTCGCCAAGCACTATCTGATGATCGTGCTCAGTATCCTCACCGCGCTGGGGCTGGAGGCGTGGATCGAGCATGTGCACCACAAGCATGCCGCCGAGGAAGCCAGCGTGCGCATCGATGCGGAGATCCAGCAGAACCTGGCCGAGATCCAGCGCGTGCTCGAACACGACCAGGCGCGCATGGATGCGCTGGCGCATCTGCGCGACGTGCTCGCCGCCGACATCAAGGCGCATGCCTCGGACGAAACGATCCGCCAGCACGCCCATGCGAACGCGCCCGACGGCCTGTACCTGGACTATCGCTGGCCGGTGCTGCGGCGCGAAGCCTGGGACCTGGCCGTGGCCAACCAGTCCGCCAGCTGGATCGACAACGAGCGCCTGCGCGCCTATTCGTCCATCTACGCATCCCAGACCGCCAGCCTCAACAACCTGGCGGCCGACATTCCGCTGGTGTTGAACGGCCCACATGCGATGGACATGGGGCTGGACTTCGACAACGACGATTACCAGCCGCGCGAACTGCTGCACGTGGCCAGCCAGATGGCAGGCACGGTGCACGAGGTGGTCAGCATGCTGGAAGGACTGCACAAGCGGATCGCGGAAGCGATGCCGGCGGATAAGCAGCACGGGCATTCGTGATCCGTCATTCCGGCCTGCGCCGGAATGACGAGCGCTCTCTCTTCACACCTTGCACACACGATCGCATCGCGCGTTTTTTCGAATCCACGAATCGTTGAACATCATTAACGGCGCGCGTTTTCTTTCACCCGGAAGCTATTTTCAAGGCATGTGCGAAGCGGCTTCGCGCGTGCAACGGGCGATTTGCATCGCAGGTGTTTGACGCAGTCTCTTTCGATTTGCAAAGCGCACCGAAGATGCATTACCAAGGCCGCCGGAACGTTTGTGCCCGGAGGGCCGAACGCTCTCTCAGGGGATGCGTCATCGCTCGACTCTCCGCCGTGGGATGAAGCGGAGCACATGTAGCTGCATGAATCGTCGCCACCGCGATGCGGTCGGCGCGCAGGTGAGTTGTTGCCCGAAACCGGCGGCTGGAATCCTCCAGCGCCGGAACCGAAAACTAATTTCGTGTACCAGGGAGAATTCAATGCTCGCGAAGTTGACGTTTGTCGTAGCCGCCGGCGTGCTCAGCGCCGCTTGTGTTTCCGCCTATGCCGCGCAGCCCACCCCCGACCTGACGGGCACATTCGAAGCGCAGGCCCATGCGCAGTGGCGCGAGGACATCTCGCATATCGCCACGCCCGCGGAAGGCTGCTTCCAGGCCACCTATCCGAGCGTGGTGTGGGAACGCGCCGCGTGCAAGGCGGCGATTCCGCGCGTGGCGCCGACGCCGCGCTGGCGCAACTTCGGCCCCGCGCAGAACGCCGGCAACGGCAACGACTACACGCTGCATTCGTCCACGCTGATCACCAAGGCGGTAGGCAGCTTCCCGACCGTGACCGGCGTGACCTCCGAGTCCGG
Organism: Dyella sp. LX-66; assembly: GCF_018599165.1. Taxonomy (NCBI): domain Bacteria; kingdom Pseudomonadati; phylum Pseudomonadota; class Gammaproteobacteria; order Lysobacterales; family Rhodanobacteraceae; genus Dyella; species Dyella sp. LX-66. Next base: position 501,756 of record NZ_JAHFVJ010000003.1, read on the forward strand.
CGTGGGCGTGGCCGCGTACGGCGGCGGCGGCATTCTCGGCCCGAATGAGTATTCGCTGCAGATCAATTCCAGCTTCGACGACACCACCTCGGCCTGCAAAGGCCACTCCGGCTGTACCGTGTGGCAGCAGTACGTGTACGCGCCGGACTACGAAGTGGACGGCGAAGCGGCCGTGTTCATGCAGTACTGGCTGATCGGCTACGGCGGCACCAGCTGCCCGAGCGGCTTCGGCAGCGACGGTTCGGGCGACTGCTACAAGAACAGCGCCGCCGCCACCGCGCCGGACGTGCCGGCCACCCAGCTGGCCAACGTGAAGCTGACCGGCACCGTCACCGCCGGCGGCAACGACACCGTGGTGTTCACCAACGGCACCAAGGCCTACAGCTCCAGCGGCAAGGACAGCGTGCTGTACCTGGCCACGGTGTGGAAGGTGGGCGAGTGGAACGTGGTCGGCAATGCCGGCGGCTCGATGGCGAAGTTCAACACCGGCTCGTCGATCACGGCGAAGCTGGCGGTGACCAACGGCTCCACCTCGGCGCCGTCGTGCGTGGCCAACTCCGGCAGCACCGGCGAGAGCAACAACCTCAACCTGGGCAGCTGCTCGACGGGTGGCGGCTCGACGCCATATATCCAGTTCACGGAATCGAACTGAGCACGTACGCGTAGCGCAAAACGAAAGAGCCCGGGCTTGCCCGGGCTCTTTCTTCGTACCGGAAGCTTACTTCCGCTTCGGAATGTACAGGTCGGTGATGGTGCCTTCGTACACCTCCGCCGCCATGCCCACCGATTCGCTCAAGGTGGGATGCGGATGGATGGTGAGGCCGATGTCGGCCGCCTCGCTGCCCATCTCGATGGCGTGGGTGATCTCGGCGATCAGGTCGCCCGCATGCGGGCCGACGATGGCGCCGCCGACCACGCGGTGGGTTTCCTCGTCGAAGATCAGCTTGGTGAAGCCTTCGGTGCGGTCGATGCCGATGGCGCGGCCGCTGGCCACCCACGGGAACTTGCCCACGCCGATCTTCAGGCCCTTCTCCTTGGCCTCGCGCTCGGTCACGCCGACCCATGCCACTTCCGGATCGGTAAAGGCCACGGACGGGATCACGCGCGCATCGAAGTAGCTCTTCATGCCGGCGACCACCTCGGCGGCGACGCGCGCCTCGTGGGTGGCCTTGTGCGCCAGCATCGGCTGGCCGACGAGGTCGCCGATGGCGAAGATGTGCGGCACGTTGGTGCGCATCTGCGTATCGACGTTGATGAAGCCGCGCTCGGTCACCGCCACGCCGGCCTTGTCCGCGCCGATCTTGTTGCCGTTGGGCGAGCGGCCCACGGCGACCAGCACGCGGTCGAACAGCTTGGTCTCGGGGATGCTGTCGCCTTCGTAGGCGACCTCGATGCCCTTCTTGGTGGCCTTCGCTTCGGTGACCTTCGTCTTCAGGTGCACGCCCTTGAGCTTGCCGCCCAGGCGCTTGGCCAGCGGCTTGATCAGGTCGGCGTCGGCGCCGGGGATCAGCTGGTCCATGAATTCGACCACCGTCACTTCGCTGCCCAGCGCGCCATACACCGTGGCCATTTCCAGGCCGATGATGCCGCCGCCGACGACCAGCAGCTTGGCCGGCACGTCCTTCAATTCCAGCGCGCCGGTGGAATCCATCACGCGCTCGTCGTCCCACGGGAAGGCCGGCAGCTTCACCGACTGCGAGCCGGCGGCGATGATGGCGTGCTCGAAGCGGATCAGCTTCTTGCCTTCGGCCGTCTCCACTTCCAGCTCGTGCGGCGACACGAACGTGCCCACGCCCTGCACGGTGCGCACCTTGCGCTGCTTGGACATGCCGGCCAGGCCGCCGGTGAGCTGGGCCACGACCTTGTTCTTGAACGAGCGCAGCTTGTCCAGGTCGAGCTTGGGCTTGCCGAAGCTGACGCCGTGCGCGGCCATCGCCTCGGCCTCGTCGATCACGGCGGCGGCGTGCAGCAGCGCCTTGGACGGGATGCAGCCCACGTTGAGGCAGACGCCGCCCAGGGTGGCGTAGCGCTCGACCAGCACGGTGTCCACGCCAAGGTCGGCGGCGCGGAACGCGGCGGTGTAGCCGCCGGGGCCGGAGCCGAGCACCATCAGCTTGCATTCGATGTCGGCGGTGCGGCCGGAGGCGCCTGCCGCCTGCGGGGCGGGTGCCGGAGCCTTGGCGGCGGCAGCCGGCGCAGGCGCCGGTGCCGGAGCGGGCGCCGCGGCCTTCGGCGCTGCGGCCGCGGGCGCGGCGGCGTCGCCGGCGACTTCGAGGATGGCGATGACGGCGCCTTCGGACAGCTCGTCGCCCACCTTCACCTTCAGTTCCTTGATGGTGCCGGCCGCGCTCGAGGGGATCTCCATCGTCGCCTTGTCGGACTCCAGCGTGATCAGGCTCTGGTCCTTGGTCACGCTGTCGCCGGCCTTCACCAGCACTTCGATCACCGGCACGTTGTCGTTGCCGCCGATGTCGGGGACTTTCAGTTCGATCGTATTAGCCATGTCGGTGCCTCCGCGTCAGAGCAGCAGGCGGCGGATGTCGCCGAGCTGGGTGGCGAGGAAGGAGGCGAAGCGCGCGGCCAGGGCGCCGTCGATCACGCGGTGGTCGTAGCTCAGCGACAGCGGCAGGATCAGGCGCGGGGCGAATTCCTTGCCGTTCCACACCGGCTTGGTCTGCGCCTTGGACACGCCCAGGATGGCCACTTCCGGCGCATTGACGATCGGCGTGAACGCGGTGCCGCCGATGCCGCCCAGCGAGGAGATCGAGAAGCAGCCGCCGGACATGTCGTTCGGGCCGAGCTTCTTGTCGCGCGCCTTCTTGGAGATCTCGCCCAGTTCCACGGCGAGGTCCAGCAGGCCCTTCTTGTCGCAGTCGCGGATCACCGGCACGACCAGGCCGTCCGGCGTGTCGACCGCGATGCCGACGTGGAAATACTTCTTGAGGATCAGCTTCTCGCCGGTTTCGTCCAGCGAGGCGTTGAACTGCGGGAACTTCTTCAGCGCCGCGACCACCGCCTTGATCTGGAAGACCAGCGGGGTGATCTTCAGGTCCTTGTTCTCTTCGCCGAGCTTCTTGCGGAAGGCTTCCAGCTCGGTGATGTCCGCGTCCTCGTGCTGCGTGACGTGCGGGATCATCGCCCAGTTGCGCGCCAGGTTGGCGCCGGAAATCTTCTGGATGCGGCTGAGCGGCTTTTCCTCGATCTGGCCGAACTTGGCGAAGTCCACCTTCGGCCACGGCAGCAGGTTGAGGCCGCCGCCGGCCGGCTGGGCCGGACCGCTGGGACGCGCGCCGGAAGCCAGCGCGTGCTTGACGTAGGAGGTGACGTCCTCGCGCACGATGCGGCCGCCGCGGCCGCCGCCCTTGACCTGGCGGATGTCCACGCCCAGCTCGCGCGCGAAAGCGCGGATGGCGGGGCTGGCATAGGGGGCGTCGCCCGGCATCACGATGCGCGAGTCGAACGGCGGGCGCGCGGCCGGCGCCACGTCGCCTTCCGGCGCATTGCCGGGCAGGACGCCGCGGCCGCCGAGCGGGGCGGGCTTCTCTTCCACCTGGGGCACGGCGGCCTTGGCCGGCGCCGGGGCCGGCGCGGCGGCCGGGGCGCCTTCGCTGCTTTCGATCAGGGCGATCACGGCGCCTTCGGACAGCTCGTCGCCGACCTTGACCTTCAGTTCCTTCACCACGCCGCCGAACGCGGCGGGCACTTCCATGGTGGCCTTGTCCGATTCCAGCGTGATCAGGCTCTGGTCCTTGGCCACGGTGTCGCCGACCTTGACCAGCACCTCGATCACCGGCACGCCGTCATGGCCGCCGATATCCGGCACCAGGGCTTCGCGGACGCCGCCGGCGGCCGGCGCGGGAGCGGCGGCGCGGCTGGGTTCGGCGGCCTTGGCCGAGGCGGCAGCGGGAGCCGGCGCGGGGGCCGGAGCGGCAGCCTGGGGGGCCGGCGCGGGGGCGGAGGCCTCGTCGGCCTCGATGATGGCGATCACGGCGCCCTCGGACACCTCGTCGCCCACCTTGAGCTTGACCTCCTTGACCGTGCCGGCGAACGGCGCGGGCACTTCCATGGTGGCCTTGTCCGACTCCAGGGTGACCAGGCCTTGTTCCTTCGCGACCTTGTCCCCGGGCTTCACCAGTACTTCGATCACCGGGACGTTGTCGTGCCCGATATCCGGCACGCGGGCTTCTTTCAGGTCGGCCATGGTTACTCCTGCGATGTCGATGGCGCCGCACGTGGGGGATGGCGGCACGCAAGAGCCCAATCATAGCGAAGGCGCCCGGTCCCGTCTGGATCGATCTTGGTCGCGGGGGACCATGCGCATACGTATGCATGGCCCCGTACGGCGTAGGTTGGGGTGAGCCGAAGGCGAACCCCAACGTGGCGACGCCCCCGGGTGTTGGGGTTCGCCTTCGGCTCACCCCCACCTACGCTCTCGTTGCGGGGTCTAGTCCGGCAGCTTGCCCTGCACCACCCGCAGCTCGCGCTGCGGGAACGGAATGGAGATGCCCGCGGCCTCGAAGCGCTCCTTGATCCGGCGCAGCAGGTCGGTCTGGGCGCCCCAGATATCCCCGCTGCGGGTGTAGGCGCGGACCACCAGGTTCACCGCGCTGTCGCCCAGGGATTCGGTCCAGATGCCCGGCGCGGGGTCGCGCAGGATGCGTTCGTCGGCTTCGAACAACTCGCGCACTACGCCCATGGCCTTGCCGATGTCGTCGCCGTAGCCGATGCCCACCTTGAGCTCGAAGCGGCGGGTGCCGCGGCGGTTGAAGTTGACGATGGCGTCGGCGCCGATCTTGCCGTTGGGCACGATCGCCTCGCGGTTGTCCGGGAGCACCAGCAAGGTGTGCATCAGGTTGATCGAATCCACCGTGCCGTCGATGCCGCCGGCGGTGATGTAGTCGCCCACGCGGAACGGCCGGAACACGATCAGCAGCACGCCCCAGGCCAGGTTGCTGAGCGAACCCTGCAAGGCCAGGCCGATGGCCAGGCCCGCGGTGCTGAGCGCGGCGATCAGCGGCGCCGACGGCACGCCGGCCTGCTGCAGCGCCATCACCACCAGCAGCACGATCAGCACGCCGTTGATCAGGTTGCGCAGGAAGCCGCTCAGGGTCGGATCGAATTTCGCGCGCTGCATGGCGCGCAGCGCGAAGTTGGCGACGCGCGCGGCCAGCCACAGGCCAAGCAGCAGGATCAGCAGCGCGGCGCCGAGATTGAGCAGGTGGTCGATCGCATTTTCGGAAAAATGCAGGCTCACCAGGAAATCGTGCATGGCGGGGAGTCCATCCGGGGAAGACAGACTTCAAGCCTAGCAGCCATGCGCGCGAGGCCGGAACCCGCGACGGCGCGCATAAAAAGGCCGCGCCATGGGGATGAACGCGGCGTGGAGTGGAGCGTCCGTGGGGGGAAAAGCGCGGGAGCGCTCGGTTCGCCTCGCCTCAGCGCGAGGCGACGTCCGGCTCCTTGTTGGCCGGCGTCTTGTCGTTGTCCTTGTGATAGGTGACCAGCTGCAGGCGCGAGCCGTCGGCCAGGCGGAACTGGAATTGCTGCTGCAATTGATCCAGCGCCTGCAGGCGCGGGCACAGCGCCTTGGCGCGCTGGCTCAGGCGCTCACCTTGCGCGTCCATTTCCTTGTCGATGCTCTTGTCCAGCGATTGCGCGCGCGCTTCCAGCGCCGCGACCTTGGCCTGGTCGCCGCTGAGCGCAGCCGTCACCGCGCTGGCGGTGACCTTGCCCACCAGGTCGCCGACCGTCTCGCCGACGCTGTCGGTCAGCGCTTCGCTCACCGCGCCGTGCTTCCAGATGCCGCGGCCCAGCGTGCTGTCGATATCGGCCAGCGCCTGCGCGTGGCGGCGGTCGAGGCGATCGACCAGCTTGCGGCGTTCGCCCTCGCCTTCGGCGAAGGTCATCAGCACCGTGCGCATCGCGGCGAAGCCGACGTCGACGCCTTCGCGCGCGATGCCGGCCACTTCGGGCAGCAGGGTGCGCACCTTGTCCTCGTACTGGCGCAGGCGTGCGGCATCGGCGGCGGAGACGGCGAGCGCGCGGTCGTCCACGCGCAGCTGGCCATCGTGCATGAACACGTCGCCGGGTTTGCCGTCATCGCGCTGGAAGCGGATGCCGGAAGCGTCGACGCGCACGTCGTACGGCGTGCTGTAGCCGCAGCTGTCGTTGTCGATCTGAATCGTGCGTGCCTGCGCGGGCAAGGTCATGGCCAGGCCCAGAGCAAGCAAGGTGGCGGCGGAAGTCATGCGCATGGTCGATCCCCTCGTGGCACGGTCCGGCCCTCCGCCAGTCCATGCCGGGACGATGCGCCCGCTCCACCGGCAGCGGCATGGGCCAGCGGTCATGCCGTGCCATCGGTCACAGGTGAGCGTCTAGCGCCACCAAAACCACCGACAGGGGGTGGGCCCAACTATCGACACTGAGTCCCCAGATGTCTGCCAGTACATGCGCAACGATGAACGGCCAGAGCGTACGCATACGCAGATAGAGCACGCCCAGCAGTAGCCCGAAGCTCGTAATGGACAGTGCCGCCCCGATGCCCTGGTAGGTATGAAACGAAAAACGAATCGCCAGACCGGCGATGAACGCATGCAGCGTGTATTTCCGGGGTACCGATAACAGAAATCCCAGGAACCCGATTTCTTCGTAAGAGCCATTGACCATGGCGACCATCACCGTGGATACATGGCTGGCCTGCTCCGCCGCCGTCCCCTCCGGAGTACCGACATCAGCCGGAGGAAACCCGAGACCCCACAAGGTATAGACCAGATCAGCCAAGACACAGGCGGAAAGGTAAATGGGCACGCCCCACAACGTGGCTTTCCAGCTCACGCCCCAACGCAAGGCGCGAAAATCGAAGGCGCGCACCAGCCGTAGATAGACAACAGCCAAAGCCATCGACGCAAGCAGCGTCGACAGCAGGCTGTAGTTGCCCTGGGTATCAGATGCCACGCCAGGCGGCGCGCTCGCATCCATGTAAAGCCAACTTAGCGTAGACGTATAGATGGAACCTGCGAAAAGGATGGTCGCAACGATAAGAAAATCTATGCCGCGAAGCTCGCGAGGATTGGACAGTTTCCAGCTGCTCAGCTGGTTTTTCGGGTTTTCAGTGGGCTGAGCAGACATGCTCGATGGACTCCAGCAGGATTGAAGAACTCAATCGGACGTCGCCGCGTCAAGCGGCGTGCCCGCACGGCGCAAGCAGGGGATGCAGCCTGCACAAGCATTGCGGGATAAGCAGCCGGAAATTGCTGGTACTCGCGACCGCCAGCCGCCGATTGGCGAAAGCGAGACAGAGGAGGAAATGCTCGCTGCAGGCACGATTCCGGCCTTGGCCCGATGCCATCCAGGATGGATGCCGGCCAGCCGCGGCCGGGATTACTCAAGTTTCAACAGCGCCAGGAGCATGCGCGGCCGGAAGAGGCGGCACGGTCCGGCTCCGCACGGCTCAACCTTTCCACGCTGACCAACCCGAAGCGGACAATGGGATAGGCTCTGGGAATACCGACCGGGGAGCACAGGCATGCAGGATGGCTGGGATGTGATCGTGATCGGAGCCGGCCTGGCCGGACTGGCGGCGGCGACCGAACTGGCGGATGCCGGGCGGCGCGTGCTGGTGCTGGAACAGGAGCCGGAGCAGAGCCTGGGCGGCCAGGCGTTCTGGTCGTTCGGCGGGCTGTTCTTCGTCGACTCGCCCGAACAGCGCCGCATGGGCGTGCGCGATTCACACGCGCTGGCCCTGGCCGACTGGATGGGCACCGCCGCGTTCGACCGGCCGGAAGACTACTGGCCGCGGCGCTGGGCCGAGGCTTATGTCGATTTCGCCGCCGGCGAAAAGCGCGCCTGGCTGCATGGCATGGGCATGCGCTGGTTTCCCGTGGTGGGCTGGGCCGAACGCGGCGGGCATGGCGCGTATGGGCATGGCAATTCGGTGCCGCGTTTCCATGTGACCTGGGGCACCGGCCCCGGCGTGCTGGAACCGTTCGTACGGCGCGCGCGCGCGGCGCAGGCGAAGGGGCTGATCGAGTTCGCGTTCCGCCATCGGGTGGATGAGTTGCTGGTAGAAGGCGGCGCCGTGGTCGGCGCGCGCGGCGCGGTGCTGGCGGCGGATGCCATCGAGCGCGGGCGGCCGAGCACGCGCGACGTGGCCGGCGATTTCGAGAAACGCGCGCAGGCGGTGATCGTCGCTTCCGGCGGCATCGGCGCCAACCACGAGCTGGTGCGCCAGCATTGGCCCAGCCGGCTCGGTCCCGCACCCGCGCACATGCTGTGCGGCGTGCCGGCGCATGTGGACGGCCGCATGCTGGCGATCAGCGAAGCGGCCGGCGCGCAGCTGATCAACCGCGACCGCATGTGGCATTACGTGGAAGGCATCGAGAACTGGAATCCGATCTGGCCGGGCCATGCCATCCGCATCCTGCCCGGCCCGTCCTCGTTGTGGTTCGACGCCACCGGCCGGCGCCTGCCCGGCCCGCTGTGGCCGGGCTTCGACACCATGGGCACGCTGGCCTGGCTGCGCCAGACCGGCTACGACTACAGCTGGTTCGTGCTGGACCAGCAGATCATCCGGCGCGAGTTCGCGCTGTCCGGTTCCGAACAGAATCCCGACCTCACCGGCAAGAGCTGGCGGCAAGTGGCCAAGCGCGCCGTCGGCAAGGGTGCGCCGGCGCCGGTGGAAGCATTCAAGCAGCACGGCCGCGACTTCATCGTGCGCGACACGCTGGAGGAACTGGTGGCCGGCATGAATGCGCTGACCGGCGAGGGCCTGATCGATGCCGCTTCGCTGCGGCGCGAGATCGAGACGCGCGACCTGCAGTTCGACAACCCCTACGCGAAGGATGCGCAGGTGATGGCCATCCATAACGCGCGGCGCTATCGCGGCGACAAGCTGGTGCGCGTGGCCAAGCCGCATCGCCTGCTCGATCCTGCGAACGGCCCATTGATCGCCGTACGCCTGCACGTGCTGACGCGCAAGACGCTGGGCGGACTGGAGACCGATCTACAGGCGCGGGTGCTGGCGCCGGATGGGCAGCCGTTGCCAGGCTTGTATGCGGTGGGCGAGGCGGCGGGTTTTGGCGGTGGCGGCCTGCACGGCTACCGCGCGCTGGAAGGAAGCTTCCTCGGCGGCTGCCTGTTCTCCGGGCGTGTCGCGGGGCGTGCCGCAGCGGCGGCGGTGGCTTGAGCGCGGCGGCGGACATCGTCGTCTATGGCACCGGCAGTGTCGGTGGCTATCTCGGCGGGCGCTTGCACGGGCATGCGGCGGTGCGCTTCATGGTGCGCGAGCGGATGCTGGCGACGCTGCGCGAACGCGGGATGACGCTGACCGATCTGCATGGGTTCCATCGGACGATCGATGGCGCGTCGCTCGATTTATGCACGGCGCCGGCGGATGCCTCTGCGCCGCTGGTGCTGGTGACGGTGAAGTCCGGCGATACGGTGCAGGCGGGACAGGAACTGGCCGCGGTGCTTCCGCCGGATGCGCTGGTGATCAGCTTTCAGAACGGCCTGCATAACGCCGATACGCTGCGCACCGCACTGCCCGGCCGCACGGTGCTGGCGGGCATGGTGCCGTTCAATGTGCTGCAGCGGGAACCGGGTGTGCTCCATCAGGGTTCCAGCGGGGAGCTGATGGTGGAGGAGCATCCGGCGCTGCAGCCTTATCTGCCGATGTTCGCCGCGGCCGGGCTGCCGATCGAACCGCGCCGCGATATGGCGGCGGTGCAGCGGGCGAAGCTGCTGTTCAATCTCAACAATGCGATCAATGCGCTGTCGGGCCTGCCCTTGCGCGATGAGCTCGCGCAGCGCGGGTGGCGGCGTTGCCTGGCCTTGGCGCAGGCGGAAGCGCTGGGGATCTTCGCTCGCTTGAATCTTCCGGTCGCGAAGCTCACTCCGCTGCCGCCGCACTGGCTCCCCGCGCTGCTGAAGCTGCCCGATGCGCTGTTCGCGCGCCTGGCGTCGCGGATGCTGGCGATCGATCCGCTGGCGCGTTCGTCCACCTGGGAGGATCTGCAGGCGGGGCGGCGCACCGAGGTCGATGCGCTGCATGGGGCGGTGGTGGAACTGGCGGAACGTGCGGGGCGCAAGGCGCCGGTCAATCGGCGCATCGTCGAGCTGGTGCGCGAGGCGGAAGCGAAGCCGGTGGTGTGGACGGCCGAACGCCTGCTGGGCGAACTGCGCGAGGCCGCGAGCCGCTAGCGACGTAGGTTGGGGTGAGCGCAGCGAACCCCAACGTGCGCCAGTCCGTGACGCTTATCCGTGCCCCGCGTGCGTTGCCAGATGCTTGCGCATGCCGCGCAGCGACAAGGTCTCCCACACCGCCACCACCAGCAGCACCACCGTGGTGAGCGTGGCCAGCCAGAACACCGTCAATTGCAAAGCCGGCACCGCCAGCAGGGCCAGCAGCACCAGCCCCACCAGATGCGACAGCGGGAAAGGACAGCGGCCCGCCGTCATCTTGAACAGCGCATTGCCCAGCAGATAAAGCAGCGGCCCGCCGATCAGCACGATCGCCACCGGCAGCTCGCAGCGTGCGTGCGGATGGCTGAGGCTCAGTTCGTCGCCCACCGCGCTGACCACGATGCCGGCCACGATCGGCAAATGCAGATAGGTATAGGCCAGCCGCGCCGTGCGCCCCGGATCGGCCGCATGGCGGATCGCGCGGCTGCCGCGTTCCGCGCCCAGGTCGAAATAGATCCACCACATCGCCACGCAGCCCAGGAAGGCCGCCACGAAGGCGGGGGCCGCGTCGGCGAGGGCGCTGGATTCGGCGAAGCTCGACCCGGTGACCACCAGCGATTCGCCCAGCGCGATGATCACGAACAGGCTGCAGCGCTCGGCGAAGTGGCCGCCTTCCACGTCCCAGTCCGCGGTGGTCGAACGGCCCAATCCCGGTACGAAGAAATACGCAGCCGGGCCGAGGTATTCGATGCCTAGCGCGGCGATCCACCACAGGAAGCGCGGCGTGCCGTCCTGCCATGCGCCGATCAGCCAGCAGGCGCCGGCCACGCCCAGCCACAGCAGGATGCGCATGAAGTTGGTGCGCTGGGATGCGCTGCCGCCGCGGTGCAGCGCCCACACCATGAACAGCGAACGCCCCACCTGCATCGCCACGTAGGCGCCGGCGAACAGCAGACCGCGCTCGCCGAACGCCTGCGGCAGCGAAGCCGACAGCAGCAGGCCGGCGAAGGTCAGCGCCAGCATCATGGCGCGCACCGCGATGCGGTCCGGGTCCAGCCAGTTGGTGACCCAGCCGGTGAAGATCCACACCCACCACACCGCCAGGAACAGCAGCAGGACGTGCGCCGCGCCGATCAGGCTGAGGTCGTGCAGCAGGGTGTGCGACAGCTGGGTCACGCCGTAGACGAACACCAGGTCGAAGAACAGCTCGATATTCGTCACCTTGCCGTGCCCGCCGGCGATGCGTTCGCGCAGCAGGCCGGATCGAGCGTGGTGCGAAGCAGATTGAGGCGTGGACATGGCGGGCTTCCCTGGCATCGGCGCCTTTATGGCACGGCATCCGTGCGCCGGCTACGGCGCCGCCGCTATTCGATACGCGCCACCTTGCCCTGCACCAGCACGACGGTGACGGTGCGGCGCCCCTGGCGGTATTGCCAGCGCTCGCCTTCCGTCGCCTTGCCTGCCGCCTGTTTCGCGCGATTGCCGCCCTTGGCGCTGCGTTTATTCGCCGCCTTACCGGCCTTGCCGCCGCTGGCCTTGTGAACCGGCTGACCCAGCAACTCGACCACGCGCGCCGCGCTGTCACCGGTGACCAGCACCTGCTGCCCGACCCGCAAGCTGTCCGCCCATGCCGGCGCTGCCGCGCAGAGGCAAAGGACTATCCACATCCAGAAACGCATGATTCACTCCCATGGCGCCACCGGCGCCGTGGGAGTGAATTTAGGCTTGCGCGGCGAAACGCATCAGCGGCGCATGCCGCCGCGGCATGTAAGGCAACGCCGCGCGGACAGGCAGGCTCAGTTGCTGAGTTCCTCGATCTTGGTCACCTTGCCGCCGATCACGGTGAGGGTGGTGACCTTGCTGTTCTCGCGCTGGTATTGCCAGCGCTGGCCGACATAGCCGCCTTGCTTGCTCTCGATCGGCTCCTTGAAGCTCGGCTCGCCAAGCAGCTCGATCGCGCGCGAGGCGCTTTCACCCACGGCCAGCACCTGGCTGCCGACACGCAGGGTGCTGGCGGCATGTACGGCAACGCTGGCCAATGCCAGCACGGACATCAGAACGAGACGGCGCATGGTGGAACTCCTTTCCAGGCAGGGGTGAGGGAACTCAGAAACCGGCGCCGGGCTGAGCCAGGTAATGCAGCTCTTCCGGTGTGCAGGTGCGGCCGAGCACGGCGTTGCGGTGGGGAAAGCGGCCGAAGCGCTCGATCACCTCGCGGTGGCGCTGCGCATAGCCGAGGTAGTTGGTGTAGACGGCCTCGCCGGGAAACGCCGCGCACAGGCCTTCGACCAGGGCCACGCTGCGGTCCTGCAGGGCGCGGTCCTCGGCATGTTCCAGCGGCATGTAAGCGAACACGCGCCAGGCCGGCGGCAGCCGTTCGTCGAAACCCTGTGCGATGCCCTCCAGCGCCAGCCGCTGCGCCTTGGCGTCGCAGGCGAAGGTGCGCGCATCGCCGCGATGGAGGTTGCGGCTGAACTGGTCGAGCACCAGCAGCAGCGCCATCCAGCCTTCGGGCAGGGTGATCCAGCTGTCCAGTTCCCCGCGCGCGGCCGCTTCGTGCAGCGCGCCGAAGCGGGTGCGGATGGCATCGTCGAAAGCGTCGTTGCGCTCGAACCAGAGCGCCTCGTGATCGGGATCGAACCAGAAGGCCAGCACATCCTGCGCGTCGGTCATGAGGTCCTCAACCGTGGGTCGTGCCAGCAAGGCAATGCATGTCGCGGTGCATGCCGTAGAGCCGGTCGAGCTGGCGGCTCAGGCCCGGCTCGGCGCGGCCGGCACGCTGCAGGCGGCGCTCGAAGCTATGCAGCAGGCCGCACTCGTAGCGGGCCAGGCACTGCACCCAGGCCGTGTCGCGATGTGCGGAAAAGCGCGTGGACAGGTCCGCCAGCAGCACCCGCAGCGAACCGGTGGGCGTGCCGCGCTGCGCGGGTTCGCCACCATCGGCGCTCACTTGCGCTTGCAGGTCGGCGATCAGCGAATCCAGCGTCTGCAGATTTTCGAACAGCAGGATCTGCAGCGCCGGATCGCGCACCCGCTCCAGGGCCCGCCGATGCAGGTCACGGTCGTCGATACCGCGGCGGATCAGGGCGTTGAACAGAGTCTGGTCGAGATGCGACACGGCGACCGCCTCCGGGCGGTTCGGTGCTTGGGGTAGTGGACGATGCGGCTATGCTCGGACTCGCCCGCTTAGCGGCGCATTAATCCCCGGGTGTCCAAAAAAGCGGCGCTCAGCAACGGTTTGCCGACGTCATTGGGCGATCTGCAAAAGGTTCAGAGCTCGTCCGTTGGCGCCCGGCACGCCCTGCTGCAATTCGGCCAGGCGGCGGATCGACGGGCACAGGGCCTGGAGCTGCGGACGCAGTGCCTGCATGCGCTGCTCCAGCCGCGGGCGCAGCTGGGTGGCCAGGTCGCCGGCGCGGTCGCGCAGGCTGGCGGCGGCTTGCATGTCGCCGCTCATGGCGGCCTGCACGGCCTGCTGGCCGAGGTCGCCGGCGATCACCGGCAGCAGGTCGCCCGCCACCTGGTTGGCGTACTGGTCCGCCAGGTCGCCCTGCCAGTCGTGGGTGCTCTGGCTGGCGTCGATGCGTTGCTTCAGCTGCGCCACGCGGGCGTCCAGGCGCCGGTTCAAGTCGGCCATGGAGCCGGCGCTCAGGCCCAGGTTGGCTGCTTCTTCGCGCACCGACTGCGCCAGCAGATCCACGCCGTTGCGCGCCACCGTCTTGGCGCGCGGCGCCAGGGCGCGCAGTTCGCGTTCGAACAGGGCGATGCGGTCCTGGTCCTCCGGCCGCAGCGATACCGGCTGGCCGTCGGTGCGCAGGCTGCCGTCATGCAGTTCGACGTGGAAGGGCGCCGGCTGCGGCCGGTCGAACGACAGCTCGGCCGGCTTCAGGGTGACGTCGTAGCTGCTGCTGGCCTGGCAGGTGGTGGCCAGGTCCTGCGCGTGCAGGCCCAGGCTGGCCAGGGCCAGCAGGGCGGAGGGGATCAGGCGGCGCATGCAGCGTCCTCGGAACAGGAGGCATGCAGCGATAGCCCGTCGCCGGACAACCCGGGCTGAACTTACGGCTTCAGCGGCGCCGCGTATGGAACTGCGCGGCGACCTTGGGGCGGCCCATGGTCCAGGCCAGCCACAGCAGCAGGGGCACGCCGATGGCCATGATCGCGAGCTGCACCTGGAAGATGCGCCACGCGCGCTCGACCATCATCAAGGCCACGTCGCCCAGCTGCGGATTGGCCAGCGCCGCCTGCCGCGCGATGTCGAACCGCTCGTGCCCCTGCCACATCGCCACGCCGGAATAGGCCGCCCAGCACGCCAGCAGCACGGCCGTCGCGCGCATCGCCAGTCGCGCCCAGTCCTGCCGCAGCACGCAGCCGGCGCAGACCACGATCACGCCCAGCGCCCCGGCCAGGTAATCATAGAAACCGAAGCGCAGGTACTGCACGCCGCCATAGGCGGCGAGCAGCAACAGCAACCAGACGGCGACAGGCCACGCGGCGAACTCGCGCGAGCCCGCCGCGTCCTTGCGCACCTTCAACAGCATCAGGAAGAAGCCTTGTCCGAGGACTTCAGCGTGGTCAGGTCCGACTGCACCTGGGCGGAGTTCTTCTCCGGATCCACATCCTGGTAGACCTTGGCCACCTTGCCTTCCGGATCGATCAGGAAGGTGGTGCGCTTGGCGTAGTTCATGCCCATCTTGGAGGTCAGCACGCCGTAGGCGGTGGCCACCTTCTTGTCGCTGTCGGCCAGCAACGGGAACGGCACGTGGTACTTGGCGGCGAAGTCGGCATGCGACTTCACGTCATCCAGGCTCACGCCCACCACCATCGCGCCGGCCTTGCGCAGCTTGGCCACGTCGTCGCGGAAGGTGCAGACCTGGGTGGTGCAGCCCGGGGTGAAGTCCTTCGGATAGAAATACAGCACCAGCCAATGGCCATGGAAATCGGCCGGCGTGTGCCACTTGCCGTTCTGGTCCTGCAGGCGGAAATCCGGCGCGGCCTGGCCTACCTGCGGCAGCGCGGAAGCCGGCGCGTCGTCGGCGAAAGCCGGGGCGGCCAGCCCGGCCAGGAGAATCAAGGCGAACAACAGGAAGTTA
Source organism: Dyella sp. LX-66 (assembly GCF_018599165.1). Lineage (NCBI taxonomy): Bacteria > Pseudomonadati > Pseudomonadota > Gammaproteobacteria > Lysobacterales > Rhodanobacteraceae > Dyella > Dyella sp. LX-66. Next base: position 517,025 of record NZ_JAHFVJ010000003.1, read on the forward strand.
CGGCGCATGACGGCACTCCATGGGGAAAAGGGAACTGGCGGAGTGTACGCCTGCGCCAAAAAAGAAGGGCGCCCGAGGGCGCCCTTCCGAAGCATCGAACCAGCAAAGCTTACGGACGCTTGATGCTGAACTTGCCCACCGATATGCCGAGGTTCACGCCCTCGCCCGTACCGGCCAGCGCCAGCGACGTGGTGCCCTTGGTCAGCACCTGCGCCTGGCCGCTCTTGACCACGCCGGCCTCGGCGCCCGCCTGGGCGTAGTCGCCGAATACGTCGTCGATCGAACGCACGTGGCTGATGTCGCCCTTGCCGTCGTCGATGCGGTACTTGCCTGCCGTCAGGCCGCCGCCGATCACCTCGATCTTGACCGTGGCCTTCTGGCCGTTGTCGCAGGTGATGGTGCCGTTGCCCTCGGCGTGCTTGTAGATGATCGACCAGCCCGAGAGATTAAACCGCAGCTTGCAATCCACGTTCGCGTCGGCAGCCCGTGCGCTTCCCGTCGCGGCCATGCCGCCCGCCATTGCCAGCACCAGAGCCATCATTCCCATCGAACGCTTGATCATGTCGCTCTCCTTTAACTCGGTTGGGTCAGTACCCGGTCGCCATGGTAGGCGCGGTGGCTGAACGGACGGCGAAGCCGGGTGGTGCCGTTCAGCGTTCGACAAGGCCCGTGAGAGCCGCGTGCAAAACGTGTGTTCTTGATCTACCGCTAACGGAAGCCCGCGCAGACTCTTGTTCCACCGGAACCGATAAGGACTCGCCATGAACACGCGGACCGCCTTCGCCTTCGGCCTTTCCTGCCTGCTGTGCGCCGGCAACGCGGTGCATGCGCAGAACTCCACCAGCAAGCCGCGCACGCGCACCGTGTGCGAGAACGTCACCGTGCAGGACCAGCCCAAGGACCAGCACCAGATCGCCGGCATGGCCATCGGCGCGGTGGCCGGCGGCGTGCTGGGCAACCAGGTCGGCGGCGGCAAGGGCCGCACCCTGGCCACCGTGGCCGGCGCGGTCGGCGGCGGCTATGCGGGCAAGAAGATCCAGGAAAACCAGCAGTCCAAGAAGACGCATGTCGAACGGCGCTGCCGGCAGGTCGCATACTGAGTTCCACGCTCCATCCGCCCGAGGAGGCGGCTCATGAAGTACTCGCTGGTCGGCTATGACGGCTCGCCTTCCTCGCAGCGCGCGCTGCGCTTCGCGGTGGCGTTGGCCCAGGCCTGCGGCGGCCGCGTGCGGGTGGTCAACGCAGTGAAACTGGTGGAAGGCGCGGCCGATACCTGCGCCCTGCTGATGGCCGATTCCGGCGCGCAACGCGCCGGCGAACTGCTGGCCGAACTGCGCGCCCTGCTGCCCGACGCGGCCGGGCTGATCGACGTGGAAGTGATGTCCGGCTGCCCCGGCGAGGTGCTGCTGGAACAGGTGCGACGGCACGGCATCGACCACATCGTGATCGGCCACACCGAGCGCGGCGCGCTGGGGCGCTGGCTGCTCGGTTCGGTCTCCGACGATATGCTCGCGCGGGCGCATGTGCCGGTGACGGTGGTGCGCTGAGGCGGCGGGGGCGCAGCGCGCAACTTCTTGCCGTGCCCCGTGGCTCGTCCAGGCCGGCTCTTCCAGGTCGGCAGTCATTAATCCCAGACCCCGGTCTCGTCGTATGCTTTGTCATATAACAGTCATGCCAGGCCGGCGCGCGCCCCGCTCCGAACGGCCCGGGCCCGCACAGGAAATGCCGCGTGAGCTACAACACCACCCTGCCCTGGACTCTGGACAGCTTGGATCTGGACCGCATCGAATTCGAGCGCGTCCGCCACAACGAAGACCTTTTCTTCCTGCTGTGCAGCGCGTCCTTCGTGGAAAGCGGCTCGGACCTGTACACGCATAACCTGATCGACCACTTCGCCGGCGACGAGGCCCTGCAGACCTGGCTGAGCCAGCACTGGGAACACGAGGAACTGCAGCACGGCCGCGCGCTCGCCGCCTATGTGCGCAAGGTGTGGCCGGAGTTCGATTGGGAGCGCGGCTTCCGCTCGTTCTGGGACGAATACGGCAAGGTCTGCACCGCCGACGAACTCGAACCCAGCCGCGGCCTGGAACTGGCCGCGCGCTGCGTGGTGGAAACCGGCACCGCCAGCCTGTACCGCGCGCTCAACGACATCACCGACGAGCCGGTGCTCAAGCAGCTCACCAACCACATCAAGAGCGACGAAGTGCGCCACTACAAGCACTTCTACCAGCACTACCGGCTGTACCGCGAACGCGAAGGCTTCGGCCGCTACAAGGTGTTCCGCACCCTGCTGCGCCGGGTCAACGAGATCAAGAGCGAGGACAGCGACATCGCGCTGCGCCACGTGTTCAACCAGTGCTATCCGCAGCACGTGGACAACCAGGCGGAGTTCAAGCGCATCACCGGCCGCGCCCAGGCCCTGCTCCGCCGCAACATCCCCGCCGAGATGACGGTGAAGATGCTGCTCAAGCCGCTGGACCTGCCGCCGCGCGTGCAGGGCATGGTGGAGAAGCCGCTGGCGAAGATTGCGGAGAAGCTGTTTCTCAACTGACTTGAAGCCCCTCTCCCCCTGGGAGAGGGGTTGGGGTGAGGGTACGGGCGGAGCGCGAGGGTGATGTGCACCGCTCCGGCCGAACCCTCATCCGGCTGCCGCCACCTTCTCTCCCACGGGGACTACCTTCGGGTCGCCGATGGGAGAAGGATTCCATCTTGGACTGATACGGGAAACCACGAACTCAGTCGCTGCCGATTACCGACTCCTGCTCGCGCTCCCGCGTAGCCCCCTCCGGCCAGTGATACCAATCCTCATGCGGCGAAAACTGCCGGCACGACGGGCAGAACGTGATCTGCCAGCGATAGCTGCAGCCGGGGCAGACGCCGGCGGTCCAGAACGTGTTCCACACCGTGCCGCAGCCGCCCATGCGCGGCGAGCATTGCCAGCGGTCCTCGCCCTGCGGGCGCCAGGCGCAGCGCGGGCAGAAGATCTGCGGCTCGTTCATGGCGAAGGTTTATCCGCCGCGTCTGCATCGCGCTGCGCGGACTGGATCTTGCGCTGCTCGTGTTCGACGGACTTGAGTTTCGCCAGGTCCACCGGGCGGATCTCGCCGATGGTGCAGGGGATGTCGCGCCGTCCGGTCAGCACCTTGTCGAAGCGCACCTGCACTTCGTTCAAGTTGGAGGTGAGGCCGATGGCGTTGGTGAATTCCAGATCGGGGCACGGCCCCATCACGCTCACCAGATACGCCTCGTTCGGCCGCGTATAGATGGCCAGCTGGCTATCGCCCAGCGGTTCCCACGAATACAGCTCGAAGAAGCGGAAGCTGCGCACCGGATCGCGCGCGGCTTCCTTATAGGCGGCCTGGCGCGCGCCGATGCGCTGCGCATACGGCACGCTGGAACATGCCGCCATGCCGAGCACGGCGATGGCGGCGAACAGAACACGGTGGGCGAACATGGCATGTCCTCCAGTGGAAGGAGACCCGCATCGGAACGCGCGGCGCCTTCCGCGGTGCACCTTGCGTTATTTCTTCTTGGCGCCGCCCTTGCCCACCGGCTGCCACTTGTCCGCATCGAAGCCGCCGACTTCGTACACCAGGGTGAGCTTCTTCTCGCCGTCCTGCATGGTGACGTCGATCGACATCTTCTTCGACTTCGCCAGCATGGCGATGAACGCCTTGTCGTCGCGGATCATCAGCGCCGGCTCGCCGGTGCTCGGCGCGAACGCCTTGATGCCGGTGTCCTTGCCGTCGACCACGGCCTTGAGCGTGCAGTTGCCCTTGCACACGAAGCCATGCTCGCCACCGGCATACAGGAAGGCGTTCTGCCCCCACTCGGTGTGCCTGCGCAGCACCAGCCGCACGCGGTCGTTGCCGGAAGGCTGGCTGCTGTAGATGGTGGCGGTGGACTGCGTGCCGCCGGCCATCGGCGACACCTGGTACAGCCACAGGCCCTGCAGGCGGTTCTTCTCGCTGTTTTCCTTCCAGCGCTTTTCCACCTCCGGCAGGGTCTGCTGCACTTCCTTGGCGGCCTCGCTGCCGGGGTAGCGGCTGACGATCTCCTTGCCCATCGAGGTGGCCATCTCGTCGTTATGGATGCGCAGCAGCTGGCGGTAGGTCTCCAGCTTCTGCGCCGACTCGTCGGCCTGCGGCGCCTGCGCCGGTGCGGCGGCCTGGTCGCCGCCGGACGGCGAGCAGCCGGCCAGCACGCCGGCGAAAACGAACGAAGCGGCCAGGACGGCAGGGCGAAGGCGCGGCAGGTTCATCGGCGGTACCCGTGAGTTGGAAAGAAGCCAAGAGTGAAACGGCGCGCCCGATGGCGCAACCGCTCAGGCGCCGGCCGGCGCGTCGCCGAAGCGCTCGCGCAACTGGCTGCGGTAGCGCCGGCTGCACGGCACCACGGCGCCGTCGCGCATGCGCAGGCGCGCCTCGCCGGCGTCCAGCGGTTCGATCTCGGCCAGGTAGTCGAGGTTGATCGCAAAGCTGCGGTGCACGCGCAGGAAGCGGCGCGCATCCAGGCGCTCCTCGATGCTGGCCATGGTGCTGCGCAGCGGATAGTCGCGGCCGCGCACATGCAGGTTCACGTAGTTGCCCGAGGCCTGCAGCCATTCGATCTCGCTGGCATTGACCAGGAACTCCTTGCCCAGCTTGCGCACCAGGAAGCGCTCCGGCCGCTCCACCGGTTCCACCGGCGGGCCTTCGTCGGGCTCGGCCAGCAGGCGCGCCTCGCCCTGCCAGCGCATCAGCCACAGCCGGGCCAGGCTGACCAGAGCGATGATCAGGAAATAGGTGCGGACGTCCTTGAGGTACTCGTAGCCGAAATTCGGCCACCAGGTGCCGAAGTCGTAGTGCCGGCCCATCGCCGCGTAGACCGCGCCCCGCAACGCCACCATGCCGGCCACGTGGACCAGGCTGAACGGCACGCTGGCCAGCAGGTGCCAGGGCAGGCTGGCGCGCCAGCTGTCCAGGCGGAACGGCCAGCGCTGCTCCACCGCCAGTACGGCGGGGATCAGGGCCAGGATCAGCAGGCCGCTGCTCCACTCCCAGGTCCAGGGTTCCCAGGCCGGCAGGTGCGGGTTGTCCATCCGCGCGACGATGGCGTTGAACGTCGTATTGAGCAGGGTGACCAGCACCCAGAACACGCGCACCACCGGCCGGCGCCAGCGCTGGAAATCCCGGTAGTCGAAGCTGGCGTCGAAGCTGGGTCGGTTTTGCATGGCCGGCATTCTACGGGCGCGGCGGCTCGTCACCAGGGTCCGCCATTCGTCCCTTGCAGCCCGCGATCAATCACTTGGCGCTGGGTTGCCCGCCGCCCGCCGCACAGCATGGGTGGCATCCGGCGCCGCCGCGCCTTCCACGAGCCACCCTCCGATGAACCGTCGCGACCTGCTCAAAGCCTCCCTCGCCCTTCCGCTGCTGCCGCTGGCGCTGCGCGCCGGGGCGATCCCGTCCGCCGGTGCGGCCCGTCTGCTGGCCGGCCCGCTCGCCTTCCAGCGCGTCCGCCCCGGCCAGCCCGGCTGGCCGGCGCCGGCCAGGTGGGACGAACTGCGCCGCCAGGTCGGCGGCCGCCTGCTGCAGCCGCGCTCGCCGTTCGCCGAATGCCCCTCCGCCGCCTGTACCGAGGCGCTGAAGCAGCTGGACAACCCGTTCGCCCTCGGCGACGACCCGGCCCTGACCCAGACCAGCGGCTGGGCCGACGCCTGGACCTCCCAGCCCAGCGCCTACGCCGTGGCGGCCGAGAGCGCGGCCGACGTCGCCGCCGCAGTGAACTTCGCCCGCCAGCACCGCCTGCGCCTGGTGGTGAAGGGCGGCGGCCACAGCTACCAGGGCACCTCGGAGGCGCCGGACTCGCTGCTGGTATGGACCCGCCATATGAACCGCATCGAGCTGCACGACGCCTTCGTGCCGCAGGGCGCCGCCGGCCGCACCGCGCCGCTGCCGGCGGTGAGCGTGCAGTCCGGCGCGCTGTGGATCGACGCCTACGACGCGGTCACCACCCAGGCCCGCCGCTACGTGCAGGGTGGCGGCTGCGCCACGGTGGGCGTAGCGGGGCTGGTCCAGAGCGGCGGCTTCGGCAGCTTCTCCAAGGGTTTCGGCAGCGCGGCCGGCAACCTGCTGGAGGCGGAGATCGTCACCGCCGACGGCAAGGTGCGCGTGGTCAATGCCTACAACGACCCGGAACTGTTCTGGGGCATCAAGGGCGGTGGCGGCGGCAGCCTGGGCGTGGTGACGCGGCTGACCCTGCGCACCTTCGACCTGCCGGAGTTCTTCGGCGCGGCAATGGGGCGCATCAAGGCCTCCTCGCGCGAAGCCTTCCACGCGCTGATCCGCCGCTTCGTGGCGTTCTACCGCGAGGCGCTGTTCAACCCGCACTGGGGCGAGCAGGTGGCCTTCCGCGACGGCGACTCGCTGAAGATCTCGATGGTGTTCCAGGGGCTGACCCAGGAGCAGGCGCAGCAGACCTGGGAACCCTTCCTGGCCTGGCTGAAGGAGCATCCGGAATACACCGTGGTCGAACCGGTCCACGCCATCGCCCTGCCCGCCCGCCATTTCTGGGACGCCGCGTTCTTCCGCAAGCACGCGCCGGAATACATCGTGCCGGACGACCGCCCCGGCTCGCCGGCGCACCACATGATCTGGCGCGGCGACCACGACCAGGTGGGCTGGTTTATCCATTCCTATCAGTCGGCCTGGATGCCGGCCGCGCTGCTGCAGCCGGGACGGCAGGACGCGCTCGCCGATGCCCTGTTCGCCGCCTCGCAGCACTTCGACTACGCGCTGCACTTCAACAAGGGCCTGGCCGGCGCGCCGGCCGATGCGATCGAACGCGCCCGCGACACCGCGACGAACCCCGGCATGCTGGAGGCCTTCGCGCTGGCCATCTGCGCCAGTGGTGGCGAACCGGCCTTCACCGGCATGCCCGGCGGCGCGCCCGAGCTGGGCAAGGCGCGCCAGCAGTCGCAGAAGATCGACCAGGCCATGCAGGCCTTGCTGAAGGTGGCGCCGGATGCGGGCTCCTACGTGTCGGAGAGCGATTACTTCCTGCGCGACTGGCAGCAGCGCTTCTGGGGCTCCAACTATCCGCGGCTGGCGGCGGCGAAGCGTCGCTACGATCCGGATGGATTGTTCTTCGTGCACCACGGCGTGGGCAGCGAAGCGTGGAGCGCCGATGGGTTCACGCGTCACGCGTAGGTTGGGGTGAGCGCAGCGAACCCCAACAAACCCGCACGATCCCGCCACGTTGGGGTTCGCCTATGGCTCACCCCAACCTACGCCAGCGGCGAGGTGCGGTCAGCATTCGCTGCCCATCGTCGAATCCAGATGTTCGACGCGCGCAATCTCGTCGAGCCAGACCCAGCGATGCCAGTCCGGCGCCTCCGGGCGCTCCAGGCACAGCTCGCCGTTGATGCCTTCGCGCCGGTCGCTGGGGTCGAGATAGAGCTGCACGTTGGGGCGTTCGACGATCACGCCCTCGCAGCGGTCGCCGTTGGTCAGCTCCAGGCGCACGCGGCCGTTGGTCGGCAGTTCGCGCACCAGCGCTTCCAGGGCCAGGATGGTGGGTTCATCGGTATAGACATGATCGGCGGACCGGGCCATGCGTGCTCTCCGCGTTTGAACTTGCGCCCACCGTAGCGGCGCGCGGGGCAATCGCGGATCAAATCGGCGGCACGATGGCGTCAAGCCGGCCGGGGAGCGCGACTACAATGCGCGATCCCCGGCAAGGACTCCCATGTCGAACTCGACCTCCGCCGCCTCCCTGCGGCAACACCCCGCCTTCGTGCAGTTCTGGTTCGCGCGCATCGCCTCCGGCTTCGGTTTCCAGATGCTCTCCGTGGCGGTGGGCTGGCAGATCTACGAGATCACCGGACGCGCGCTCGACCTCGGCCTGATCGGCCTGGTGCAATTCATTCCATCCGTGGTGCTGGCGTTGCCGGCGGGCCATGTGGCCGACCAGTTCGAGCGGCGGCGCATCGTGCTGCTGGGGCAGATCGTGGATCTGCTTGCGATCGCCGTGCTCGCCGCGCTCAGCCTGCTGCATGCGGCGCACGAGGCCAGCATCCTGGCCCTGGTGTTCGTGATCGGCGTGGCCAAGGCCTTCGAGTTTCCGGCGATGCAGTCGATGCTGCCGGCGCTGGTGCCGCCCGCGCTGCTGGGCCGCGCGATGGCAGTGAACGGTTCGGCCGGCCAGGCGGCGATGATCATGGGCCCGGCGCTGGGCGGCCTGCTGTACGTGGCCGGCCCCGGCGTGGTCTACGTGGTGTGCGCGCTGCTGTATCTGGTCGCGGTGCTGCTGATGAGCCGCCTGCGCTACGAGCAGGCGCAGCCGAAGCGCGAACCGGCCACCTTGAAGACCTTGTTCGCCGGCGTGCATTTCATCCGCGCGCGGCCGGACGTGCTCGGCGTGATCTCGCTCGACCTGTTCGCCGTGCTGCTCGGCGGCGCCACCGCGCTGCTGCCGATCTTCGCCAAGGATGTGCTGCACACCGGCCCCTGGGGCCTGGGCCTGCTGCGCGCGGCGCCGGCGGTGGGCGCGCTGCTGATGTCGGTGTGGCTGGCGCGGCACAACCTGGAGCGGCGCGTGGGCACGCTGATGTTCGCCTCGGTCGCGGGCTTCGGCGTGGCGACGCTGGTGTTCGCGGTATCCACCTGGCTGTGGCTCTCGCTGGCGGCGCTGTTCGCGCTGGGCGCGTTCGACATGGTGAGCATGGTGATCCGCGGCGCGCTGGTGCAGCTGGATACGCCGGACGACATGCGCGGGCGGGTGAGCGCGGTCAATGCGATCTTCATCAATACCTCCAACCAGCTGGGCGAGTTCGAATCCGGCCTGCTCGCCGCCTGGCTGGGCGCGGTGAACGCTACGCTGATCGGCGGCATCGGCACCCTGGTGGTGGTGGGTCTGTGGATGTGGATGTTCCCTTCCCTGCGCCGGCGCCAGAAGCTGCATGCCGAACCGGACCCCGCCGAGGCGGGCGAACATGCGGCCAATACGCTGTAATGCCACGTCGCCTGCCATGAAGGGAATCCGATGATCACCGTCCACCATCTCAACAACTCCCGCTCGCAGCGCATCCTGTGGCTGCTGGAAGAGCTGGAGCTGCCGTACGAGATCAAGCATTACCAGCGCGACCCCAAGACCCTGCTGGCGCCGCCGGAACTGCGCCGCATCCATCCGCTGGGCAAGTCGCCGGTGATCACCGACGGCGAGCTGACCCTGGCCGAATCCGGCGCCATCATCGAATACCTCGCCGACCGCTACGGCAACGGCCGCCTGCTGCCGGCGCCGGGCACGCCGCAGCGCCTGCGCAGCACGTACTGGCTGCACTACGCCGAAGGTTCGGCGATGCCGCCGCTGCTGCTGAAGCTGGTGTTCCAGCGCCTGCCGAAAAGCCCCGCGCCGTTCTTCGTCAAGCCGCTGCTGCGCGGCATCGCGGGCAAGGTGCAGCGGGTGTTCGTCGATCCGCAGCTTAAAAACCACCTGGCCTATCTGGAAGGCGAGCTGGCCCACGCGCCCTGGTTCGGCGGCGAGCAGTTCGGCGCGGCCGATATCCAGATGAGTTTCCCGGTGGAGGCCGCCGCCTCGCGTGCGGGACTCACCGCCGCCAGCCATCCGCGCCTGTGGGATTTCCTCGAGCGCATCCATGCGCGGCCGGCATATCGCCGCGCGCTGGAACGCGGCGGGCCGTACGCCATGGTGGATTGAAACGCAGCCGGCTGAACCGTGACGGCGCTGTTTACGCACCGCTCACGATGGCGCTGGCATGGTCTTTAACCCTGCATCGGAGGAGAACTGCCATGGGCCGTCAACGCGATATCGAGAGCACCATCAACGGCATCGGCGACCAGATGCGCGACCGCGCACGCCATTACGCGGACGTCGCAGGCAGCCACGCCGACGACCTGGTGGAACGCGGCCGCAACCTGCGCCGCCGCTTCGGCCGCGACAAGGTGGACTACGCCCGCCGCCTCTCGCACGCCGCCGAGGACATCGCCGACGAGGCCAATTATCAATACCGCCGCCTGCGCCGCCAGGTGAGCCGCCATCCGGTGGCGACCGCGGCGATCGTGGCCGGCACCATCGGCGCCTTCCTGCTGCTGCGCCGGGCGCTCCGCGACGACGATTGATGCGGACGTTCAGACGGCCAAAAAAAACCCGCCTTTCGGCGGGTGACGCGACAAAATTAAAAAACCCGCCTTTCGGCGGGTTTTTTTATTTCTCAACGCTTGCGCATCAGACGTACAGCGGATTCGGCTTCTCCGAATCCAGCTTGTACTCCTTCATCGCACGCGCCACGTCCTTCGGATTGACCTTGCCTTCCTTCGCCAACGCCGACAGTGCGGCCTGGGCGATCCAGTAGCGGTCCACTTCGAAGAAGCCGCGCAGGTGCTCGCGGGTGTCCGAGCGGCCGAAGCCGTCGGTGCCCAGCACGGTGTAGCGCATGCCGTCCGGCACGAAGGCGCGGATCTGGTCGGCGAACTCGCGCACGTAGTCGGTGGAGGCGATGGCCGGGCCCTGGCGGCCCTGCAGCAGGGCGGTGACGTGCGGCACGCGCTGCTCGGCTTCCGGATGCAGGCGGTTCCAGCGCTCGGCGTCGAAACCGTCGCGGCGCACTTCGCTGAAGCTGGGCACGGACCAGATGTCGGCGGTGACGCCGAAATCCTTCTCCAGCAGTTCGGCCGCGGCGATCACTTCGCGCAGGATGGTGCCGGAACCGAGCAACTGCACGCGCGGCTCGCCCTTCTTCGGCTTGCCGGCGTCCTTGAACAGGTACATGCCCTTGATGATGTGTTCTTCCACGCCGGCCGGCAGGTCCGGATGGCTGTAGTTCTCGTTCATCACGGTGATGTAGTAGTACACGTCCTCCTGCTCCTGGAGCATGCGGCGCGTACCGTCCTGCATGATCACGGCCACTTCGTAGGAGAAGGTCGGGTCGTACGACTTCACGTTCGGGATCGCGCCGGACAGCAGGTGCGAATGGCCGTCCTCGTGCTGCAGGCCCTCGCCGTTGAGCGTGGTGCGGCCGGAGGTGCCGCCGATCAGGAAGCCGCGCGCGCGCATGTCGCCGGCCGCCCAGGCCAGGTCGCCGATGCGCTGGAAACCAAACATCGAGTAATAGATGAAGAACGGCAGCATCGGCTGGTTGCTGATGCTGTAGCTGGTGGCCGCGGCCATCCAGGCGGCCATGCCGCCGGCCTCGGAGATGCCTTCCTGCAGCACCTGGCCCTTCTGGTCTTCGCGGTAGTACAGCAGCTGGTCGGCGTCCTGCGGGCGGTATTTCTGGCCGAACGGCGCGTAGATGCCGATCTGGCGGAACATGCCTTCCATGCCGAAGGTGCGCGCCTCGTCGGCCACGATCGGCACGATGCGCTCGCCGATCTGCTTGTCGCGCAGCAGCAGGTTCATGCCGCGCACCAGAGCCATGGTGGTGGAGATCTCGCGCTCGCCGGTGCCCTTGGTGATCTGCTCGAACGCCGACAGCTCCGGCGCCTTCAGCTTCACGTCGGAGGTGCGGCGGCGCTGCGGCAGCGAGCCGCCCAGCGCGCGGCGGCGCTCCAGCATGTACTGCACTTCCGGCGAGTCCTTGCCGGGGTGGTAGTACGGCACGTCCTTGAGCTTGTCGTCGGTCACCGGGATGTTGAAGCGGTCGCGGAAGTGGCGCACCGCCTCGTCGTCCAGCTTCTTCTGCTGGTGCGTGGGGTTCTGCGACTCGCCGGCCGCGCCCATGCCGTAGCCCTTCACCGTCTTGGCCAGGATCACCGTGGGCATGCCCTTGGTGTTCACCGCCTGGTGATAGGCCGCATAGACCTTGTGCGGATCGTGGCCGCCGCGGTTGAGGCGCCAGATGTCGTCATCGCTGAGGTTGGCGACCATCTCGCGCGTCTCCGGATACTTGCCGAAGAAATGCTCGCGCGTGTACGCGCCGCCGAAGGCCTTGCAGGCCTGGTATTCGCCGTCGATGGTTTCCATCATCAGCTTCTGCAGCACGCCGTTCTTGTCGCGCGCCAGGAGCGGATCCCAGTAGCTGCCCCAGATCACCTTGATGGCGTTCCAGCCGGCGCCGCGGAATACGCCTTCCAGCTCCTGGATGATTTTGCCGTTGCCGCGCACCGGACCGTCCAGGCGCTGCAGGTTGCAGTTGATCACGAACACCAGGTTGTCCAGGCCTTCGCGGCCGGCCAGCGAGATGGCGCCGAGCGACTCGGGTTCATCCGTCTCGCCGTCGCCCATGAAGCACCAGATCTTCCGGTCGGACTTCGGCACCAGGCCGCGGTGCTCCAGGTACTTCCAGAACTGCGCCTGGTAGATGGCCTGGATGGGACCCAGGCCCATCGACACGGTGGGCACCTGCCAGTAATCCGGCATCAGCCACGGATGCGGGTACGAGGACAGGCCATGGCCCTTGCCCGCCACTTCCATGCGGAACAGGTCGAGCTGGTCTTCGCCGATGCGGCCTTCCAGGAAGGAGCGCGCATAGATGCCCGGGCTGGAATGGCCCTGGTGGAACACCAGGTCGCCCGGGTGGTCGGCGCTGGGTGCGCGCCAGAAATGGTTGAAGCCCACGTCGTACAGCGTGGCCGAGGACGCGAAGCTGGCGATATGGCCGCCCAGTTCGCCCGGCTTGCGGTTGGCGCGCACCACCATCGCCATGGCGTTCCAGCGGATCAGGGTGCGGATGCGCCACTCGATCGCCGCGTCGCCGCTCATCTTCGCCTCGTTGGCCGGCGCGATGGTGTTGACGTATTCGGTGGTGGGATTGAACGGCAGGTAGCCGCCGGCGCGCCGGGTCGAGTCGACCATCTTTTCCAGCAGGTAGTGCGCGCGCTCGGTGCCGTCATGGTTGATGACCGCATTGAGCGAATCGACCCATTCCTGGGTTTCGGTGGGGTCGAGGTCCTGGTGGAGGATGTCGTCGAGCTGATCCATGGGGAGTCTTCTCTCCGCGACGCCGGGAACCGGCGCGGCTGCAGGTGGTGCATCGGGGATGCGGGAACCGTCCGAGTTTAGCTCCGGCGGGGTCGGGCCGCCAATTCGACAGGGGTCGATACGGCGCCGCATGGGGGCTGGGGGCTATTTAGAAATGGCAAAAAAAGAACCGGCGGATGAGCGCCGGTTCTCGATAAACCTTGAAGCTGGAACCCTTCTCCCTCTGGCGACCCGAAGGTAGTCCCCGTGGGAGAGAAGGTGGCGGCAGCCGGATGAGGGTTCGGCCGGAGCGGTGCACATCACTCTTGCGCTCCGCCCGTACCCTCACCCCAACCCCTCTCCCAGTGGGAGAGGGGCTCACAGCATCAGCGGTTCTTCTGCTGCGCGCGGATCTGCGCATCCACCGCGGCGATGGCGGTCATATTGACCACGCGGCGCGGGGTCGAGGCCGGGGTGAGGATGTGCGCCGGCTTGTCCACGCCCATCAGGATCGGGCCGATCGCCACGCCGTCGGTCATCACGCGCACCATGTTGTAGGTGATGTTGGCGGCGTCCAGGTTCGGCATCACGAACAGGTTGGCGCGGCCGGTCAGCGTGGTGTTGGGGAACATGCGCGTGCGCAGGCCCTCGTCCCAGGCGGTGTCGGCCTGCATCTCGCCGTCCATCTCCAGCTTGGGCATGCGCGACTTCAGCAGCTCGTAGACCTTGCGCATCTTCGCCGCGCTGGGGTTGTCGTGGCTGCCGTAGTTGGAATGCGACAGCAACGCCACCTTCGGCTCGATGCCGAACAGCTTCAGGCGGTAGCTGGCCTGCAGGGTGGCCTCGGCGATCTGCTCGGCGGTGGGGTCGACCTGCACGTGGGTGTCCAGGAAGAACCAGGCGCCCTGGTCGTTGATCACGCCGGTCATGGCCGAGGTGCACTGCACGCCCGGGTCCAGCCCGAACACGCTGCGCATGTAGCCGAGCTTCTTGTGGAAGCGCCCGACCAGGCCGCAGATCATCGCGTCCGCCTCGCCGCGCTCGACCATCAGCGAGGCGATCAGCGTGGGCCGCGAGCGCAGCAGGTTCTTGGCCGCCGCCGGCGACACGCCGCGCCGCTCGGTCAGCGCGTGGTACTGCTGCCAGTAGTCGTTGAAGCGCGGATCGTCGTCGATATTGGTCAGCTCGAAATCGACGCCGGCCTTCATGCGCAGGCCCAGGCGCTGGATGCGCGTCTCGATCACGCTGGGGCGGCCGATCAGGATCGGGAGGGCCAGGCGCTCGTCGATCACCGTCTGCACCGCGCGCAGCACGGTCTCTTCCTCGCCCTCGGCGTAGACCACGCGCTGGCGGTCGGCGCGGGCGCGCTCGTACACCGGCTTCATCAGCAGGCCGGTGCGGTAGATGAACTGGCCGAGCTTTTCCTTGTAGGCGTCCATGTCGGTGATGGGACGCGTGGCCACGCCCGAATCCATCGCCGCCTGCGCCACCGCCGGCGCCAGCATCACCAGCAGGCGCGGGTCGAACGGGCGCGGGATCAGGTATTCCTCGCCGAAGGTCGGCACGTCGCCGCCGTAGGCGCTGGCCAGATCGCCGGCTTCCATGCGGGCCAGCTCGGCGATGGCGCGCACGCAGGCGGTCTTCATCGCCTCGTTGATGCCGGTGGCGCCGACGTCCAGCGCGCCGCGGAAGATATAGGGGAAGCACAGCGCGTTATTGACCTGGTTCGGATAGTCCGAACGGCCCGTCGCGATGATGCAGTCCGGCCGCACGCGCTTGGCGTCTTCCGGCAGGATCTCGGGATTGGGGTTGGCCAGCGCCAGGATGACCGGCTGGCGCGCCATGGTGGCGACCATCTCGGCCTTCAGCACGCCGCCGGCGGACAGGCCCAGGAAGATGTCCGCGCCGTCGACGATCTCGGCCAGGGTGCGCGCCTTGGTGTCGCGCGCATAGCGCTGCTTGTCCGGGTCCATGTGATCGCGGCCGGTGTACAGCACGCCTTCGCGGTCGTAGGCCAGGATGTGCTCAGGCTTGAGGCCCAGCGCCACCAGCATGTCCAGGCAGGCGATGCCGGCCGCGCCGGCGCCGGCGGTGGCCAGCTTCACGTCCTCGATCTTCTTGCCCACCACTTCCAGCGCGTTGAGCACGGCGGCACCAACAATGATCGCGGTGCCGTGCTGGTCGTCGTGGAATACCGGGATCTTCATGCGCTCGCGCAGCTTGCGCTCGACGATGAAGCACTCCGGCGCCTTGATGTCTTCGAGGTTGATGCCGCCGAAGGTGGGCTCGAGGCTGGCGATGATGTCGACCAGCTTGTCCGGGTCGCGCTCGTCGATCTCGATGTCGAACACGTCGATGCCGGCGAACTTCTGGAACAGCACGCCCTTGCCTTCCATCACCGGCTTGCCGGCCAGCGGGCCGATGTCGCCCAGGCCCAGCACCGCGGTGCCGTTGGTGATCACCGCCACCAGGTTGCCGCGCGCGGTCATCTCGCTGGCGGCGTTGGCGTCCTCGACGATGGCTTCGCAGGCGTAGGCCACGCCGGGCGAATAAGCCAGCGACAGATCGCGCTGGGTGACCATGGCCTTGGTGGCCGAAACCTTGATTTTGCCGGGGCGCGGCAGGCGGTGGTATTCGAGGGCGGCGAGTCGAAGTTCTTCGGGGAGTGCCATGAGTGCGCGATTCGCTGAGGATGCGGAGGAAGGGGTGTGCCGCTGGCGGCAACATCGCGGCATGGTAGCACCGCACTGCCACGGTTCCCTTGCGCAATGCGCAAGAACGTACGCGTATGGCGAGCGCGGATGTGCGGCATTAAGCCACGCCGCGCAAGCGCGCAGCGGGCCTCTAACCGGAATGTGCTAGAGGCTCAGCGACAGGCTCTCGGCCTGCACCCGTCCCATGTGGATGCGGTTGACGAACAGCGAGAACGCCAGCTTGCCGGCCAGGCCATGCACGTGCTGCATCCACGGCGGCAGCCAGCGCGGGGGCACGATCGCGCCGGATTCGAAATGCGGCTGCAGGCTCAGCACGTCGTGCAGCGCCAGCTTGCCGGCGAACAGGTGGCGCAGCATGTCCATGCGGCGCTGCTTGAGCGCCCAGCGGAAGAAGGTGTGCACGGTGAGCAGGCCGCTCAGGTACACGTTGTCCTTGGCGAAGGCCGAACCGCCGTCCAGCGGCACGCCGCGGAACACGCGCTGGGCCGAGTGGAAGCTGTCGAACGGGTTCTGCCCGCAGTCGGAAAAATACTTGTAGACCTCGACGAAGTCGGCGCCGTTGAGCGCCATGTCGATGGCCAGGATGCGCAGGCTGATGCGCTTGAGCCGCGCGATGTCGATTGCGCCGGACATCAGCTCGGCGAACACCGCCAGCCCTTCCTGCGTGGCCGTGACCCGCGGCGAGGTGCGCGCCAGCGAGGCCAGCACCGGCTGGGCGCGGCCGTTGAGCGCGGTCAGCGAATGCACGTAGGCCTCGTGGGCCAGCAGCTGGTGGCGGTCGTACTCGCTGAAGCGCGTGCCGCCGCGCAGGCGGATGCGGGTGGCGCCGGCCGCGGCCTTGGCGGTGAGTTCGTCGTCGACCTCGACGTTGATGACGCCTTCGCCGAAGAAGCGGTCCAGCGTGGCGGCCAGGTCGGCGCGCAGCACGTCGGCCTGCATGGTGGCGCTGTCGTCGTCGCCGAGCAGGTCCGAGCCCAGTTCGTCCGACAGCTCCACGAAGTAGCGCGCCGCATCGAGGTTGCTGCGGTCGCTGCCGGGGATCGGATCGCCCGGGCGGCCGTACAGCACGATCGACGGCGCGGTGAAGCCGGCCGTGCCCACTGCCTCGAGCATTTCCGCGGCGATGCGCCAGGACTCGGCGGTGCGGCACAGGTATTCGCCCATCGGGTCGTCGTGGCCGGCCTCGCGTTCGATCCTGGCCAGTTCGGCGCGCGCCTCGGACAGGTCCGGGCGCGGGTAGTCGACCTGCGGCAGGCTGAAATCACCCTTGGTGAAGGCGGCGATCAAGCGGTTTTCCAGGGTCGCCGGCCAGGCCACGGTGGGCAGGATGCGGATGGCCTTTACGGCCGCCAGCAGGCGCTGATCCAGCTCGGCATAACGTTGCAAGGTGGGCGTGAGCGTGGCGGTGACGGCGTTCATGGCTGGCTCCTGACCCGGGTGCTTGCTCATTCTTTGTCGCGTCCGCGATGCCCGTGCGGCTTGGTCGGCGGACGTCCGCCGCGCTGCCGGCGCAGGCGCGCCTCCAGCGTGGCGGCCTGTTCTTCGCGCTCGTCGCGCAGCTTGAGGTAATTGCGCCAGCGCTCGGCGGAGAGGTCGCCGTTGTCCAGCGCCGCCTGCACCGCGCAGCCCGGCTCGCTGCCGTGGCCGCAGTCGGCGAAGCGGCAGCGTTCGACCAGGGCGTCGATGTCGGCGAACAGGTCGAGGTTTTCCTCGCCGGTGAGCTTCAGCTCGCGCATGCCGGGGGTGTCGATCAGGCAGCCGCCGCTGGGCAGCTGCAGCAGGGCGCGATGCGTGGTGGTGTGGCGGCCGCGGCTGTCGTGCGAGCGCACTTCGCCGGTGGCCATGCGCTCGGTGCCCAATAAGGTGTTGGTGAGGGTGGACTTGCCCGCGCCGGAGGAACCGACCAGCACGGCGCTGTCGCCCGGCTGCAGGTAGCGCGCCAGCTCGGCCACGCTGGCCGGGTCCTTGCCGTTCACCGCATGGATCGGCGTGCCGGCAGGCAGGCGCGCGCGCAGGTTGGCGACCAGCGCCTCGGCGTCCTCGCGGATATCCAGCTTGCTCAGCAGCACCACCGGCTGGGCGCCGGAATCCTCGGTCAGCGACAGATAGCGCTCGATGCGCGCGGGGTTGAAGTCGCCGTCCAGGCCGGTCAGCACCAGCACGTAGTCGATATTGGTGGCGATGATCTGCCGCTCGTAGCGCTCCCCGGCCGCGGCGCGCGACAGCACGGTGCGGCGCGGCAGCACCTTGACGATATGCGGCGGGCTGCCCGGTTCGATCTCGACGAAATCGCCCACCGACGGGCGTTCGGCGGGGTCCAGGCCGCGTTTCAGGAAATGTCCGGCAGGCTGCGCCCCGAACAATGAGACACCATCGTGCAGCTCGTAGCCGGCGCGGTGCTGCGCCACCACCCGGGCCAGGCGCAGATTGCCTTCCGGGAGGGCATCGCCGCGCCAGCCGACGCTGCGCAGACGTTCGATGGTCTCGGCCTGAGTCATGAGGGGCGATTATGCCCTGCCCGTGAGCCGCCCGGAATCGGGCCAGAGCACGCCTCGCACGGCCCGGCAGGCGCTGCTAGCATGCGGAAGCACCCCCCAAAGCGCCGCACAGCGCTGAGCACTCGAAGGATCCAAGACGTTGGCCCCGATCAAACCCAGTGCGCACCTGGCTGAAGTGCGCTACGAAATCCGCGGCGCCCTCACCCGTCGTTCGCGTGAACTGGAGGCCGCCGGCCTGCCGATCATCAAGCTCAATATCGGCAACCCGGGCCGCTACGGCTTCGAAACCCCGCCCCACCTGCGCGAAGCCATCGCCGCCCACCTGCGCGACAGCGAAGCCTATGGCCACGAGCAGGGCCTGGAAGAAGCCCGCGAGACCATCGCCGCCCAGCAGCGCGCCCGCGGCGCGCGCGGCGTGGAAGTGGAGCGCGTGTTCGTCGGCAACGGCGTCAGCGAACTGATCGACCTGAGCCTGCGCGCCCTGCTGCAGCCGGGCGACGAAGTGCTGCTGCCCAGCCCGGACTATCCGCTGTGGAGCGCTGCCACCATCCTCAACGACGGCCAGCCGCGCTATTACCGCTGCCTGGCCGAGAACGGCCACCTGCCCGATCCGGACGAAATCGAGGCCCTGGTCACCGCGCGCACCCGCGCGATCGTGCTGATCAATCCGAACAACCCCACCGGCGCCGTGTATCCGCGCGAGCTGCTGGAGCGCATCGTGCGCATCGCCGAGCGCCATCACCTGCTGCTGCTTACCGACGAGATCTACGACGAAATCCTCTACGACGGCGCGCAGTTCGAGCCGCTGGCCAGGGTGGCCGGCGACGTGCCCTGCGTCAGCTTCGGGGGCCTCAGCAAGGTGCACCGCGCCTGCGGCTACCGGGTGGGCTGGATGAGCCTTTCCGGCGACCCGGCGCGCACCCACGACTACCGCGACGCCCTGCAGCTGCTGGCCGCATTGCGCCTGTGCGCGAACGTCACCGCGCAGTGGGCGGTGCGCCCGGCGCTGGAGAGCAAGCCGACCATCGGCGCGCTGACCTCGCCCTGCGGGCGCCTGCATGAGGCGCGGCGGATGATCCTGGAAGGCGTGGCGCAGAGTGAATTCCTCGACCTGGTCGCTCCCGGCGGCGCGCTGTACGCGTTCCCGCGCGTGCGCGCCGACCGCGTGCCGCATTTCGACGACAACGCCTTCGCCCTGCGCCTGCTGGAAGAAGAATCGGTGCTGGTGGTGCCGGGCAGCAGCTTCAACGTGCCGGCCAGCCGCCATCTGCGCCTGACCCTGCTGCCGCCGCCGGAACAGCTGCGCGAGGTGTTCGTGCGCATCGAGCGCGTGCTCGCGCGCATGGCCGAGGGACAGCAGACGCGCGCGGTCGCCTGACCGCCGCATGCTCAGCTATCTCGCGCTCGGCGACTCCTACACCATCGGCGAAGGCGTGCCCGCCGAGGGCCGCTGGCCGGTGCGCCTGGCCGCCGCCCTGCGCGCGCAGGGCGTGGCGCTGGCCGATCCCACCATCCTCGCCACCACCGGCTGGACCACCGACGAACTCTCGGCGGCGATGGACGCCGCCACGTTCGCCCCACCGTACGACCTGGCCAGCCTGCTGATCGGCGTCAACAACCAGTACCGCGGCCGTTCCGCCGAGGAATACCGCGGCGAATTCCGCCGCCTGCTGGAGCGCGCAATCGCCCTGGCCGGCGGCCGCGCCGGGCGCGTGCTGGTGCTGTCGATTCCGGACTGGGGCGTCACCCCGTTCGCCCGCGACAGCGGCCGCGACACCGCACGCATCGCCGCGGAGCTGGACGCCTTCAACGCCATCGCCGCCGCGGAAACCGAGTCCATGGGCGCCGCCTTTGTGGATATCGCGCCGATCTCGCGCGACTTCCCCGCCCTGCTCGCCGACGACGGCCTGCACCCCTGCGCCGCGCAATACGCGCTGTGGGCCGAGGCCGCGCTGCCGGCCGCCCGCGCCTTGCTGGCCTGAGCGCGCCTCTCGCACCGCAACAAAGCTGCAACCGCGCCGCCACGAGCCGGTGACCTGCCCCGCGCAGACTGAGCTCCCGGATACCACCGGGAGAGACAGCCATGGCGACCTTCCACTGCCGCAGCGCCTTCATCTCCGACGTGCATCTGGGCACGCCTGACTGCAAGGCTTCCTACCTGCTCGACTTCCTGCGCAAGCTGCGCTGCGAGAAGCTCTATCTCGTCGGCGACATCATCGATATGGAAGCGCTTTCGAAGCGCATCTGGTGGCACGCCGACCACGGCGCGGTGCTGGCCGAGGTGCTGGACATGGCGCGGCGGGGGATCGAAGTGATCTATATCCCCGGCAACCACGACGCCCCGCTGCGCGGCCTGGCCGGGCAGAGCTTCGGCGGCGTGCGCATCGAGCTGGACGCCGTGCACGAAGGCGCCGACGGGCGCCGCTACCGGGTCAGCCACGGCGACGAATTCGATCCGGAACAGATCGGCCGCACCTGGATGCTGCACCTGGGCGAGGTGATGCACCGCTTCATCTGCTGGACCAACCGCCGCGTGCACGCCATGCGGCGCCGGCTGGAACTGCCCTACCTGCCGCTATCGATCATCGTGAAGTCGCATATCCGCAAGGCGCTGGCCTATATCCGCGCCTACGAGGAACGCGTGGCCACCGATGCGCGCGAGCGCGGCTTCGACGGGCATATCTGCGGCCACATCCATTTCGGCCACGTGCGCGACATGGACGGCGTGCTGTACCTCAACGACGGCGACTGGGTGGAGCACTGCACGGCCCTGGTCGAGGACCACACCGGCGCCATGGAGCTGATCCACTGGAGCGAGCAGCCGGCCGCGCTGGGCCGCGCCAGCCGCGAGCTAGTGCTGCCCTCGCCCGCCTCCGGCCTGGCGCTGGCGCCGCTGGCCCGGCACCGGCGCAACCTGTCGGAGCTGCGCCCGGCCGCTTGAGCGCAAGGGCTTTCGCCAGGGACGAGCGGCGAGGACGCGGGGCGATAAGGACGCGCCGCCGCAGGATGCGGGCCGCGTCCTCGCCGCTCGCCCCTGGCTGTGGCTTGAGCCCCTCTCCCCTTGGGAGAGGGGTTGGGGTGAGGGTACGGGCGGAGCGCAAGGGTGATGTGCGCCGCTCCGGCCGAACCCTCATCCGGCTGCCGCCACCTTCTCCCAGCGGGAGAAGGATTCGCCGTTGAAGGGTGAGGCGTTGAAGCTGGCGGACGGCGTCAGCATATGGAGGGGCGTATCATTGACCCTCTTTGCCGGAGTCCCCCTGATGTCCCTCGACAGCGCCACCCGCGAACGCATCGAAACCCTGCTCAAGAACCACCGCGTGGTGCTGTTCATGAAGGGCACCCGCCAGCAGCCGATGTGCGGCTTCTCCGCCGCGGCCACCAACACCCTCAACGAGCTGCTGCCCGACTACCACACGGTGAACGTGCTGGAAGACCCGGAAATCCGCGAAGGCATCAAGGCCTACGGCGAGTGGCCGACCATTCCGCAGCTGTACGTGGAAGGCGAGCTGGTCGGCGGCGCCGACATCATTCGCCAGATGTACACCAGCGGCGAACTGCACACCCTGTTCGGCGCCACCCCGCCGGACCGCAGCGCCCCTGAGATCACCATCACCGACAAGGCCGCCGAGGCGATCCGCCAGGGCACGGCCAACGCGCAGGGCCTGGCCCTGCATCTGGAGATCGGCCCGGACCACAGCGCCGGCTTCCAGCTGGCGCCGGCCGGCGACCACGACATCGTGTCCAGCAGCAACGGCATCGAAGTGCATTTCGACCCGGGCAGCGCCCAGCGCGCCAAGGGCATCGTGATCGACTGGGTCTCCACCGTGCAGGGCGAGGGCCTGAGCCTGAAGTTCCCCGGCGCGCAGGAGATCAGGAACCTCACCGTGCAGGAGCTGCAGGCCCGCCTGGCCGCCGGCGACCTGGTGCTGGTCGACGTGCGCCCGGCCCACGGCCGCGCCCAGGCCGCCCCGCTGGCCCAGGCCCGCGTGCTGGACGAGGTCGGCTACGACAACCTGGCCGCCCTGCCCAAGGACACCGCCATCGCCTTCATCTGCCACCACGGCGTGTCCAGCCGCGGCGTGGCCGAGCGCTTCGCCGCGCACGGCTTCAGCAATATCTACAACGTGCAGGGCGGCATGGACGCGTGGGCGGCGGAAATCGATCCGAGCGTACCGCGTTATTGATCCGATCTAGGAAAAATTCCTAGGAAAAAGCGGGGCCTACGGGCCCCGCTTGCGTTTCCGGCGCACGAAAAAACCGGTCAAAACGCGCCGCTTATTTATGATTCGTTCATTACTTGCGCAAGTTGCTGCGAAATCGCAACCCCAACGCCACGCAAGGGCACCCCCACCGGCCGCAAGCCCCTTCGTGTTTCTTGCTGCTGGCTTGCATACGTCCCGCTTCCCGAAAAATCTTGCGGTAAAACTGCGAAAATTTACCCGGCGCATAAACCGGGCCAACGCAAGCTCCGCTCGTTTTTTCCTACGACGCGTAACCATTGCATAACAAATCTGCGGTTCGTAGCTTCGGACTAGGCCACAAGTCACGGCGGGGCACGCCATGAAAGGCCTCCGGATGTGGGGACATCCGGACGAATCGGGGGAGTACGGCTTACCAAGGCAGGCATGACAGGGGCACCCCGCCTCGGGCATGGCTTTGCCGTGGGCGGCATTCCGGTTCGATGAACTCGCTCAAGTCCGCGACCCTCAAGTCCGCGACCAAAACAATCATCAACCGAGGTTCGACCATGACTTCCAGCAAAGCCAAACGCTACGGTGGTTCTACGCTGCCGCGGCGCCCGCTCGTACTCGCCCTGGCCCTCGGCCTTGGCCTGGCGAGCAGCGGCATCGCGCTTGCCCAGTCCAACGCGACGGGCGTGATCTTCGGCCAGGCCGCGCCGGGAGAAACGATCCACATCGAAAGCACGCAGACCGGCCTCAAGCGCGACCTCACCACCGACGCGCAGGGCCGCTACCGCGCCGCCTCGCTGCCGATCGGCACGTACAACGTGTCGGTGATGAAGGACGGCAAGGTGCTCGATAGCCGCAACGACGTGCAGACCACGATCAGCAGCGGTACCGAAGTGTCCTTCAACGCCAGCGCCGCCAATGCGCAGACGCTGGGCGCCGTGCAGGTGGTAGGCAACGTGCTGCCGGCGATCGACGTGTCCTCGGTGGACTCGCGCGCCGTGCTCACCGCCGACCAGCTGGCCAAGCTGCCGATCGCGCGTACGTCGATCAGCTCGATCGCCCTGCTCGCGCCGGGCACCACGCCGGCCGCCCGCGGCTACGGCAACGCGCTGTCCTTCGGCGGTTCGTCCGCGTCGGAGAACGCGTACTACATCAACGGTTTCTCGGCCACCAACCCGCTGACCGGCGTGAGCTCGCGCCAGCTGCCGTATGACGCGATCGACCAGGAGCAGGTGCTGATCGGCGGCTACGGCGCCGAATACGGCCGCTCCACCGGCGGCGTGATCAACGTGGTGACCAAGCGCGGCACCAACCAGTGGAAGGGCGACGTGCAGGCGTTCTGGTCGCCCAGCGATCTGGCCCAGCAGCCGCGCAACGTGTATCGCCGCAACGGTACGCTGTACCAGGTCGGCAACGCCTTCTCGCCGCGCGACCGCGACGAACTGCAGTACTCCGGCTCGATCGGCGGCGCGCTGATCAAGGACAAGCTGTTCTTCTTCGGCGCCGCGGACGCCGTGCGCCAGACCGACGTCGCCTACGGCACGCAGTCGAATAACTCGACCGTGCAGAACGACACCAACAAGATCACCCGCTGGCTGACCAAGTTCGACTGGAACATCACGGACAACCACATCCTGGAGTTCACCGGGATCGGCGACGACGAGCAGACCGACTCGCAGATCTACGGCTACAACTACTCCACGCTGCAGAACACCGGCTACAAGGGCCACCAGTACACCAAGAACTACAACGGCACCCAGACCAACGGCACGCCGGGCGGCAACATCTACATCGGCCACTACACCGGCTACATCACCGACGACCTGACGGTCAACGCGATGTACGGCAAGAGCAACTCCGACCACATGCAGAACATCACCGGCGCCGGCGGCACGCCGTGCCCGGCGATCACCGACAACCGCGCCATCGCCGCTACCAACCCGGCGCCCAGCTGCCAGTTCGGCGCAACCACCACGCTGCGTCCGGGTTCGAAGGACAAGACCAGCGGCTGGAGCTTCAACATCGAATATCGCCTGGGCAGCCACGACTTCCGCGGCGGCATGGACAACTACACCTTGCGCGCCACCTGGGGCAGCGCGCCGGTGACCGGCACCGGCTGGCGCTACTTCGACCTCGGCAGCGGCCAGGCCATCACCCAGCGCCTGACCAACCTGGGCTTGAGCCCGAGCCTGTACAACCCCGCCTCGTTCGCCAACGGCTACTACGCCGAAAGCACGGGCCTGAGCACCGGCACCTCGGCGCGCACCGCACAGCGTTCGGAGTTCATCGAAGACCACTGGCAGCTGACCGACCGCTGGAACATCTACCTGGGCCTGCGCAACGAGCAGTTCACCAACTACAACGGCGTCGGCGCCGCCTACGCCAAGGAGCGCAACCAGCTCGATCCGCGCCTGGGCTTCGCCTGGGACGTGTACGGCGACAGCTCGCTGAAGGTCTACGGCAACGCCGGCCGCTACCACCTCGGCCTGCCCACCAGCGTGGCCGTGCGCGGCGCCGGTCCGTCCACCTTCCCGTCCACCTACTACTCGTTCACCAGCATCGACCCGGTCACCGGCGTGCCGCAGGGCCTGAGCGTGGGCGCGCCGTGGTCGCAGACCTTCTACAACAACGGCGCCAACGGCACCCCGCCGGATGCCAAGACGGTGTCGGTGAAGGACCTGAAGACCTACTACCAGGACGAGTACATCCTCGGCTTCGACAAGCAGCTGCCGAACAACTGGACGGTCGGCGCCAAGGCCATGTTCCGCACCCTGCGCAATCTGATCGACGACGACTGCGATAGCCGTCCGATCCAGGCCTGGGGCGATGCGCACGGCATGAGCGCCGCGGTCGCCGCCGGTATTGCCAACAGCACGCAGTGCTGGCTGTACAACCCGGGCAACGCCAACACCTTCATCCTGTCGCCCGCGGCCGGCCAGTACTTCGAAGTGCCGCTGACCGCCCGCGAGATCGGCGAGCCGAAGGCCAAGCGCCGCTACTACATGCTCGACATGTACGCCGAGCACCAGTTCAGCGACAAGTGGTACGCCAAGGTCGAGTACACCTTCTCGCGCAGCTACGGCAACTCGGAAGGCCAGCTCGATTCCGACATCGTGCAGGCCGACGTGTCCACCACCGAAAGCTGGGACGCGCCGGAACTGATGGAGAACACCAACGGCCCTCTGGCCAACGACCAGACGCACCAGCTGCGCATCCTGGGCGTGTACCAGCCGACGCCGGAATGGCGCCTCTCCACCGTCACCCGCATCGCCTCCGGCACGCCGATCAGCTGCATCGGCGCCCGTCCGGAATCGGCCGGCGGCGATCCGGTGGGTTACCAGGCGGCGTACTTCTGGTGCAACGGCAAGCCCGCGGGACGCGGTTCGTACGGCCGCACGCCGTGGACCTACACGATCAACCTGAGCGCGGCCTGGCAGCCGGCCTTCCTGGATCACAAGCTGACGCTGTCGGCGGACGTGTTCAATCTGCTCGGCAAGCAGCGCATCACTCAGCTCAATGAGACTTGCGAGGATCCGTCGGGTAACACGACGATCAACTGCTTCCGCCCGCGTTCGTTCCAGGATCCGCGTTATGTCCGCCTCGGTGCGAGGTACGACTTCTCGCTGTAAGCGTTCTGGTATTCCAAAGTGCGCGGGGCTCCAGGGATGGGGTTCCCGCGCCGACAAACAGCTGGTATCTCCCCATATGGGCCGCCGTGAGGCGGTCCCTTTTTTTTCGGCGCTGTGCTCGTCATCCCGGCGTAGGCCGGGATCCAGTGGCGACCACGTTCGATTGTCGTGATAACGCGATTTGGCCGCTTATGCAGCGGGCATTTCGTGCGCCTGCCGGCGCCCGAGTCACTTTTTCTTTGCTGGCCCAAAGAAAAAGTAACCCAAAAGAAATGGCCTTAGAGCCAAGGCTCGCGACGCGACTAGAAGGAGCAGTGACGGTTGTGGAAACGGATTAACCAGAGTCGACACGAAACGACCGTGCGTTTACGTAGCGGGTGCTTCAACGTGCCGTGGCGAAGAGGGCATTCAAGAACCGAGGCCAGCTTTGGCTCTTCGTTCCTGTATGCCCCACCACATCACTTCTCCCTCTCCCCTCCGGGGAGAGGGTCGGGGTGAGGGGCCGGGCGGAGCGCAACGTCAAATCTTGCCATGGCGTAGGTTGGGGTGAGCCGCAGGCGAACCCCAACAATGCGTAGCGTATCGACGTGCCAATGACGGCTCTGTTGAAAGCAGCGCATAAAAAAATCCCCCGCCAAAGGCGGGGGATTTTTCTTCAACATCCCGTACGTCAGAAGTCGTAGCTCACCGAGAACCGCACGTAGCGCGGCGTGGTGTACGAGATCGGCGTCTGCCAGTTCACGCTGGGGGTGCCGGGGCCGGAGACTGAGCCCTGGCGGTATTGCGTGATCACCTGCTTGTCGAAGATGTTGTAGACCATCACGTCGAACGCCAGCTTCTTGCCTGCCCACTCGGGGCGGTATTCGCCGTTGAGGCTGACGATTTCCTGCCAGGGCGTGCGGCCGGTCGAGCCGTACGGTGCGGGTGTGCCGTTGGGGCCGCAGAAGTGGTAGGCCACGCCGTAGTCGTAGGGATCGGTCTGTTCGGGGCCGAAGAAGCTCAGGCAGGTCTTCGGGGTGCCGGACAGGATCTGCACGTTGCCGCCGATCATCCATTCGGGGGTGATCTGGTAGTAGCCCACCATCTTCAGCTGGTGGCGGCGGTCGTTGGCCAGCGAGCCGTTGGAGTTGGTCATCACGCCGGCGTTGTCCCAGTCTTCCGTCTGCGACACGTCGGTCTGGCCGATGTCCGAACGCACCGAGCCCTCGGTGTTGCCGAAGTTGTGCGACCACACGTAGTCGATGCGGCCGTACCACTTGCCGTCGAACGGATGCTCCAGGTACGTGTTCAAGGCCACGTACTTGCGCTTGAGCGGCGGCATGCCCCAGGCGGACCACGGAATGTTGAGGATGCTGTAGCCGCCGTTGCCGTCGGCCACATTGATCTGCGCGGCCTTGCCCGGATTCATGATGTAGCAGCCGGTAGAGCCCAGCGCCGCCACCGGATCCAGGCCCTGCTGCACGGCATAGGCCTGGATGACGGTGTCGTCGCAGACGTCGTCCAGGTCGTTGCGCAGCACGCGGTAGGTGCCCTTGGCGCCGTACACCCACTTGGTGCCGAAGGCATCGAGCGTCTTGTCGAAGCCGGCGATGTATTCGTCCTGATACTCGGCCTTGGCGTTGCGGCTGGTCACCGTCTTGGGGTCCGGCGGAATGCCGAACTCGTTATTGGCCGACACGCCCGGATAGCGGTCCTGGGTGATCTGGGTCAGGCCGGTCGGTTCGCCGGTGACCTGGTCGATGCCGGTGTAGGTGAAGTACTGCGAGGTGAAGGTGCTGCCCGCCGCGCCGCGGATGGCCACGTTGGCCGGCTCGTCGAGGTAGTAGCGGCCAGCGTTGGCGTAGATCTTCAGGCTGGAATCGCCGTACACGTCCCAGCTCGCGCCCAGGCGCGGCGCCAGCTGCGGCTTGGTCAGGCGCAGGTAGGGCACGCCGTCGGGGTTGTAGTTGGTGAACTGGTCGTTGCGCACGCCGACGGTGAGCAGGATGCGGTCGTTGATCTGCCACGCGTCCTCGATGAATTGCGCGTGCTGCTTCACCCGCGCGCTGGCCGAGTTGGAGTAGATCGTCTTGGCCACGTAGTAGCCGCTGCCGCCCGGCGCGCCGACGGCCTCGCCCGGCAAGGTGCTGATCGGCGCGTTCGGATCGCCCTGGCCGTAGACCCAGTAGTAGCCGGGACCGGACGGCGTGGTGCCGATGTCGATCGCCTGCACGTCGAGGTTATCGATGCCGGCGGTGATCGAATGATTGCCGATCTTGTAGTTGACGTCGAAGCGCAGGTTCGAGGTCTTGTCGTGCGAACGCGGATCGTCCACGGTCTGGTTGATCTGCGGGCCGTTGATGCCGCTGGAACCGGGCGGAAGCAGCGCCGGATTCTGGAAGCTGGCATTGCCGATCCATGCCGCATCGCCGCCTTCGGCGTTGCTGTAGTCGGTCTGCGTCATCTTGCCGTACAGCGCTTCCACCGTGATGCTGTCGGTGATGTAGCCGGTGTACTTGGCCACCCACATGTCGGCGCCGTCCTTGGTATAGGTCGCCGGCCCGAGGTAAGCGCCGCGCGTGCCGGGCGAGCTGCTCTGGGTATACGCATAGGCGTAGGTGTTGCCCGAGAACATGCTCTTGTTCGACGCGCCGGTCAGCTCGACGATGTTCTGGTCGGTGATGTTCCAGTCCAGCTTGCCGTACCACTTCGGCCGCGAGTAGCCGTAGGTCTGCTCGGTATTGGTCGAGCGGTTGGCGACGTTGACGCCGCTGTCGATATGGTCCGCTTCGACCGCGCCGAAGATGTACAGCTTGTCCTTGATCAGCGGACCGCCGAAGTAGGCGTCCTCGACGTGCTCCCACGACTGGTTGTCCTGCCGCGTCCAGTACATCTGGCCCTGGCGGCTGTTCGGGCCGGACAGGAAGGCCGGGCCGGTCGGGTACATGCCGTTGTCCGGCGAGGCCTCGGCGAACTTCGGCTGCCACACCACCTGCGCGCCGAAATGCCATTCGTTGGTGCCGCGCTTGCCGACCTGGTTGATCACGCCGCCATCGGAACGGCCATAAGCGGCGCCGTAGCCGCCGGTCATGATCTGCTCCTGGTCGATCGCACCATAGGGCAGGGTCAGGCCGCCGAAGTTATGCAGCGGATCGCTGGTGTTGAAACCGTTGATGTAATACGCGTTCTCCGCCACCGACGAACCGCCGAACGAGACCAGGATCTGGCCGGTCGGGCTGGTGAAGTAGCTGCTGCCGGTATTGACGCCCGGCGCCAGGATCGCCACCGACTCCGCGCTGCGCGCGATCGGCAGCTTGGCCAGCTGCTCGGCGGTGATCACCGTGCGCGAGTCCATCTGGCTCACGTCGATGGCCGGCAGCGCATTGCCCACCACGGTGACGCTGCCGAGGTTGGTCGCATTCGCCTCGGAAGCACCGGCGAACATCACCTGGGTACCGCCGCCGACGGTCAGGCCGATGTTGTCGCGTGTCTCGACGACCGCACCGTCCTTCTTCAGGCTCACCTTGTAGGTGCCCAGGGGCAGCTTGGTCGCCGAGTAGCGGCCGTTGGCGTCCACCGGCACTTCGCGGCTGACGCCGCTGTCGCTCTGGATCAGCACCGTCTCGCCTGTGGCCGCCGGCGCATTGCCGAAGATCGAGCCGGTGGACGACTGCGCATGCAGCTGGCCCGCGATGGCGCAGCTGGCCGCGATGGCGAGCGCCAGCGCGGTGCGGCGCGTGGAAACGTGGCCGGAAGCCGGCCGGCTATACGGATTGGTCATTCGTTACTCCCCCGAGCAGAGAAAAAACCGCCAATTGAGTTAATCAAGAGAAAAAACTCCCCACCGCCATGGCCAATAGCCATGGCGTCCGATGTTGGCTAACAAGCTCCCACCCTTTCATTGGAGCGATCGCGCTGCAGCCCTGCTGCCATGACGCCGCAACCGAACTCTGGCAGCGCGATTCAAATCACCCTAATCGGGCGAATAACGGCGCGTCAACAATGATTTATTGCGCGCTTAACACTAAAAATTGCGCCGCGGCGCGAATGCGCTGACGCGGCGGCGGCGGAATGCATGAAAGATGCGGAAAAAATGGCCTGATGCGCAACGCAGGCATTCGCAAAGAAATCGCGGCGTGCGCGATTTCGTAGCGAACATGCGGTGCACTCTAGGAATAATTCCTAGATTAAGCGCAACACATCGCAACACATTTAAAGACTTATTTATCCATCACCACGCATTAGCTAAAGGCGCTTTTATTTGCGTCAATTAATCGCGCTTGACAGCTGTCGCCATGCATTGCATAAAAAATACAAGACGGATATTCGATCGCCGTTTTACGCAGCCGCGCGATAAAAAAACCACCCGCCATGCAGCGTTGCGGCATGGCATTCGATGCAAAGGAAACCAATTCACCGATGCCGCCGCGCCATCGCCCATGGCGCGAACGTCCGTCGCCAGTCCAGCACCGAGCATTCACTACAAAGCGCGTGCGGCACCAGGACGATGCCGCAAGCCGATAATGTTGGATCACCCCGGTAGGGCCGCTTGCAGCGGCCCCTTTTTTTATGGATGGCCGGCGCGCGTGCGCGCCGGCCATCGCTTCACTCGACGTTTTCCTCGAAGCGCAGGTGCTTCACGCTGCGGCCATTGCGGCGCACCAGCTTGAGCGCTTCGATGCCAATGCGGATATGGCGCTCGACGAACTGCGCCGTCACGCTGCGGTCGCTGGCTTCGGTCTTCACGCCTTCCGGAATCATCGGCTGGTCCGACACCAGCAGCAGCGCGCCGCAGGGGATCTGGTTGTGGAAGCCCGCCGCGAAGATGGTGGCGGTTTCCATGTCCACCGCCATGCAACGGGTGCGGCGCAGGTAGTCCTTGAACTGCTCGTCGTGCTCCCACACGCGGCGGTTGGTGGTGTACACCGTGCCGGTCCAGTAGTCGTAGCCGAGGTCGCGGATCATGGTGGACACGCCGCGCTGCAGCTGGAACGCCGGCAGCGCCGGCACTTCCGGCGGCAGATAGTCGTTGGAGGTGCCCTCGCCGCGGATCGCGGCGATCGGCAGCACCAGGTCGCCGATCGCGTTCTTCTTCTTCAAGCCGCCGCACTTGCCCAGGAACAGCGCCGCCTTGGGCGACACCGCGCTGAGCAGGTCCATCACGGTGGCGGCATTGGGGCTGCCCATGCCGAAGTTGATCAGGGTGATGCCGTCGGCGGTGGCGTTGGGCATGGGGCGGTCGCGCCCGTGCACCTCCACGCCATGCCATTCGGCGAACAGATCCACGTAGTGGCCGAAATTGGTGAGCAGCACGTACTCGCCGAACTGCTCCAGCGACGTGCCGGTATAGCGCGGCAGCCAGTTGGAGACGATTTCCTGTTTGTCTTTCATGGGACCCTTTGGCAGGTCGATGGGCGCGGGAGCCTCCCGCACCGCGTTACCGGCGACGCCACGCCGGCGATAGGCCGAATGATCCGCGTCATTCTAGCGGAACGGCGGGCGGACTCCCGCATGGCGCAGCGCCGCATGAGGGGGTTTCGTTCTGTGATCCAGTCGGCACAGACGCTGGCGCATGTTATGTTCCTGCGGCAGTCGAGCTAGGGGGTGACAAGATGCGCATGGGGCTGGCCATCGATGCGTCCTGCGATGTTCCGCAGGGTTTCCTGGAGGAACACGGCGTCACGGTGATGCCGATCACCGTGCGGGTCGACGACGAGACCTTCCTGGACAACCGCGACCCCGCCGAGGTGCGCCGCTTCATCGACCGCAAGCTGGGCGACCGCAGCCATTCGGCCGAGACCGAGCCCTGCTCGGTGGAAGAGGTGCAGAAGCTGTTCCTGGAGAAACTGGTGCTGGAGCAGGACTGCGTGTTCTGCCTCACCGTCACCTCCACCCGCAGCCCGATCAACGACCACGTCAACAAGGCCAGCTTCGCGGTGCTCAAGCACTACCGCGCGGCGCGCGAGCAGGGCGGGCTGTCCGGCCAGTTCCTGATGCGCGTGATCGACACCCGCAACCTGTTCGCCGGCACCGCGCCGGCCATCCTGGAAGCCGCCCGCCTGGTCCGCGCCGGCGAGACGCCGCCGGCGATCCGCGAGCGCGCCACCTTTATCGCCAACCATTCCTACGGCTACATGCTGCCGCGCGACCTGTACTACCTGCGCGCGCGCGCCAAGAAGAAAGGCGACCGCAGCGTCGGCCTGTTCAGCGCGGTGCTGGGCTCGGCGCTGGACATCAAGCCGCTGCTGCGCTGCTTCCGCGGCGAGACCGGGCCGGCCGGCAAGGTGCGCGGCTTCGAGCACGGCGCGCAGACCCTGTTCGGCTACGCCGTGCAGCGGGTGCGCGCCGGCCTGCTGGTGCCGGCCATGTGCGTCAGCTACGGCGGCGACCTGGCCGAGCTGGACGGCCTGCCCGGCTATGCCGGCCTGCGCGCCGCCTGCGCCGACCACGGCGTGGCGCTGATGGAGGCGCCGATGAGCATCACCGGCATGGTCAATGTGGGCGAAGGCGCCATCACCCTGGGCTTCGCCGCCGAGGAACATGAGGCGGAGTTCTAAGCCGCCCGCCGCCGGCACGCATAGAATCCTGCCGATGCGCCGACCGATCCTGATCCTGCTCCTGCTGATGCTGTCGCCGCTGGCCGCCCTGCCGGCCAGCGCGGCCACCGTGTACAAGTGCACCGGCGCCGACGGCCGGGTGACCTTCCAGGACCGCCCCTGCCCCCGCGCGCAGCGGCAGGACATCGTGCAGCTCGCCGACCCCACGCCGGCCGCGCCCGCACCGCCGCCGCAGCCCGTCAGCGACGACCGCGACAGCAGCCCGCCGCCAGCGCCCGCCCCGCCGCCGCCACCGTCCGCGCCCCTGCCCGGCCTGTACGCCTGCACGCGCGCCACCGACGGCAAGTTCTATATCAGCCGCAACGGCGACCCCCAGCCCTATCTCGCGCCGTTCGGCATGGTCGGCATGGTGCAGACGCCGCTCGCCCGCGGCGGGGCCGGCGGCGTTTCGGCGCCGGAGCTTAACCGCGGCAAGGTCACGTCTGGGCTGGTGTCGGACAACTACGTCTGGGTGCAGGACCAGTGCCGCCCGATGACCTTCAACGAAACCTGCCACGCCCTGCAGGACGACTACGACGACAACGCACGCAAGCTGCGCCGTGCGTTCAAGAGCGACCGGCCGCCGCTGGAGCGGCGCGACGAGGAGCTGCGCGGGCAGCTGGCCAGTTGCCGCTGACGTAGGTTGGGGTGACAACCCCAACATGGCGACGTATATGCGGCGGCGCTGTTGGGGTCGTCACCCCAACCTACTCAGAACCCGTCATTGAGAAACCCGCCATCCACCGCCAGCACCTGCCCCGTGACGTAGCTGGCGGCCGGCAGGCACAGGAAGGCGATCGCCGCGGCCACTTCCTCCGGCTCGCCGATGCGGCGCAGTGGGGTGTGGTCGAGCACTTCGTCGAGATAGTCGTCGTCGGCCAGCGCCGGCTCCGAGCGCTGCGTGCGGATATACCAGGGCGCCACCGCATTGACGCGAATGCCGTCGGTGGCCCATTCGACGGCGAGGTTGCGGGTGAGCTGGTGCAGCGCGGCCTTGCTCATGCCGTAGGCCGCGCCGGTGCGCACGTGGGTGATGCCGGAAACCGAACCGACGTTCACGATCGCCGCATTCGCATGCTGCACCAGCTGCGGATGCGCGAGGCGGCACATCTCGAAGGCGGAGAACAGGTTCAGTTCGAAGATCGCGCGGTAATCGCGCTCGCTGTATTCCAGCGCCGCGGCCGGCGCATTGCCGCCGGCGTTGTTGACCAGCAGCGACAGCGGGGCGCCGAGATCCGCGATCCAGTCGAATACCGCCAGCCGCTCTTCCTGCACACTGAGGTCGGCGGCGAAGGACAGCACTTCGATCTGCTCGAAATCGTCGGCCAGTTCGACGCGCACCTGCTCCAGGTAATCGTCGTCGCGCGCCACCAGCAGCAGGTTGGCGCCCAGGCCGGCCAGCTCGCGCGCGGCGGCATAGCCGATGCCCTTGCTGGCGCCCGTGATCAATGCGGTATGGCCTTGCAGCTGCCAGGCGTCGATGCGGTTGTTCATGCGGCGAGCTTAGAACCTGCGTCACGCGGGGACCAGCCCGAGGTTGCCGCGCCACGGCATGCGCGGGACACTCGGGGC
Organism: Dyella sp. LX-66; assembly: GCF_018599165.1. Taxonomy (NCBI): domain Bacteria; kingdom Pseudomonadati; phylum Pseudomonadota; class Gammaproteobacteria; order Lysobacterales; family Rhodanobacteraceae; genus Dyella; species Dyella sp. LX-66. The sequence goes on from NZ_JAHFVJ010000003.1 coordinate 551,100, forward strand.
CGGCCCCCGTGGAGCATCCACCATGAAAGCTTGGCTCATCCTCCCGCTCAGCCTGCTCGCGCTCAGTGCCTGCTCCGGCAAGCCGCCCGCGCCCAAGGCCGAAGCCGCGCCCGCGCCGCGCGTCGCCACGCCGTTCGACGACCTGAAGAAGCAGGAACAGAAAGCCAAGGACGTGCAGAAGGTGGTCGACCAGCAGGCCGAGCAGCAGCGCAAGCAAGTCGACGCGGCGGAACAGTAACGGCATGGCGCACGAATCCACGGCTCACGAGTTCAGCGCCCTCGAACACGCCACACCCGCGATCGCCGCCGATGCCCCCGTACTGGAACTGGACCGCGCCAGCGTATTGCGCGGCGAGCGGCTGATCCTGGAAGCGCTCAGCCTGCGCGTCGCCGCCGGCGAACACACCGCCATCCTCGGCGCCAACGGTTCGGGCAAGTCCACCCTGGTGAAGCTGGTGACGCGCCAGCTGTATCCGCTGGCGCGCGACGACGGCCAGCCCAGCGTGCGCGTGTTCGGCCGCGAGCGCTGGCACGTGGCCGAGCTGCGCAGCCTGCTGGGCATCGTGTCGCCGGCGCTGCAGCTGGACTACACCACCGACACGCCGCTGGAAGTGTTCGACGCGGTGGTGTCGGGCTTCTACGCCGCGCGCGGCCTCGGCCCCGACCATCGCCCCACGCCGGCCATGCGCGAACGCGCGCACGAGGCGCTGGCGCAGATGGGCATCGCGCATTTGATCGGCCGCGACATGGCCACGCTGTCCACCGGCGAGGCGCGCCGCGTGCTGATCGCGCGCGCCCTGGTGCACCGTCCGCGCGCCCTGCTGCTGGACGAACCCAGCGCCGGGCTGGATCTCGCCACGCGCCGCCACTTCCTGGAAAGCCTGCGCACGCTGGCGCGCGGGGGCACCACCTTGCTGCTGGTCACCCATCACATCGAAGAGATCGTGCCGGAGATCGGCCGCGTGCTGCTGCTGCGCGAAGGCAAGGCGCTGCGCCATGGCGACAAGGCGCAGGTGCTCACCGATGACGCACTGAGCGATGCGTTCGGCATGCGCGTGCGGGTGGGACGCGACGGCGACTACTACAGCGCCGTGCCGGCCTGAATCAGGCCACCCCATGACATGGAAACGGCGGCCCGGAATGGCCGCCGTTTTTTTTCCTTGCGCACCCGCCGCACGCGTCAGCGCGGCTCGCAGAAGCAGTGCGCGTACATCTTCATCTTGCCCGGCTGCGTGTTCTCCAGCAACTTGAGTTCCGGCGCCAGCGCCGGCAGCTGTGCGATCCACGCGGGCAGACGCACGCCATAGGCACGCAGCGCGGTGGTGGCGACGCTGCCATTGAGCTTGACCAGCAACTGCTCGAACGCGCCCACGGGCGGCTCCGCATAGTGCACCGCAGGGTTCTTGCCCAGCCCGGCGCGCTGGGCGGCGTCAGCGACCGCCTCGCGCAGGCCGCCCAGCTGATCGATCAGGCCACGCTCCAGCGCCTGCTGGCCGGTCCATACGCGTCCCTGGGCGACGGCATCGATGGCGCCGTAATCCTTGCCTCGCGCCTGCGCCACGTTGCCGACGAAATCGCGGTAGCCCTTGTCGATCGTCGCCTGGATCAACGCGGCCTGCCGCGGATCGAGCGGGCGCGTCTTCTCAACCTCTCCGGCCAACGGGCCAGTACTCGCGCCATCGCTCTTCACGCCAAGCTTTTCCAGCGTGGAGGACACGTCGTAGAGCATGCCGAAGATGCCGATCGAACCGGTGACGGTATTGGGCTCGGCAAAGATGCGGTCGGCATTCATCGATATCCAGTAACCACCGCTGGCGGCGGTATCGCCCATCGAGACCACCACCGGAATACCCGCCTGCCTGGTCAGCTCGACTTCGCGGCGGATCTGCTCGGATGCGTATACGTCGCCACCGGGCGAGTTCACCCGCAACACCAGCGCCTTGGTGTCATGGCTCGCGCGCGCGGCGCGGATCAGCGCCGCGGTGGAATCGCCACCGATGACACCTGGCGGCTGCTCGCCACCGGTGATCTCGCCCTCGGCGACCACGATGGCCACGCCGGGCTCCTCGCTGTCGCCGGAAGGCAGCTGCGCGGCGTAGCCGTCCAGGTCGACCTGGCGAAAGCCCTCGCCATCGCTGCCTGCGGGCACACCTTCTTTGCGCAGCATCTTTTCCAGTCCATCGCGCGTCATCAGTCCATCGGCCAGGCCCTGTTCCACAGCCAGCCGGCCGAGGTCGCCTTTGCTGGCGGCAACCGCTTCGGGCAGGCCTTCGATCCCGGCGCGAAGCTTGGCCGGATCCATCCTGCGCAGCCTGGCCACCTCATCGAGATAGCGGTCCCACAAGCCGTTCATCCAGTAGCTGGCGGCTTCCTTGGATTCCGGCGAGGCATGATCGAGCACGAACGGCTCGGCGGCGCTCTTGAACTGGCCGACGCGGAACAGATGCACGTTCACGCCCAGCCGGTCGAGCAGGTTCTTGTAGAACAATCGGTATTCGGCCAGGCCGGAAAGCTCCACTTCGCCCATCGGGTCGAGCAGGATGCGGTCCGCATGCGCGGCCAGGTAGTACTGATTCTGGTCAAGTCCGGAGGCCCAGGCGATCACCGGCTTGCCGGCCGCACGGAAGCGGTCCAGCGCGCCAGCCACCTCGCGCAGCGAAGCGAAGCCACCGGCACGAAGATCTTCCGGCTCCAGCAGGATGCGGGTGATGCGCCGGTCGCTGGCCGCCGCATCGATCGCGGCGACCAGGTCGCGCACCTGCACCTGCGAGGCCGGACCGCCGGCCAGTCCCTGCATGGCGCGCTCTTTCGGCGAGGCGCTGAACTGCTCGACCAGCTCGCCCTGCGGTTTCAGCACCAGCACGCTGTCGTCCTGGATGGGACGCTCACGGCCGCTCCAAAGCACGAAGGCGAGCAGCAGCAGCGCACCGATGAAGATCAGATTGACGACGACCCGCCCGGCCGCATCGATCCCGCGCCCCAGGGCACGCAGGAAAACCCAAGAACCACGGTCATCGCGCCTGGCCATGCCTGCGCTCCTCGATAAAAGGGCCGCAGCCTACCCTTCGCCTTATCGAGGTCACATGGGAAAAATCTAGAGCACTCGGCCAACGCGCAAGAGGAATGGGAGGCTCGCCATCAGCGGCGAGCCGATCCCGGCCTGCGGCTCAGCGCGGCTCGCAGAAGCAATACGCATACACGTTCGGCTTGCCCGACTGCGCGTTCTTCAGCAGCTTCAGCTCCGGCGCCAGCACCGGCAGCTGCGCCACCCACTCCGGCAGATGCACGCCGTAGGCGCGTAGCGCGATGGTGGCCGAGCTGTCGTTGAGGTTGACCATGAACTGCTCGAAGGTGCCCAGCGGCGCCTCCACGTAGCGCACCGACGGGTTCTTGCCCAGCTTGGCACGCTGGGCGGCATCGGCCACCGCTTCGCGCAGGCCGCCGAGCTGATCGACCAGGCCGCGGTCCAGCGCCTGCTGGCCGGTCCACACGCGGCCTTGCGCGATGGTGTCGATGGCGTCGTACGGCTTGCCGCGCGCCTGCGCCACGCCGCCGACGAAATCGCGGTAGCCCTTGTCGATGATGGCCTGGATCAGGGTGCCCACCTTCGGATCCAGCGGACGGGTGATGTTGAACGCGCCGGCCAGCGGGCCGGTGCCCACGCCGTCGGTCTTCACGCCGAGCTTGTCCAGCGTGCCGGGCACGGTGAAGTACATGCCGAAGATGCCGATCGAACCGGTGATCGTATTGGGCTCGGCGAAGATGCGGTCCGCATTCATCGAGATCCAGTAGCCGCCGCTGGCCGCCACGTTGCCCATCGACACCACCACCGGAATGCCGGCCTCCTTGGTCAGCGCGACTTCGCGGCGGATCTGCTCGGCCGCGTAGACCTCGCCGCCCGGCGAGTTCACGCGCAGCACCAGGGCCTTGGTGCGGCGGTCCTCGCGCGCGGCGTGGATCAGCTGCGCGGTGGATTCGCCGCCGATGCTGCCCTGCGGCTGCTTGCCGCCGACGATCTCGCCCTCGGCCACCACCACCGCCACGCCCGGTTCCAGCATGCGGCCCGGCGAGACACCGGCCAGGTAGCGGCGCAGGTCGACCTGGCGGAAGCCCTCGCCCTTGCCGCCGGCCGGCACGCCTTCCTTGCGCATCATGTTTTCCAGGTCGTCGCGCGTGGCGAGGCCATCGACCAGGTGTTCGTTGAAAGCCAGCTGGCCGAGGTCGCCCTTGGTGCCGGCGATCGCTTCGGGCAGGCCGTCGACGGCGGCGCGCAGCGCGGACGGCTCGATCTTGCGCAGCTTGGCCACTTCGTCGATGTAGCGGTCCCACAGGCCGCCCATCCAGAACGCGTCGGCTTCCTTCGACTCCGGCGAGGCGTGGTCGAGGATGTACGGCTCGGCCGCACTCTTGAACTGGCCGACGCGGAACAGGTGCACGTCCACGCCCAGGCGGTCGAGCAGGTCCTTGTAGAACAGGCGGTAGTTGGCAAGACCCGTCAGCACCACGCCGCCCATCGGATCGAGCAGCACGCGGTCGGCATGCGCGGCCAGGTAGTACTGGCCCTGGTCCATGCTGGAAGCCCACACGATCACCGGCTTGCCGGCGGCGCGGAAGCGGTCCAGCGCCGCAGCCACCTCGCGCAGCGCGGCGAAGCCGCCGGCGTGCAGTTCCTGCGGCTGCAGCAGGATGCGGGTGATGCGGCTGTCGCTGGACGCCGCGTCGATCGCCGACACCAGGTCGCGCACCTGCACCTGCTTGGGCGCATTGCCGGACAGGCCCTGCAGTGCGCGCTCCAGCGGCTCGATGCTGAACTGTTCCACCAGTTCGCCCTGCGGCTTCAGCACCAGCACGCTGTCGTTCTGCACGCCGCGCTCGCCGTGGCTGCCGGCCCAGAAGCCGAGCATCAGCAGCAGGAAAAAGCCGAGGAAGACGAAGAAGATCAGGTTGATGATGACTAGCCTGACCACGTTGATTCCGCGCCCGAACACGCGCAGGAATGCCCAGAAACCGTTGGTGCCGCGCTCCGCCATGCTTACTTTCCTCGACAAGACGGCGGCAGCGTAACCGCTCGGGCTTTACAGGTCATGTGGGAGAAGTTTGGGGCGTGCGGCGCCAGCGCTCGGTCCGGGAATTGCGCCAGAAGCGGGTGAACAGGAGGATCGCCGCCACGCTCAGCCCGGCCACCAGCCCCATCCACATGCCCCGCGCGCCCAGACCCTGGCGGAACGCCAGCCACCAGCCGAACGGCATGCCGATCACCCAGTAGGCGAACAGCGTCATCGCCATCGGCCAGCGGGTGTCCTTCAGGCCGCGCAGCGCGCCGTTGGAGGCGACCTGGATGCCGTCGGAGAACTGGAACACGCCGGCCAGCACGATCAGCTGGGTGGCCAGCGCGATCACCGCCGCATCGCGGGTGTACAGCGCGGCGATCAGGTGCGGCAGGCCCAGCATCAGGCTGGCCGAGACCACCTGGGTGAGCACGGCCAGGCCGATGCCGCAGAAGCCGGCGTAGCGCACGCCCTCGGCGTCGCCGCGGCCCACCGCATTGCCCACGCGCACGGTGATCGCCATGGCCAGGCCCAGCGGGATCATGAAGAACACCGAGGCGATGTTCAGCGCCACCTGGTGGCTGGCCACCACGGTTTCGCCCAGCGTGCCCAGGGCCAGCGCCACCGCCACGAACAGGCCGCCCTCGGCCAGCAGGGTGATCGCCATCGGCAGGCCGATCGACAGCAGCTCGCGGATGCGCTTGAAGTTGGGCAGGTCGAAGCGCTCGCCCAGGTTCAGGCCGCGGTAGTTGCCGTGGCGCGAGATGTACAGCGCGAAACCCAGCATCTCCATCCACAGCACCAGGGCCGTGGCGATGCCGCAGCCGCGCGCGCCCTGCGGCGCCAGGCCGAACTTGCCGAACATCAGCACATAGCCCAGCGGCGCCAGCACGCACAGGCCGGCCAGGGCGAAGAACATCGACGGCAGGGTCATCGACAGGCCTTCGGAAAGACCCCGCAGCGCGAAGTAGCAGGTGAGCGCGGGCGCGCCCCAGCTGATCGCATGCAGGAAGGCCACCACGTCGGTGCGCAGGCCCGGGTCCACGCCGATCAGGTCGATCAGCGGACCGGCATGGCGCACGAAGAACCACAGCAGCACGCCCATGCCCAGCGCCAGCCACAGCGCCTGGCGGAACACCGCGCCGACTTCGCCGCGGCGGCCGGCGCCGTCCAGCTGCGACACGGACGGCGGTACCGCCATCATCATGCCGATGCCGCTGACGATGGCCAGCGCCCAGATGCTGGCGCCGACGGCGACCGCGCCGAGCACGTGCGCGCTGTAATGGCCGGCCAGCATGGCGTCGACCACATTGGTGCCCACCGCGGCCAGCTGGGCCAGGATCAGGGGCGCTGCGAGCGAGACGGTGGCACCGATCTCGTGCGCCACGCGGGCGCGATCGGAAGGGGAAAGAAACATAGGCGGGACTCCAGAGCCGGCGATTCTACAGGCTCCCGTCAGGCAGGGCTGCCTCCGTCACACGCTTATGCCAAGATCGCCCGCTTGTAAGGGGAGGGGTCAAGGTGAGCGGGAAAGACATCGTCTCGTACGACGGCGTGCATTGCGCCAATTGCACGGCAGCCATGCAGGGCGAGTTCTGCCACCACTGCGGGCAGTCGATCCACACCGTGCTCAAGCCGGTGCATCACATGTTCGAGGACACGCTGGAGACCTTCCTCCACGTGGACGGCCGCGTGCTGCATACCTTGCCGCCGCTGATGACCAAGCCGGGCTTCCTCACCCTGGAATATTTCTCCGGGCGCCGCCAGCGCTACGTGCCGCCGTTCCGGCTGATGTTCGTGCTGTGCCTGCTGGCGTTCTTCCTGACCCATATCGCGGTCGATTCGCTGGTGACGCGCGGCAAGGATTTCGCGCCCGGCGTGCACGTGGACCGGCGCCAGTTCGACGACCTGAAGACCTCGGACGACGTCCGCCACGCTCTGGACGAGCAGCTGGCCAACCTGCAGCAGGCCCGCGCGACGGTGGCCAACGTGCCCGGCGCCGACGCCGGCCTGGTCAAGGCCGAGAAGGAACTGCGCAAGCAGGCCGAGCGGCGCATCGCCACCATCGATGGGGCCGCGGCGCCGGCCTCGGGGGCATCGGCCAAGGCACCGGCGGCGGCCGCCTCCGCGCCGGCCGTCGCTTCCAGCGCCGGGCACCGCGCGGCCAAGGACGACGACGTGGAAGCGGAAGACTGGCTGGACAAGCCGGCCAACACCCGCGTCTCCTGGCTGCCCGAATTCATGAATGCGCGGCTGGCCCACGCCGCCGCCAACCTGCGCGCCAATATCCGGGGCTGGAAGAGTTCCGACCCGGAAGTGCACGAACAGGCCGCCGAGCGCTTCAAGGCCGGCATCTTCGGCGCCCTGCCGCAGACCATGTTCGTGCTGATGCCGGCCTTCGCCCTGCTGCTGAAGCTGTTCTACCTGTTCAAGCGCCGGCTCTATATGGAGCACCTGATCGTGGCGCTGCACAGCCACGCCTTCCTGTTCGCCACGGTGCTGCTGTGGGTGCTGCTGGCGCTGCTGAAGTCCTGGATCGCGCCGCATGCAGCCTGGGTCGGCAGCGTACTGGGCTGGCTGGAATTCGCCCTGGCGATATGGGCGCCGGTGTACCTGCTGCTGATGCAGAAAAGGGTCTACCGGCAGGGCTGGTTCATGACCGTGCTGAAGTACCTGGTGATCGGCTGGTGTTACACCTGGTTGCTCGGATTCGCCCTGGTAAGCGCCTTGATGATGGGCGCGGTGCACTAAGCAATAGGCCGATATTTTGTGATGCGCATCACAACGAAACCGGGCAGTGGCCGACGCGTCGAGCCCTGCCAGAATCGCGCCAGCGAGGGTTTTGCACAGCATCACAGGACTGTCAATAGATTGACCACGGCTATGTCAATTGGATGAACACCAGCCGAGCGGCCTCTGTAAGTCATTGAATCTAAATCGCATTACAAGTTGGCTAAAAGTTCGACAGCACGTCGCAAAGTCCGATTTTTCTGGCTTTGAGGGCACCCTTCCCCGGCGCATCCACAGACTTATCCACAGCTCTTGTGGATAAGCCAGATTTTCCCCTTCACAGAGCTACTTACCGGGCACTTCTCGACCGGGGTCCAGCAGGGGGCGCTGAAGCGGCTCCGCAACGGCACCGGCGCCCGGCGCGGGGTCCGTCCCGCCTGTGCCGGGGCCGTTACACTGGCCCGCCCTGAGGATCGCCATGCCCTCCGTTCTGCGCGTCGCCCTGCCGGTGCCCCTGCCCACCCTGTTCGACTACCTGCCGCCCGCGGCCGGCGAGGCGCAGGCGGGCAGCCGGGTGCTGGTGCCGTTCGGGCGCGGCAAGGCGGTGGGCGTGGTGGTGGAAACGGATGTCGAATCCGCTCTCGGCGGCGCGCGCCTGAAACGGGTGCTGCGGCTGCTGGACGAAGCGCCGCTGCTCGACGCGGAACTGATGAAGACCCTGGCCTGGGCCGCCGACTACTGGCTCGGCGCGCCCGGCGAGGCCTACGCCAACGCCTTGCCGCTGGCGCTGCGCGAAGACAAGCCGCTGCCCGACACGCATGAAGAAGCGTGGGCGCTGACCGTCGCCGGCCGCAGCGCGCTGGATGCCGGCAGCCGCAAGGGCGGCAGCCGCCGCCTGCTGGAAACCCTGGCCGCCGCGCCGCTCAGCGCCGGCGAACTGCACGAACGCCTGCCGGACTGGCGCGAGGCCGCGCGCCGGCTCGCCACCGCCGGCCTGATCGAGCGCGTGCGCCGCGAAGCCGATGCCGCGCCGCAGCCCGCCGTCGCGCCACCGGCGCTCAGTCCCGAACAGCAGGCCGCGGTGGCAGCGGTGAGCGCGGAGCTGGGCCGCTTCCAGCCCTTCCTGCTCGACGGCGTCACCGGCAGCGGCAAGACCGAGGTGTATCTCGCGCTGATCGAACAGGTGATCGCCCAGGGCAAGCAGGCCTTGCTGCTGGTGCCGGAAATCGGCCTGGCGCCGCAGACCGTGCGCCGTGTGCGCGAGCGCCTGGGCGTGCCGGTGGAAGTGCTGCATTCCAACCTCGCCGAAGGCGACCGCGCGCGTGCCTGGCTGCGTGCGCGCGACGGCGAGGCACGGGTGATCCTGGGCACGCGCTCGGCGGTGTTCACGCCGCTGCCGCGCGCCGGGCTGATCGTGGTCGACGAGGAACACGACGGCGCCTACAAGCAGCAGGAAGGCTTCCGCTACCACGCGCGCGATCTGGCCCTGCTGCGCGGCCGCGCGCTGGGCGTGCCGGTGCTGCTGGGTTCGGCCACGCCGTCGCTGGAATCGCTGGCGAACGTGGACGCCGGCCGCTACCGCGCGCTGCATCTGCGCGCGCGGCCCGGCGCAATCCGCCCGCCGCAGGTGCAGATCGTCGACATGCGCGCGCAGCGGCTGGAGCACGGCCTATCGCCCACCCTGCTGAGCGCGGTGGCCGACACCATCGCGCGCGGCGAACAGGCGCTGGTGTTCCGCAACCGCCGCGGCTACGCGCCGGTGCTGCTATGCCATCAATGCGGCTGGCATGCCGAATGCCCGCGCTGCGAACACCCGCTCACCCTGCACGCGGGCCGGCGCCAGCTGATCTGCCATCACTGCGACTACCACACGCGCCTGCCCGAGCACTGCCCCTCCTGCGACGCACCGGACCTGAAGCCGCAGGGCCAGGGCACCGAGCGCCTGGAAGAAGCGCTGACCGCGCGCTTCCCCGACGCGCCCGTGCTGCGCATCGACCGCGAGACCACGCGCCGCCGCGACGCCTTCGACGAACTGCTCGACCGCCTGCGCGGCGACGGGCCGGCGATCCTGGTCGGCACGCAGATGCTGGCCAAGGGCCACGACCTGCCCAACCTCACCCTGGTCGCCATCGTCGGCGTGGACGAAGGCCTGCACAGCGTGGATTTCCGCGCCAGCGAACGCCTCGCCCAGCTGATCGTGCAGGTGGCCGGCCGCGCCGGCCGCGCCAGCAAGCCCGGCCGCGTGATCCTGCAGACGCACCACCCGGAACACCCGCTGCTGCGCCAGCTGCTGGCGCAGGGCTACGCCGCCGCCGCGAAGGAACTGCTGGCCGAACGCCAGGCGGTGCAGCTGCCGCCGTACATGCACCAGGTGCTGCTGCGCGCCGATGCGCACCAGCGCGAACACGTGGATGCCTTCCTGCGCGAAGCACGCGGCGCGCTGGAACCGGCCGCGCAGGCGGAACTGGGCATCGCCGGCCCGATGCCCGCGCCGATGCCGCTGCGCGCGGGGCGCCATCGCGGGCAATTGCTGGTCGAGGCGGGCAGCCGCGCGGTCCTGCACGCGGCGCTGCGGCCGTGGGCGCGTGGTCTGTCGGCACTGCCGTCGGCGCGGCGGGTGCGCTGGTCGCTGGATGTGGATCCGGTGGATCTGTACTGAGCGTTCTCTAGCGGGCGCGGCGCGCCGCAAGGGCCGCTCCCGTAAAATGGCGGGCGCCCTCTCCCAACGAGCTCCCCCGATGTCACAGCCCGATCCCCGGCCGCACATCGTCATCCTCGGCGGCGGTTTCGGCGGCATGGCCGCCGCGCACCGGCTCGACGATGCCTCGCTCCGCGTCACCCTGGTCGACCGGCGCAACCACCACCTGTTCCAGCCCCTGCTCTACCAGGTCGCCACGGCGGGTCTTTCCGCACCGTCCATTGCCGCACCGCTGCGGCAGATCCTGCGCAAGCAGCAGAACGTCACCGTGCTGCTGGACGAAGCGCAAGGCATCGACCTGGCCCATAAGCGCGTGCTGCTCGCGCAAGGCCCGCTCGATTACGACTATCTGATCGTCGCCACCGGCGCCACGCACGCCTACTTCGGCCACGACGACTGGGCCCGCCACGCACCGGGCCTGAAGACGCTGGACGACGCCTTTGCCATCCGCCGCCGCGTGCTGCTCGCCTTCGAGCATGCCGAGCGCGAGGACGATCCGGCGCGGCGCCAGGCCTGGCTCAATTTCGTGGTGGTCGGCGGCGGCGCCACCGGCGTGGAGCTGGCCGGCACGCTGGCGGAGATCGCACGCCATACGCTGCCGCGCGAATTCCGCCGCAGCGATCCGCGCACGGCGAACATCCTGCTGGTGGAAGCGGGGCCGCGCGTGCTGCCGGCGTTCGCGCCAGAGTTGTCGGCGAAGGCACAGAAGCAATTGGAAAAACTCGGCGTGCAGGTGCGCACCGGCACCGCCGTCACTGCGATCGGCAGCGACAGCGTGCAGCTCGGCAACGAGACGCTGGCCTCGCGCACCGTGCTATGGGCCGCCGGCGTCGCCGCCTCGCCGCTGGGCCAGCACCTCGGCGTGCCGCTGGACCGCGCCGGCCGCGTGCCGGTGACGCCGGAGCTGGCCGTGCCGGGTTACCCCGAGGTGTTCGTGATCGGCGACCTGGCCAGCGTCACCCAGGCCGACGGCAAGCCGGTGCCCGGCATCGCGCCGGCCGCCAAGCAGATGGGCCGCTATGTGGCGGACGCGATCCTGGCGCGCCTCGGCGGCCGCGCCGCACCTGCGCCGTTCCGCTACCGCGACGACGGCACGCTGGCCACCATCGGCCGGCTGTCGGCGGTGGCGCAGTTCGGGCGGGTGAAGCTGTCGGGCGTGCTGGCCTGGTGGGTGTGGCTGGTGGCCCACGTGTATTTCCTGATCGGCTTCCGCAACCGCCTGGTGGTGCTGCTGGACTGGGCCTGGTCGTACTGGACCTACCAGCGCCACGCGCGCATCGTCACCGGCTCCGATACCCGCCGATCCGGCAACACAGACGAAAGCTGACCGCGCTTTGCCCGGCGCCGCCGGGCGGCGACAATACCTCGTTCCCTCAGACGGATTCCGCTCGTGTCCAACCAACTCGAACAGCTGCGCCAGTACACCACCGTGGTCGCCGACACCGGCGACATCGAGGCGATCGCCCGCTATCGCCCCGTGGACGCCACCACCAATCCCTCCCTGCTGCTGAAGGCGACCGAGCTGCCGGCCTATGCGCCGCTGATCGACGAAGCCGTGCAGTGGGCCAAGGCCCAGAGCGCCTCGCGCGAACGCCAGCTGGTCGACGCCGGCGATTACCTTTCCGTCGCCGCCGGCCGCAAGATTTCCGAGCTGGTGCCGGGCCGCGTGTCCACCGAAGTGGATGCGCGCCTGTCCTTCAACACCGACGCCACCATCGCCAAGGCCGAGCGCCTGATCGGCCTGTACGAAGCGGCCGGCGTGAAGCGCGAGCGCATCCTGATCAAGATCGCCTCCACCTGGGAAGGCATCCGCGCCGCCGAGACGCTGGAACGCCGCGGCATCCAGTGCAACCTCACCCTGCTGTTCTCGTTCGAGCAGGCGGTGGCCTGCGCCGAGGCCGGCGTGTACCTGATCTCGCCCTTCGTCGGCCGCATCATGGACTGGTACGTCGCCAATACCGCGACCAAGACCTATGCGCAGGAAGAAGACCCGGGCGTGCAGTCGGTGCGCCGCATCTACGGCTGGTACAAGCAGCACGGCTTCGACACCGTGGTGATGGGCGCGAGCTTCCGCAATATCGGCCAGATCCAGGCGCTCGCCGGCTGCGACCGCCTGACCATCAGCCCGGATCTGCTGGAGAAGCTGGAAGCCACCAGCGAACCGCTGCCGCGTGCACTGCAGGACGATGGCAAGCGCGAAGCGCGCGTGCCGGCGCTGGATGAGGCGGGGTTCCGCTGGGGCCATAACGAGGATGCGATGGCGACGGAGAAGCTGGCCGATGGCATCCGCAAATTCGCCGCCGATCAGCGGAAACTGGAAGCGATGCTGGCGGCGCGGCTGTAAAAGAGAACAGCGTAGGTTGGGGTGAGCCGCAGGCGAACCCCAACATCGGCACATCGATACGCACCGCACTGTTGGGGTTCGCCTGCGGCGCACCCCAACCTACGCCGGGCGGTTATTTTGCGGACGCCAGGTCACCGGTGGTCCACCCACCCCCCAACGCCCGCACCAGCTGCACACTCGCCCGCAGCTGCCGCGTATCCAGATCCAGCAGGCTTCTCTGCGCATCCAGCGCCGCGGTCTGCGCCTGCACCACGTCGAGATAGCCCACCGCGCCCTGCCGATACCGGTCCATCGCGATATCCAGCGAACGCTTCGCGGCGTCCGCCGCATCCTGCTGGTCGTTGCGCGCCGTGCCGAAGTGATCGAGCTGGGCGAGGTTGTCTTCCACCTGCTGGAACGCGTTGAGCACCACGCCGCGATAGCGCGCGCCGGCTTCCTCGGTGGCGGCCTTCGCCGCCTCGACGCCGGCCTTGCGGCGGCCGCCGTCGAACAAGGTGAGCAAAGCCGTCGGGCCGATCGCCCAGAACTGATTAGGCGCGGTGAACAGGCCACCGTAGCGGTCGCTCTGGAAACCACCCTGCGCACTCAACCCGAGCGACGGGAAATACGCCGCACGCGCGATGCCGATCCGCGCATTCGCCGCGGCAACGCGGCGCTCGGCCGCGGCCACATCCGGACGGCGCTGCAGCAGCGTCGACGGCACGCTCACCGGCACCGTCGGCAGTGGCAGCGCTGCCGTGTCGGCCTGCAACGAGAAGCTGGAAGCGGACTCGCCGACCAGCGACGCGATCGCATGCTCCACCAGCGCACGCTGCGCCAGCGTCTGCGACCACTGCGACTTGGTCGAGGACAGCTGCGTCTGCGCGCGCGCCACGTCCAGGCCCGAAGCGATGCCGCCACTGTGGCGCGTCTGCGTCAGCTCCAGCGCCTTCTGGTAGGCGGCGATGCTTTCCTTCAGCAACTGGATCTGCTGATCGAGTCCGCGCAGCACCAGATAGTTGTCGGCCAGCTGCGCCTGCAGGCTCAGGCGTGCGGAGGCGAGATCCGCGGCCGCGGCCAGCGCATCGTCCTTGCCCGCTTCGACCGTATTGCGCACGCGGCCCCACAGGTCGACTTCGTAATCGACTTCGGCACCGAGCGTGTAGCTGTCGTAGTTGGCCGGCGAGGTGGCGCCGCGCAGCGGGCGCGTATCCGACTGGCGGTCGCGCTGCGCATTGGCATTGAGGCCTGCCTGCGGGAACAACCCAGCGCGTGCCTGCCGGCTGAAGGCTTGCGCCTGCTGGTAATGCGCCAAGGCGGCGGCGAGGTCGGCATTGTTCTTCAACAGGCGCTGCTGCAGATCGCTCAAGCGGGCGTCGCCGTACAGCGTCCACCAGCCGTCGCGCGGCAGCTGGTCCGACGGCTGCGCCGCCACCCAGCTCTTGCCGTAGGCCTCGCCGTGTTCCTGGAACTGCTCGGCCACCGGCACCTCGGGCGCCTTGTACGCCGGCGCCAGCGAGCAGCCGGCCAGCACCGCGGCCAGCGCGAGGGCGAGAACGCGCTCAGGCCTTCTTTGCATTGCTGCGCCCCGGGTTCTTGGCCAGTTCGGTGTTGTCCTTCTCGGCGGTGCGCACCTGGTCGCCGTCGACCAGGCCGTCCGGCGGGCTTTCGATCACGCGGTCGTCCGCGCCCAGGCCCGAGCCGATTTCCACCGTCTTGCCGTAGTCGCGCAGGATGGTCACCTGCTTGAAGGCGATCTTGTTGTCCGCGCCCAGCGTGGCGATGCGCGTGCCCTTGTCGTCGATGATCAGCGCGCTGGCCGGCACGCGCAGCGCGGCGGCGTCGCCGGGGCGCTCCAGCCGCACGCTGGCGAAGCTGCCGGGCATCAGCTTGCCGTCGGCATTGTCGACCGCGAGCTGGATGAGGGTGGTGCCGGATTCGGCGGCCACCGCGCCGGCGGAAGCTTCCACGCGCGCCTGGAAGGTGCGGCCGGGATACTCCGGCAGCGACAAGGTGGCGATCGCGCCCGGCTTGATCGACGGCGCGTAGTTCTGCGGCACGCGCACATAGACGCGCAGCTTGCGCACGTCGGACACTACGAACAGTTCCGGCCCGCTGCCGCTGCCGGCGTTGATCAGCGCGCCGACGTCGGTCTCGCGCGCGGTGACCATGCCGTCGAACGGCGCGACGATGCGGGTAAAGCCCTTCAGCGCCTCGATGCGGTCGACGTTCGCCTTGGCCGCCTTGGCGATGGCCTGCTTGGCGGTGAAGTCGCCGGTCTTCTCGTCCACTTCCTGGCGCGAGACCGAGTCGGAACCGAGCATGGCCTGCCAGCGCTTGGCGGTGGTGGCGGCCAGCGCGGCATTCGCTTCGGCGCTGGCCATATCCGCCTTGGCCTGCAGCAGCTGCTGGTCCAGGTCCGGCGTTTCGATTTCCGCCAGCAACTGGCCGGCCTTCACCGGCGCGCCGATGTCGACCTTCCAGGATTTCAGGTAACCGCTGACGCGCGCATAGATCGGCGCACGTGCATAGGCTTCCAGGCGGCCCGGCAGATCGAGCGAGGCGCCGGCGGCGCTGCGTTCGACCGGCACCACGCTCACCGTGGGCACGGCCTGCTGGTCGGTCCAGTCCTTGAGCTTGCGCGCGTCGTTGGCGCGGGTGACCACGCCGGTGGCGACCACGGCGACGACCACGATGGCGCCGATGATGCCGGCGCGGCGCAGGCGGTGCACCGGCACGGGACGAGGGGTGTGAGGGGCGTTAGACATGGACGGGCTCTCCGGAAACCGAAGCCGGGTCGGCGGCGCGGCCATGCCGCGCGTGGATGATGCGGAAGACGACAGGAACGAAGAACAGCGTGGCGACCGTGGCGAAGACCAGGCCGCCGATTACGGCGCGGCCTAGCGGGGCGTTCTGCTCGCCGCCCTCGCCCAGGCCCAGCGCCATCGGCGCCATGCCGATGACCATCGCCAGCGCGGTCATCAGCACAGGGCGGAAGCGCACGAAGCCCGCTTCCATCGCCGCCAGGTGCGCGTCGCCGTGCTCGGCCAGGCGCTCGCGGCAGAAGCTCACCACCAGGATCGAGTTCGCCGTAGCCACGCCCATGCACATGATGGCGCCGGTGAGCGCCGGCACCGACAAGGTGGTGCCGGTGGCGAACAGCATCCACACGATGCCGGCCAGCGCCGCGGGCAACGCGGTGATGATCACGAACGGATCGCTCCAGGACTGGAAGTTCACCACGATCAGCAGATAGATCAGCACCGCCGCGCCGAGCAGGCCGAAGATCAGGCCGGAGAACGCGCTGTTCATGGTCTTGACCTGGCCGAGCAGCGCGGTCGACGAACCCTTCGGCAGCTGCTTGGCGTGCGCGGCGACGATGTTCTGGATATCCGCCGCCACGGCGCCGAGGTCGCGCCCCTGCGTGGTGGCGAAGATCTCCACCATCGGCTGAATGTTGTACTGGCTCACCACCGCGTTGCTGGTGCCGCGTTTGATCGTGGCCAGGCCGCCGAGCAGCTGCGAGCTGCCGCCGCCGCTGGAGGTGACCGGGATGTTCTCCAGCGCCGACAGCGAGTCGAGCTTGTACTGCGGCGTCTGCATCACGATCGGGTAGGAGATCTGGTTCTGCGGATTCAGCCAGAAGGTGGGTGCCACCTGGCTGGAACCGGCCAGGTTCACCACCAGGCTGTTGGTGACGTCGCGCTCGGTCACGCCCAGCAGCTGCGCGCGGGTGCGGTCCACGTCCACCGCGAAGGTGGGGTTGGCCTGCGACTGCTGGATGCGTGCATCGGCTACGCCCGGTACGCGGCGGATCTCGCGCAGCAGGGTGTTGGCGTAGGCGAAGTTCTGCGGCAGGTTGGTGCCGCGCACCTGCAGATCGATCGGCGCGGGCGAGCCGAAGTTGAGGATCTGGCTGATGATGTCCGCCGGCGGGAACGAGAAGGTCACGCCCGGAAACTCGTGCGGCAGTTCCTCGCGCATGCGGCGCACGTATTCGGCGGTGGGGCGATGGCCTTCGTTGAGCGCGATCTGGATGTCGCCGTCCCAGGAACCGATCGTGCCGGTGTTGTTGTAGGCGGTGTTGATGCCGCTGATCGGCTGGCCGATGTTGTCCACCACCGTGCCCAGTTCCTCCGGCGGCACGATGCGGCGGATCGCCGCCTGCACGTTGGCGAAGATGGTGGCGCTCTCCTCCACGCGCGTGCCGATCGGCGCGCGCACGTGCATCAGGATCTGGCCCGCATCCACCGAGGGGAAGAAGTTGCGGCCCAGGAACGGCACCAGCGCAAACGAAGCCACCACGAAAGCGAGGAAGCCGCCGACGAACACGCGCCGATGCTCCAGCGCCATCGCCAGCAGGTCGCGGTAGGCCGCGCGCACGCGCTCGAAACGCGCCTCGAAGCCGCGCTGGAAACGCACCAGCGGGTTGGCCGAAGGCGGCAGCGCGGTGCTGTTGCCGTGTTCGTCGGTGTGCGGCGCGTGCGGCTTGAGCAGGTACTTCGCCATCGTCGGCACCAGGGTGCGCGACAGGATGAACGAGCAGATCATGGCGAACATCACCGCTTCGGCCATCGGCACGAACAGGAAGCGCGCCACGCCTTCCAGGAAGAACATCGGCACGAACACGATGCAGATGCACAGCAGCGAGACGAAGGCCGGCGTCACGATCTGGCGCGCGCCGTCCATGATCGACGTCTCCACGTCCTTGCCGTGTTCCAGATGCCAGTTGATGTTCTCGATGGTGACCGTGGCGTCGTCCACCAGGATGCCCACCGCCAGCGCCAGGCCGCCCAGGGTCATGATGTTGAGCGTCTCGCCCACCGCCGACAGCGCGATGATGGAGCCGAGAATCGCCAGCGGGATCGAGGTGGCGATGATCACGGTGGAGCGCCAGCTGCCGAGGAACAGCAGGATCATCAGACTGGTCAGCGCCGCGGCGATGATGCCTTCCTTCGCCACGCCGCCGATGGCCGCGCGCACGAACAGCGACTGGTCGCCGATGGGCGCGATCTGCAAGGTGTCCGGGAACGTGTCTTTCGCGTCGACCAGCTTCTGCTTGACGCCTTCGATGATCGCCAGCGTCGACGCCGAGCCGTTCTTCATCACCGTCATCAGCACCGAGCGGCCGCCGTCGACGTGCACGATATTGCTCTGCGGCGGGTTGCCGTCGCGCGCCTGCGCCACGTCGCGGATGTACACGGTGGTGCCGTTGACCGTCTTGATCGGCAGGTCGCCCAGCGCGCGGATGTCCGACGGCGCGTTGTTGAGCTGCAGCGTGTATTCGTATTCGCCGATCTTCTGCGTGCCTACCGGCACGATGAGATTCTGTGCGGCCAGTGCATTGGCCACGTCCTGCGCGGACAGGCCGCGCGCCTGCAGCGCGGCGGGATCGATGTCGATCTGCACCTGGCGCGTCTTGCCGCCGAACGGATACGGGATCGACGCGCCGGCCACCGAGGTGAGCACCGGGCGCACCGCGTTGATGCCGAGGTCGCCCAGGTTCTGCTCGCTCAGCCCCTTGCCCGACAGCGCCAGCTGGATGATCGGCACGGTAGAGGCGTTGTAGTTGAGGATCAGCGGCGGCGTGATGCCCGGCGGCAGCTGGCGCAGCAGGGTTTGCGCGACCGCGGTGACCTGCGCGTTGGCGGTGCGGATGTCCACCGTCGGCTGGAAGAAGATCTTGATCACGCCGAAGCCGTTGATCGACTGCGCTTCGATGTGTTCGACGTCGTTCACCGTGGTGGTGAGCACGCGTTCGAACGGCGAGGCGATGCGCCCCGCCATCTGGTCCGGCGGCAGGCCGGTGTACTGCCACACCACGCTGATCACCGGAATCTTGATGTCCGGGAAGATATCGGTCGGCGTCCGCATCGCGGACAGCGGGCCGATGATCATGATCAGCAGGGCGAGAACGACGAAGGTGTAGGGCCGCGAGAGCGCGATCCGGACGATGCCAAGCATGCGGGGGATTCCGAGCGCGAATGTTGCGTCGCGAAATTTTGACACGGAGCCCCGGCCGGGCGTTCGGTTATCCGGATGAAGATATTTTCATTATTGATTTACCCCCCACGCCGAGACGACCTAGCCCCCTCTCCCCTCCGGGGAGAGGGTTGGGGTGAGGGGCCGGGCGGAGCGTTAGGCTGAGGATCGCAAGAGACGTACGAGCCTTTCTTCTCTCCGTAGCGGCTCTACCGCAAGCACCCGCCCCTCATCCGCCTGCCGGCACCTTCTCCCCGGAGGGGAGAAGGGCTGCTTCGTCGAGCGGCGCCTGCACCGTGCGCGACAGGCAGGTGCCCGGCACTTCGCCCGGCTTCACCGTATAGCCGTACAGCGTGATGCGCGAACCGGGACCTTCCTTCTGCTCGCCGATATCCAGCGCGAAGCCGTGCAGGCGCACGATCGCGCTGACGATGCTGAGGCCCAGGCCCGAGCCGGGCATCGCGCGGCTGTTGTCACCGCGGTAGAAGCGGCGGGTGACGGCATCGCGCTCGTTCGCGGGGATGCCGGGGCCCTGGTCCAGGATGCTGATGCGCGGGCCGCGGCTGTCCATGCGCGCGCGCAGGCGCACTTCGCCGCCTGCGGGGGTGAACTTGATGGCGTTGCCGACCAGGTTGGCCAGCGCCTCGAACAGCAGATGGGCGTCGCCGCGCACGGACACCGTGGGTTCGATATCGAGCACGAAGGGCTGGCCGCGGTCCTCCGCCACCGGCGCGTAGAACTCGTGCACCTGCTGCAGCACGCTGCCCAGATCCACTTCGTCGAAGCAGGCGCTGCGCCGGCCGTCTTCCAGTTCCGATACGCGCAGCAGCGCGCGGAAGCGGCCGAGCACCTGGTCGATGTCGACGATGCTCGCTTCCAGCAGCGCGGCCTCGGGCTGTTCGGCCAGCTGCTGCTGCGCGCGGTACAGGCGCGCGCGCAGGCGGGTGAGCGGCGTGCGCAGGTCGTGGGCGATGTTGTCGCACACGCCCTTCACTTCGTTCATCAGGCGCTCGATCTCGTCGAGCATGGTGTTGACGATGGCGGCCAGCACGTCGACTTCGTCGCCGCGGCTGCTCACCGGCAGGCGCTTGGCGAGGTCGCCCTGGCGGATCGGATCGGTGGCCTGCTGGAGCATGCGGATACGTTTTTCCGGGCCGCGGCGCAGCAGGAAACCGCCGAGCAGGCCGGGAATGATGGTGAGCGACACCGCCCACATCAGCGCGCGCCACACCACCGTGCCGAGGCCGTCGACGGTGCTGTTGTCCTTCGCGATCACCAGCACGCGGCCGTCGGCGAGCTTCGTCGCCAGCGCGCGGGCGCGCACGTGGCTGCCGTCGCGGTCGGGGCGCGGCAGGCCTTGCGCCAGCAGGCGCACCTTGCTGTCGGCGGCCAGCTCCGCCGGCATGCGCGCGATATTGCCGGCCAGCGGCGTGCCGGCGGCATCGAACAGGCCCACCGACATCACGCCGTGCGGGTCGATGGTGATGGCGGCGTCCACCGTGGCGGGCAGGCGCGAGGTTTCCGTGCTCGCCAGATAGTGCATGCGCTGTTCCAGCATCTGGTCGATCACGGTGTTGAGATAGCGCGTGGTCTCCCACTGGATGACGCCGACCAGCACCAGGCCCCACACGGCGAACAGCGCGCCGTAGATCAGGATCAGGCGGGAGGTGGCGGAGCGCCAGGCGTTGGGGCGATTCATGCCAATAACCTCAGGGCGGGGCCGCGGCGTTCTGGGGTGCCGAGGTGATCATGTAGCCGGTGCCGCGCACGGTGCGGATCAGCGGCACCTGGCCGGACCCGTCGATCTTGCGCCGAAGCCGGCCGATGTGCACGTCGATCACATTGGTGCCGGGGTCGAAATGGAAGCCCCACACCGCCTCGAAGATCATGGTGCGGGTGAGTACCTGGCCGGAATGGCGCATCAGGTATTCCAGCAGGCGGTACTCGGTGGGCTGCAGGGTGAGCGGCTGGCCGTTGCGGAAGGCGACGTGGCGCACCCGGTCCAGTTCCAGCTCGCCGACGCGCAGGCGCGTGTCGTGCGGCTGCGGCTGGCGGCGGCGCAGCAGCACTTCGGCGCGCGCGGCCATCTCGTCGGGGGCGAAGGGCTTGGTCAGGTAATCGTCGCCGCCGGCGCGCAGGCCGCGGATGCGGTCGTCCACTTCGCTGAGCGCGCTGATCATCAGCACCGGCGTTTCGATCTGCTGCCGGCGCAGCGCCTCGACCACTTCGATGCCTTCCAGGCCGGGCAGCATGCGGTCCAGCGTGATCAGGTCGTAGGCCTGGGCGCTGGCGCGGGCCAGGCCTTCGCGGCCGTCGGCCACCCATTCAGCGGTCATGCCGTGGACGCTGAGCTCGGCCACGATCTCGCGGGCGGTGACCTCGTCGTCTTCGATGACCAGGACTCTGGGCATGGCTATGGACGTCCGGACGTCTATCTATCGTAGTGGCGCAAAAACCGACGGCCCCGGGTGGGGCCGTCGGCAATCGTAACGCTGCAGCGAAGAATCAGGCGGCGAACAGGCCGCGCATCTTCTTCATCGCATTGGCCTCGACCTGGCGGATGCGCTCGGCCGAGACGCCGTACTCGTCGGCCAAGTCCTGCAGGGTGGCCTTTTCCTCGTTCAGCCAGCGGCGCTGGATGATGTCGCGCGAGCGCTGGTCCAGCTTCTGCAGGGCGTCGGTCAGGGTTTCGAGCTGGTTGTCGGCCTGGTCGGCGTCGGCGATGTTGTCGTACGGGTCGGCGCCTTCGTCGATCAGGAACGCGGCCGGTGCGGGCTTGGCGTCGTCATCGGCGTCGGCCGGGGCCTCGAAGCCGATGTCGCGGCCGGACAGGCGGGCTTCCATTTCGCGCACGGTCGCTTCCGGCACGCCCAGGTCCTTCGCCACCACGCGCACTTCCTCGGCGTTCATCCAGCCCAGGCGCTTCTTGCTCTTGCGCAGGTTGAAGAACAGCTTGCGCTGCGCCTTGGTGGTGGCCACCTTGACGATGCGCCAGTTGCGCAGGATGAACTCGTGCATTTCGGCACGGATCCAGTGCACCGCGAAGCTGACCAGGCGCACGCCCTGGTCCGGGTCGAAGCGCTTGACCGCCTTCATCAGGCCGATATTGCCTTCCTGGATCAGGTCGCCGATCTGCAGGCCGTAGCCGCTGTAGCCGCGGGCCACGTGGACCACGAAGCGCAGATGGGACATCACCAGCTTGCGGGCAGACGCAAGGTCTTCTTCTTCCTGGTAGCGGCGCGACAGCGCCTGCTCTTCTTCCTGGCTGAGCACCGGGATGCGGTGTACCGCCGAAATATAAGCATCCAGACTGCCGACGACGCTGGGTACCGGCAGGTTGGCGGTCACCAAAGCTTGAGACATGTGTGGATCCTCCTGGGGTCGAATTCAGCTTAGCACTCCCTCAGTGAGAGTGCTAAAGCGGTCGGGAAGTTCCTCAGCGGGTATTCCCGGCTGCTTTATTGAACCGAATCGTACAGGAATGCAGGATTCCTGTCCAGACGCAGGCCACGGTAGCCGCCCGGCCCTCAAGCCCCCGTTAATCCAGCCTCGCCGCAAGCTTCACGTAAGGCTTTTCCTACCGTGCGACGGGGTATTCACCGACAGACAGGCGGGGCCCCCTAGTCGTTCCATCGAGCGGCCCGGCAGGGTGCCGGGTGTTCCATGCAGACATTCACTCTCCAAGGAGCAAACCAGATGCGCGTTGCAAAATGGCTGTTGATCGCCGCGACCACCGGCGTGGCGGGCCTGTTCGCCGGTTCCGTCGCCGCCGAGCCGAACTGTACGGTCTGTCTGAAGGGCTACCAGGGTTGCGTCAACAAGGACCCGAACAATGCGGCGAACATCGCCGCATGCATGGCGCAGTACTCCACCTGCCTGGCCTGGTGCGGCGAGCCTTCCGCCACCGCGGCTCAGCGCCGCGCCCTGCTGGACGTGCGGCCGTACCGGCCGGACCTGTCCACCACCTCGACGGCCACGGCCCTGCCCCCGCCGCTGGCGCCGCGGGCTCCCTGATCGCTGGGGATTTCACGGAGGGTGCCGCCGGCACCCTCCTCGCCGTCAGGCGGCCAGTTCGCTGCGCGGGGGCAGCGACCAGTCGATCGGCGCCTGGCCGTGTTCTTCCAGATAGCGGTTGGCCGCGGAAAAGTGGCCGCAGCCGAGGAAACCCCGGTGCGCCGACAGCGGCGACGGGTGCACCGAACGCAGGATGCAGTGCCGGCTGCTGTCGATCAGCTGCCCCTTGCGCTGCGCATACGAACCCCACAGCAGGAACACCAGCCCTTCGCGCTCGCGGTTGAGGGCGTCGATAGCCGCGTCAGTGAAACCTTCCCAGCCCTTGCCCTGATGCGAGGCGGCCTGGCTCTGCTCCACCGTCAGCACCGCATTGAGCAGCAGCACGCCGCGGTCGGCCCAGGGCGTGAGGCAGCCGTGGTCCGGCGGGGCGATGCCGAGATCGCGCTGGATCTCCTTAAAGATGTTCTGCAGCGACGGCGGCGGCGGCACGCCCGGCCGCACCGAGAAGCACAGCCCATGCGCCTGGCCGGGGCCGTGATAAGGGTCCTGCCCCAGGATCACTACCCGCACCTGCTCGAACGGCGTGTGCTCGAACG
This sequence comes from Dyella sp. LX-66, assembly GCF_018599165.1. Classification (NCBI taxonomy): domain Bacteria; kingdom Pseudomonadati; phylum Pseudomonadota; class Gammaproteobacteria; order Lysobacterales; family Rhodanobacteraceae; genus Dyella; species Dyella sp. LX-66. Next base: position 574,491 of record NZ_JAHFVJ010000003.1, read on the forward strand.
CGGCGAAGATCTCCGGCCCGGGCGGGAAGATCACCTTGCCGTGCTGCTTCTCGTTGCGCAGGAAAGCCGACAGCGCCTGCATCTCCGGCCGCTCCAGGTAGGCGCCGATGCGCTCCTTCCAGGACGGCTCCAGCTTGACCCGGCCCTCGTTCATGCGGCCTGGTCGCGCTGGCGCAGATGCCGCGCCACGCGCAGCTGGAACAGCACCTTGGTGATCAACAGCTTCTCCTCGATCGGCTTCTCCACCAGGTCGTTGGCGCCGGCCTTGAGCAGCGCCGCCTGGTTGGCGGGATTCTCGTCGCCGGTCATCACCAGCACCGGCAGGCGGCCCTTGCTGTAGGCGTAGTCGCGGCGGACGCGCTCGAGCAGGTCGCCGCCGGTGAGCTCGCCCTTCAGGCTGACGTCGGTGAGCACCAGGTCGGCGCCGATCTGGCCTTGCGCCTTGGCGGTATCCAGCCAGGCGAGAGCGTCCTCGGCGCTGATCACGTGGCGCACGGTCAGGCCGTATTTCTCCAGGATGCGGCGGGTGGCCAGGGCGACCACGCGGCTGTCCTCCACGTAGAGCACCTCGCCCTCGGCCGAGCTTTCCGGGCGCACGTAGCCGCGGATGAACTCGGCCAGCGCCTGGAAGCCCAGCGACTTGTCGAAGTAATCGGTGACGTGCTCGCCCAGGGTGCGGCGGTGCAGGCGGTCGTCGACGTCGCCGGACACCACCACGATGGGCACATAGATCTGCGGCGCCGATTCGCGCACGTAGCGCGCCAGCTCCAGGCCGTCCATGTCCGGCAGGCGCAAGGCAATCGTGATGAAGTCGAACACGCCGCCCTCGAGCAGCTGGTGCGCTTCCGCACCGCTCGCGCAGCCCACCACCTCGGCATCCGGCAGCTCCACCTTGAGCACGCGGCTGATCAGCTGCCGCACCACTTTCGAACCGTCCACCACCAGCACGCGCGGCGCGGCGCTGACGATGCGGTTGCTGAAACCTTCACTCATTGACCGATCCATCCACGCTCAGCGGCCTCCTTGCCGAACCATCGATGGACGCCCCCTTGCGCCCCCCATCCGGGCATCTTGCCCTGCCGGCGCGGCGGCTGCCTGCGACCGGCGTCACTTTCGTTATTGTCCTAAGCGGCCTTGCGCAACTGCCAGGCACTGACCAGGCGCGCGCCCAGCCAGCCCAGCACCGCCGCGGCCAGCGGCACGGCGCCCAGCAGCCACAGCGGCAACATGCCGAGCTGAAGCTTGCCCTCGTAGACATGACCGAGCCGTGTCACCGGCTCGGCCAGCGCCATTTCGATCAGCAAGGCCATGCCGGCGGCCAGCACGCCGCTGAACAGGCCGTACCAGATGCCCGCATACAGATAAGGCCGGCGCACGAAGGCGCCGCTGGCGCCGATCAGCATCAGCACGCCGATCTCCTCGCTGCGGCTGGCGATATCCACGCGCACCGTATTGCCCACCACCAGCAGCACGGCCAGCGCCAGCAGGCCGGCCAGGATCAGCACCACCCGGTTGCCCACCCCCAGCAGCGCGTCCAGGCGCTGGCGCCAGGTGCCGCTGTCCTGCACCAGGTCCACGCCCTGCAGGGCGCGCAGGTCGGTGACCAGGCGGGCCACGTCGTCGGCATGGGCGCCGGGTTTGGGCAGCACTTCCACCGCGTAGGGCAGCGGGTTGCTGTCCAGCGTGTTCAGCGCGCCGGAGAAGCCTTGCATCTTGGCCAGCTCGTCCATGCCCTGCTGCGGGCTCTTGATCGTTACCGAGGCCACGTCCGCGCGCTCGCGCAGCTTGGTCGCCATCAGCTCCACCGCCGGCCCGGTCTGGCCCGGCTGCATGAACACCGACACCGCCTGGTTCTGCCCCAGCGCCGCGCCGAGCTGCTGCACATTGCCCAGCAGCAGATAGAAAGTAAGCGGCAGGGCCAGCGCCAGCGCCATCACCGCCACCGTCAGCAAGGTGCCGACCGGGCGCGCCATCAGCCGGCGCAGGCTGGCGCCGGCGCTCCAGGCGTGGTGGTCGCGCCAGCTGGCGACGGGGCGCGGGCGGCTGCGTTCGACCCGGTTGGGCTCAGCCACGATCGGCGTGTCGAGGTTCTGCGGCGCGCTCACAGCACCTCCTCGGAGGCGATATCCGCCACCAGGCGGCCGTGGTCCAGCACCACCACGCGCTTGCGCATGCGCTTGATCAGCGGCAGGTCGTGGCTGGCGATCAGCACGGTGGTGCCGACCTGCTGGAATTCGGCGAACAGGCCCATGATTTCCACCGCCAGCTGCGGATCGAGGTTGCCGGTGGGTTCGTCGGCGATCAGCAAGGTGGGCTTGGCCACGATGGCGCGGGCGATGCCCACGCGCTGCTGCTCGCCGGTGGACAGGGTGGCCGGCAGCTGGCGCTCATAAGCGAGCAGGCCGACTTTCTCCAGCGCCGCGCGCACGCGCCGGCCACGCTCGACCGGGGCGACGCCGCCGATCACCAGCGGCAGTTCCACATTGGCGAAGACGGTGCGGTCCATCAGCAGGCGATGGTCCTGGAACACCATGCCGATGCGCCGGCGCAGCTTGGGGATGCCGCCGCGGCCGATCTTGGCCAGGTTCTGCCCATCGAGCGAGATGCTGCCGTGCGAGGGGCGCTCGATCAGCCCGAGCAGCTTCAGCAGCGTGCTCTTGCCGGCGCCCGAATGGCCGGTGACGAAGGCCATCTCGCCCGGCGCCACCTGAAAAGACAGCTGCGAGAGCGCCTCATGGCCGCCCTCGTAGCGTTTGCTGACTTGGTCGAAGCGGATCACCGCGTGTCCTCGATCCCTGATGCCGCACTGCCCGCAAGGATAAGGGATGCGCGCAGCAAAACGATCACTGCGCAGGCCGCCGCGACGCGATAAGCGTGCGCAGCGGCGAGCAGGTTCAGCGGCCGGTGAACAAGCGCGCGAGGCGGCGGAAGAAACCGGGCTTCTTCGGCGCGGTTTCCTTCGCGTGCACGGCGGCGGTGGCTGCCACCTGGCGCGACGGACGCGGGCCGGCATCGGCGCCGCGCTCGCGCTGGGGACGATGCCCGTCGCGATTGCCGCGCGAACCTTCGCCAGCGGCGGCGGCCGGAGCGGCGTTCTCCACCGGCGCACCCTCGCGGCGGCGGCCGCGGCCGCCACGGCGGCGGCGGCGCTTGTTCGCACCTTCCGCACCGGCGGCATCGCTGCCAGCCGGGGTTTCCGCATGAACGGCCACCGCCTGCGCGGCGTCATCGGCCGCCGGCATGGCTTCGCGCGGCTTGCGCTCGCGCGGCGGACGGCCCTCGCTGGAGCGGCCTTCGCCGGAACGGCGTTCACCCGAGCGGCGCTCGCCGGAACCGCTGCGGCTGCGCGGACCGCGTCCGCCGCCGTCCTTCTCGCGGTTCTCGACCTTGTCGCCGAACGCGGCGCTGTCGGCCGCGGCGTCGGCGGCGTACTGCGCGTCGATCTCGCGCGGCTTGGGCATCACCAGCATTTCGGGATCGATCGCCGCCACCGGGATGCGCTGGCCGATATAGGTTTCGATGTCCGGCAGCGACATGGCGTACAGGTCGCAGGCGAAGCTGACCGCGTCGCCCTCGGCGCCCAGGCGCGCGGTGCGGCCGATGCGGTGCACGTAGTCCTCGGCGTCCTGCGGCAGGTCGTAATTGAAGACGTGGCTGACCGCCGGGATGTGCAGGCCGCGCGCGGCCACGTCGGTGCACACCAGCATGTCGAGCTGGCCGTCCTGGAAGCGCTGCAGCAGCTTCTGGCGCTTCAGCTGCGGCACGTCGCCGGACAGCGCGCCGACGCGGTAGCCCTGGCGCTTGACCCGGTCGGTGATGCGCTCGGCGGCCATCTTGGTGTTGACGAAGATGATGCTGCGGCTCGGGTTGGTGCGCTCGAGCAGGTTCAGCAGCAGCGGCATCTTCTCCTCCTTGGAGGGGAAGTAGACCACCTGGCGCACGCGGTCGGCGGTGACGTTCTCGGTCTCCACCACCAGCTTCTCGGCGTTGTGCATGTGCTCGTAGGCCAGCTCCAGCACGCGGTGGCTGAGGGTGGCCGAGAACAGCAGCACCTGGCGCTGCTCGCGCGCCGGCAGGCGGCGGAAGATGAAGCGCACGTCCTTGATGAAGCCGAGGTCGAACATGCGGTCGGCCTCGTCGATCACCATCACTTCGACGCCGTTGAGGCCGAACACGTGCTGCTTGTAGTAGTCGAGCAGGCGGCCGGGCGTGGCGATGATGATGTCGCAGCCGTCCTGCAGCTGCTTGCGCTGCTTGTCGTAGTCGACGCCGCCGTAGATCAGCGCGGTTTTCAGCCCGGTGTGGCGGCCGATGTTGCGCGCGTCCTTGTCGATCTGGATGGCCAGCTCGCGGGTGGGGGCGATGATCAGGGCGCGCGGGTCGCTGTCCTTGCGCTCGGCCACGGCCGGGCTGGTCAGCAGGCGGTTCATCAGGGCGACCAGGAAGGCGCAGGTCTTGCCGGTGCCGGTCTGGGCCTGGCCGGCGACGTCGCGGCCGGTGAGCGCCATGGGCAGGGTCAGCGCCTGGATCGGCGTGCAGCGGGTGAAGCCCGCCTCGTCGAGGCCCTGCTGCAGCAGCGGATGGAGGTCGAAATTGGTGAAAAAGGTATCGGTAAGAACGGTTTCGGACATGGATATGGAGTCGGTGAGGTAGGCGGCCGGATAGCGGCTCGCCCTGTCCCGGCGGCGGTCGGAAAGCCTGAAGGACGGGTTAAGGTGCGGCGCCGGCCAGCGCGACAGGTTGGCCGGTCAGCGGCGAGGGCTCGCGGGCTACCGCGGTGCGCCTCGCGACTGGCGCCGAGGTGGCGGGCCTAGGCAACCGGCAGTTCCGCCGACATAGGGAAACAGGCCCTGCGCCCGTTTTCCTATATCGCCGGAACTGCCGCGAAGGCGGCCCTTGAATCGCTTGAATCGTGCCCTGAGTTACGCTGGAATGGAGGCCTGCCGCAACGGCATCACTTCCTTTTTCCGGTCCGACCCGCGCTTCATGGGCGCCCCAGTGTAGCCGATGCTGGCCGCGCGGTCGTCAAACCATCCCCCGCCTGTCAATCGGAGACCCCGGTGAGCGACCTGATTACCCACGTGAGCGACGACGCCTTCCAGAAGGAAGTGCTGGAGTCCGATACCCCCGTCCTGCTGGACTTCTGGGCCGAATGGTGCGGCCCCTGCAAGGCCATCGCCCCGGCGCTGAACGAGCTGGCCCAGGAGTACGAAGGCAAGCTGCGCATCGCCAAGATCAACATCGACCACAACCAGAAGACGCCCCGCGACTATGGCGTGCGCGGCATCCCCACCCTGATGGTGTTCAAGAACGGCAAGGTCGAAGCCACCCAGATCGGCGCCGTCAGCAAGGGCCAGCTCAAGCAGCTGATCGACAAGTCGATCTGAGCCTTCGATCCGATTACCGGATCTTTCGCACCCGCCGCCCGCTTTACGGCGCCGCGCGGCGGGTGTTAGATTCCTCGGGCCTGTCGGGACTCCCGTCCCCCGCGCCCTTCGCGCCCCGCGCGCACCCTTCCCTCCTGTGATTAACGGCGCCCCCCGTGAGGTTTGCCCGTGTCTGATATCGAAAGCCAAGACCAGAACGACGCCAAGAGCGCCGAGCCCAAGACTGCGTCCGAAACGCCGCGCACCCGCGCACCGCGTAAATCCGCCGCAGCCGCCGCAGCAGCAGCCGCCGAAAGCGCGCCCCGCGTGGAAAAACCCGCGTTCGAGCCGCCGCCGCCGCTGCCGCCCGTACCGGTGCAGGCCAGCCTGCCGGTGGACCAGGCGCCCAGCTTCCAGGGCGATGCCGCACCCCGCGAGGGCGCGCCGCCGCAGCAGGCCCGCGAGGGCGGCCAGCCCCAGCAGGGCGGCCAGAATCCGAACAACGACCGCCGCAACGACCGCAATGACCGCGGCCGCCGCCGGCGCCACGAGCGCAACAACAACCAGCCGCAACAGCAGCAGCGCGGCCAGGGTGGCCAGGGTGGCGGTGGTGGTGGTCAGCAGCACGTCCGCAACAACAACGGCCTGCCGGTGGACGACGATTACGCCGATGCCGGCAGCAACGACCGCCTGATCAACCTCACCGAGCTCAAGCGCAAGAACGCGATCCAGCTGCTGGAATTCGCCGAATCGCTGGGCATCCAGGAAGGCGTCGCCCGCGCCCGCAAGCAGGACGTGGTGTTCAACATCCTCAAGGCCCACGCCCGCTCCGGCGGCGGCATCTGGGCCGAGGGCGTGCTGGAAATCCTGCAGGACGGCTTCGGCTTCCTGCGTTCGGCCGACGAGTCCTACCTGGCCGGCCCCGACGACATCTACGTCTCGCCCAGCCAGATCCGCCGCTTCAACCTGCGCACCGGCGACTACATCACCGGCCGCGTGCGCCACCCGAAGGAAGGCGAGCGCTACTTCGCGCTGCTGAAGGTCGACGACATCAACGGCGACCCGCCGGAAGCGTCGAAGAACAAGATGCTGTTCGAGAACCTGACGCCGCTGTTCCCGCGCAAGGCCTTCCATCTCGAGCGCGGCAACGGCTCCACCGAAGACATCACCGGCCGCATCCTCGACCTGGTGGCGCCGATCGGCCGCGGCCAGCGCGGCCTGATCGTGTCGCAGCCGAAGTCCGGTAAGACGATGATGCTGCAGAACATCGCGCAGGCCATCCAGTACAACCACCCCGACGTGCATCTGATCATGCTGCTGATCGATGAGCGCCCGGAAGAAGTGACCGAAATCGCCCGCACCGTGCGCGCCGAGGTCATCAGCTCCACCTTCGACGAACCCGCCGTGCGCCACGTGCAGGTGGCCGAGATGGTGATCGAGCGCGCCAAGCGCCTGGTCGAGCACAAGAAGGACGTCGTCATTCTGCTCGACTCCATCACCCGCCTGGCCCGCGCCTACAACACCGTAGTGCCCAGCTCCGGCAAGGTGCTCACCGGCGGTGTGGACGCCAACGCCCTGCAGCGCCCGAAGCGCTTCTTCGGCGCCGCGCGCAACGTGGAGGAAGGCGGCTCGCTGACCATCATCGCCACCGCGCTGACCGACACCGGCAGCAAGATGGACGAGGTGATCTACGAAGAGTTCAAGGGCACCGGCAACATGGAAGTGCACCTGAACCGCCGCATCTCCGAGAAGCGCGTCTACCCGGCCATCGACATCAACCGCTCGGGCACCCGCCGCGAAGATCTGCTGATCGACCCGGACATGCTTTCCAAGATCTGGATCCTGCGCAAGCTGCTGCATCCGATGGACGAGCTGGCGGCGATGGAGTTCATGCTGGACAAGATGAAGAACACCAAGACCAACGACGAGTTCTTCAACTCGATGAAGCGCTGACGCCTCACCGCGTTCCGCTCGATAAGGCCGGCTCTACGCCGGCCTTATTTTTTGGCGCAAGCGGACGCACCGCACGCCAACTGAAAATTGGGAGTCTTCCCTAAGCCATCGTGGCTAGCCCAAGCCACATGCGGCTTGCCGCGAATACGGCCGCGCATGTGCGCAAAAATTTCAGAGTTCGCCGCATTTATTCGGGTTTCTGGCTGAGTGTATTCAAGCTTCTCCCTAACGCGAGAGGCATACGCTCATGCAGCACACGAAAGCGCAGCAACCGGGATTCGCACGTTATCTGCCTCTGCTCCTGCTGGCCTTCGCGCCGGCCGCCTTCGCGGAAGACCGCATCCTTCCGGAGATCAACTACACCGGCACGCTGGTCACGTCCAACCCCAATACCGTCGGCAAGGGCGCGCTCATCTTCACGCCCAATCTCATCTACCTGTATGCGAACGAACGCTACGACCGCTCGGGAGAAACCAGGAAGCTCGCGCATCCGTACTCGCAGTGGCAGGTGCTGCTGCCGATCGCCTACGGCATCACGCCGCGCCTCACCGGCAAGTTGAATCTCGGCGCCACGCACACCTCCGAGAACGGCAAGCACACCACCGCCATGCGCGCCACCGACGCTTCCGTGCGCCTGCAATACCTGCTGCAGGCGCCGAGCCGCGACGGCACCCGCGCCGCCATCTCGTTCTTCGTGCAGCACAACCTGCTCACCGCCCCCTACGATTCGCTGCGCGACCACGCCTTCGACGGCATGGGCAGCGGCGCACGCCGCACCACCCTCTCGCTGCTCGCACAACGCACCTTCTGGATGCCGAACGACCGCCCCCTGCGCATCCGCGGCCAGCTCTCGTGGAGCCCGCGCCCACCCGCCGTGCGCCTGCGCGACATCAGCGTGTACAACACACCGCGCGGCTTCCGCGGACGCTACCACCCCGGCGCGCAGCTCAATCTCAGCCTGGGCGCCGAATACAGCATCGATCCGCGTTGGGTACTGGCGCTGGACGTCAGTGCCAACCGCCAGGGGCGCGCATGGCTCGACGGCAACGTGCGCTACAAGGACGGCAAGCCGTGGTCCATGCAGCGCACGGACGACTACAGCGCCGTCTTCAGCGTGACGCCGGGCATCGAATACAACTTCAACAGCCAGTATGGGTTGATCGTGGGGGCGCAGGTGAGTTTTGCGGGGCATAACACGCGGGCGTTCGTCAGTCCGCGGGCGGCGTTCAATATGGCGTATTGAATGAAGGTCGCCGCGATGGAAGAAGAAGCGGATAGGCCGCTTGCCTTCCTCTTATTGCCACATCGGACACCTCAAGCCCGGCAGCGGGAAACCTATGGCGTCGTCAAGCGCGAGCGGGGGCCAAGTGCAGGCGACACGAGCGGCGGCAGGACAGACAGCGAGATGTGCGCGAAGGCGCCATGGTCCGCCAAAGCGGTGATCTGATGCGTCCCCGCCTGTGGCAGGGCCACGCGCATCGGGGCAGCGCCGGAGCTCGATCCCTGCAGCCTCCCATCCACCAGCCATTGCACCTGCTCCACCGTGCCCAGCGCACGCAAGGTGATGGATAGCGGCGCATCGCTATGGGGTGCGGCACGCAGCACCGCGCCATCGCTGATACCGGCGATGCGGATCGGGTTGGCCACTTCCAGTGAATCGGGTTCGCAGCCCGGTGCCAACGGCGGCAGAGCAGAGGCTGCCGCATCCGCGGATGCCAACCATGGGGTGGCGAGCGCAGGCCAACGGGCCAGAGTCACGGCGTGCTCGCCTGCACCGTGACAGGTGGCGCTGAGGCGGCGTTGGTGCGCGTCGACGCGCAAGGTCACCAAGCCACCCATCCAGGCGGAGACATCGCGTTCGGGAAACGTGGGCGGCACGGCACCATCCAGCGTCCATGCGGTGCGGCGGTCGCGGCATAGCGCCGGCGACGTGCTGCCGGCGAGGCCACCAAGCGGCCAGCAGATATCTACCGCACTCACCGACGCCGGGCGTGGCGAGCGCGGGTTGGCATGTGTATTCGGCAACATGCTGGCGACGTTGAACATCAGCGGCAGTGCCGTCACCGCGCCGTACTGGCCTGGCGACGGCGTGCCGTCGGGGCGGCCGATCCATACGCCGAAGGTCCAGTCGTCGGTGACGCCGATGGCCCACGCATCGCGGTAGCCGTAGCTGGTGCCGGTCTTCCAGGCAATGGCGCTCTGCGCGTTCAAGGTACCGTCGAGCGGCGCGCCGGTGACGTCGGCCGGATTGCTGGAAAGGATGTCGCGGATGATCCATGCCGCGCCCGGTGACAACAGCTGCCGCGGCTGTGCCGGCTGCGCGGTCGTGTAGCGCGGCGTGCCCGCCACGCCGCTGTTGGCGAACGCGGAGTACGCACCGACCAGTTCCTCCAATCGAGTGGAGGCGCCACCGAGAATCACTGCCAGGTTGGGCGAGCCACCCGATGGGAAGCGCAAATCGATGCCGCCATTGGCCAGGCGCGCCACGAAGCGATTCGGCCCGACGCGATCGAGCACATCGACAGCCGGCACGTTGAGCGACTGTTGCAATGCCTGCGCCACGCTCACCGGCCCGCGGAAAGCCTCATCGAAGTTGGCGGGACGATAGCCGCCGAAATCCTGCGGCGCATCGACCAGCAGGCTTTGCGAGGTGATCAGCCCATCGTCCAGCGCCAAGCCGTAGAGGAAAGGCTTGAGCGTGGAACCGGGCGAACGCGAAGCGCGCACCATGTCGACATGGCCGAGCCGGCGCGGATCGGCGAACTCGGCGGTGCCCACATAGATGCGCGTTTCCAGCGTGGCATTGTCGACCACCAGCACCGCGGCCGACGTGCGCGGCGGCGTGCGCGACAGGTACTCGCTGACGCGGTCCTCCACCGCCCGCTGCAGGTTGGCGTCGATGGTGGTGACGATGCGCCGCTCGCCCGGTTGCTCGCGGTGCAAGCGTTCTGCCAGCAGCGCCGCATCCAGGGGCGAGCGCAGCGAGCGTGCGGCCACCGGTTCCAGCCTGGCGTCCGCCACCTCGGCCGCACTCCATAGCCCCTCGTCCTGCATCCGCTTGAGCACTTTGTCGCGCGCGCGCCGCGCCGCTTCCGCATGGCGATCCGGACGGAACGTGCTGGGCGATTGCGGCAGCACCGTGAGCAAGGCTGCTTCGGCATGCGACAGCTGCCGCGCCGGCTTGCCGAGATAAGCCCATGAAGCCGCCTCCACGCCTTCGATCGGCCCGCCGAACGGTGCGTGGTTGAGGTAGATATCCAGGATCTGCGCCTTGCTCAGATGCGCTTCCAGCTGCAGGGCGCGGAAGATCTGCACCACCTTGCCGGTGACCGTATGCGGCATCGGCATCACGATGCGCGCCACCTGCATGGTCAAGGTGGACCCTCCGGAAACAGCACGGCCATGACGCAGCACACCCCAAGCCGCGCGCGCCAAGGCCAGCGGATTCACGCCGGGATGGCGATAGAACGCGCGGTCCTCATAAGCGAGCAGCGCCTTCAGATACAGCGGCGACACCTGCCCGGCCGAGGTGGGATAGCGCCATACGCCATCGCTGTCGGCAAAAGCGCGCAGCGGCGTGCCGTCCTTCGCCAGCACCACGGTGCTGCCGGTATCCGGCGCCGGCAGGCGCAATGGGAAAAGGCGATCCAGCAGCACCGCCGCCAACAGGACGCCAAGGCCACCCACCACAAGCGCGCGCCATAAACGACGCCACCACCTGCGAGGCGGCGTCTTCTGGCTGGAGGGATCGGAAGTGCTCATCGATCGGATTGCCAACCGGGCCGCGCGGAGCGCGCGGCCCGGCGGCACTCAGGGTTCTTCGACCGTGAGCTGGGCAGGCGTCGCCGCACCGTAGCCACGGATGCCAGGCCGATACATGTCCTCCACCAGGGGCGGCGGCACCGTGTAGGTTCCCGGCGTCACGGCGCGGACCACATAGAACACGCGCGCCACGTTGCCACGCCGCAGCTTGAGGGCCGCCGCATAGCGGTCGTCGCGATACTCTTCGTGCACCACGTCGGCCGCACCTTCGTGCTCGTCGAGCCGGATGCCTTCGACCACCACGCCCTCCCACTGCTTGGCGCCACCCAGGTTGAGGTTCTCCACCTCCAGGCCGCCGGGCTGCAGGTCGGTAACCAAGGCATCGGGCATGTCCACCCGCGCTTCCATGCTCACCTCCACGATCAAGGTGTCGCCCTCGCGCAGCTTGCCGCCCGGCCAGGGATGGCCATCGGTGGTGAAGTAGCTGCGGCGCACGTCGATCTGGCTGGCATCGGCGGCCGGCGCCTTCTGCGGAATGCCCGCCACGTCCAGCGTGGCGAATACGGTGCCCTTGTCGGCGCCTTGCACGGTCACGCCGCTCTCCAGTTCCGCCGGCGTGAGATCGCGCACCCAGATCGTCTGGCCTTCCGGCGCGCTTTCCGTCTTGCTGCCCACCCGCACTGTGGCGGCAAGCGTGCCGCGGCCCGCGGCGTCGAAGGTATGCGCCACGCGTGCGATCGCCACCTGCTCCTGCGTGCTCAGGTACGACCACGACCAGTGGTAGTACGGCACCTTTTCGTCGGTGGACTTCACCTTGGTGGTCGCATTGCGCGCCCAGTCGACCAGCTTCGCGTCGTACTCGGCTTTGTTGAGCCCATAGGCATGGGCCAGCGACACCATCACGCCCAGGTCGCGCAGCTCGGAACCGTAATCGCCCACGTACCAGGGGCGCTCCTTGTCCCAGGCAAACGCTTCCTGGATCGCCTTCTGCGCGCGCTCGTTATCGCCCATCAGCTTGAACGCCACAGCAAAATGGACCAGCGGCAGCGGACCCACCAGCTTGTTCCGCTCGTTGTCGAAGACCGCGCGCAGCGTGCCCAGCGGCGCCCGGTTGACGCGGGCGAGCACATAGCCGGAGTAAGCCTCGTCGGCGATGCGCATGTGGTCGTGATGCTCGTACGAGTAGTACGGATGCCCACCGGCTAGCAGGTCGTCGTTGAGCCGCTGCAGCGCCTTCTGCAGCACCTCCTGCGGCACGGCGAAACCGGCGTCGCGGGCGTCGAGCATGAAGTCGACCGCATAGGGCGTGGTAAAGGTCTCGATCGGACTGGTGCCGCCCCAGAAGCTGAAGTGCCCATTGGCAGCCTGGAACGAGGCGATGCGTGCGAGCGCACTCTCCACCGCCGCCTTGCGTGCAGCCTCGCCGAGGCCCGCCGTGTTCAATGCATGCGCGGTCTTCTCGTCGAGATAGAGCGCCGCATAACCCTTGCTGGTGGTCTGCTCGATGCAACCATAGGGATAGAGCAGCAGATCGTGCAGGGCCGCGCTGTAGGGCAGCGGCGGCAGCATGCTCAGGGTCAGGCGGTTGCGCACCGTCGGCGGCACCAGGCCGCTCATCGCACTGCCATCCAGGCGTACCGGCTTGCCCTCCTCGATCGCCATCGGCACGGTGCTCAGCACTTCCGGCCAGGCGTTGCGCACGGCGAACTCGAAGTGGCGATCCACCTTGTAGTCGTTCAGTTCGGCGTGGATGTCGATCTTGGCCACGGCAACACCGGCATCGGCGGCGACAGGCATGGTCAACGTCGTGCCAGCGCCATCCTTCAACGGCACGCTGCGGGTGGCATCGCTCACCTTGATAAGGCCATCCGCTTTCACGCTGACCTTGGCAACGCCGTCCTTACCCGAAAGATTCTTCAGGTCGATGCTGATCTTCGCCTTGTCGCCGGCCGCCATTACCCGCGGCGTGCTCGGCTCCACCACCAGCGGCGCGCGCACGGTGACCGCGCCGTCGGCGTTGCCGAAGCGCTCGTCCGCATAGGCCAGCGCGGCGAGCCGCAGGCTGCCGTTGAAGTCGGGCACCGGCAGATGCACCGTCGCCCGGCCCTGCGCATCGAACTGCACCGGCGCCGCGAACAGATCGACGATCTGCACCTTCGGGTTCAGACGCGCACCGTGCGGCAAACCCTTGCCACTCATATCGCCGCCGTAGCGCAGCTTGGCTTCGGCACCCTCCATCGCCTCGATGACGCGGCTATAGAGATCGTAAGCCTCCACGCTCAAGGCGCGCTTGGCGAACATCCACGCCCACGCATCCGGCACCGGATAGTTGGTGATATTGAGCACGCCCTGGTCGACGGCCGAGACAGTGACGTAAGCCTTCTTGCCGGAGAGACCTTCCGCCTGCACCGTCACGTCGAGCGCATGCCCGGGGCGCATCAGTGCCGGAGCGGTAAGCTTCAGCGGAATGCGCCGGTCGTTGCGCTCCATCGCCACGTGTTCCACACCCATGGCCCGCGCCGGCGTGGTCTTTTCGGAAGCGTCGCCACCGCGGAATACCGTCGCCACCACGTAGACATCATGGCGTTCCCATTCCTTGGTGACGGGGATCTCGAACGTCGCGCCGGCGGTGGCGTCGATGGTGCGGCTGTAGAGCAGATGATCCGATTCCACCAGCAGCAGGCCAGGACCATCGTGCGGCGGCGTCACCGTCACCTTCATGGTGTCGCCGGCGCGGTAGCGGGCCTTGTCCAGCGCAAGCTTCACCTTGTCCGGGCGCGCTTCCTTGCCGGTGTTCTGGTCTTCCCAGCTATAGCCGGCGAAGAACGGGAACACCGAGGTGAGCTTGGTTTCGGGGTCATAGACCTCCAGCCGGTAGCCGCCCCATTGCACGGGGAAGTCCACTTTCACGCGCTGGCCGGCGGCGACGTCGATGTCCTTCTCTTCCACGAGCGTCAGCTGCACGTTGGCGTTGGATTTCCATTCGTCGCCGTGTTCGTACAGCCAATAGAAGTCGCGGCTTTCCTGCTGCAGGCGCACCTTCAAGTGCTTGCCCGCCACCAGCTTGCCGTCCATATCGGCACGCATCACTTCGAATGCAGCGCGCCCCTCGCTCGGCGCACCTTGCTTGGGATCGAACAGCGGACGGACGCCCGTCAAGGCAGGCGCCGGCCAGTACACGCGATTGAGCATGCGCGTCACCGCACGGCCGCCGGTCTCGTACACGCTGCCGGACAATGTCGCCGTCAGCGGCGCCACGGGCTTCACTTCGTCGGGCAGGTCGATGTCCTGTTCCAGATGGCCTTGCGCGTCGAGCTTGGCGTCGAGCACGTCCGCGGCATCCTTGGGCAGATCCACCAGCGGGTCGCCGAAGAACACGTCGGCCAACGCTGGCAGCGGATGCACTTCGGGCTTGACCAGCAGCTTGGCCGTCACGCGGTTGCCATCGGCCGGCGCGCCATACAGATAGCTGGAAGACACCGCCAGCTTCAGCGGCTCGGACGGCGCCAGGCGCGCCTGCGGGCTGGAGAGATCGAGCTTCAGGCGCTCCGGAAGAAACTCTTCCACATGGAACGGAAAAGCCTGCACCGCTTCCTTGCTGGCCGGATCGAGGCGGAACTCCAGCTGCCACAAGCCGGTGGGCGCGTCCTCCGGAATGGTGCGGCTCAGTTCGAAATAGTTGAGGTCTTTCGGATCGAGCTTGGTATCGACCAGGCTGCGCCCATCGGGCTGCTTCAGGCGCACGAACAGCGCCTGCTGCTTCATCGCCCGTCCGTCGTAGTCGCGCAGCAGCGCGGAGGCGCGCAAGGTCTCGCCCGGGCGGTACAGGTCGCGGCCGGACCAGGCGAACACTTCGAAGGGTGCCTGCTTGCGGCCCGTCACGTCGAAGTTGGAGATATCCAGCGCCGGCCGGTTGAACGGCAGCACGGAGACATCCTTGCCCTTGCGGGCGATCAGCACGTCGGTGGGATCCACCTTGTAGGCGATCAGCGCGTTGCCGTTGTCGTCGGTGGTGGCTTTCAGCTTGGCGGTGCCGTCGGCATTGTCCACCTCCACCGCGACGCCGCTTACCGGCGAGCCGTCATGCAGCGATGCCACATGCAGCAGCGCGTTGTCGCGATAGACGCGCAGATGCAGGCCCAGGTCGCTGACGAAGAACACCGCCGTGTCATAGCTGCCGGAGTACGTGCCGCCCTGCTTGAGAACCGCCATGTAGACGCCGGGCTGGGCCAGCTCTGCCACTTTCTGCACCGGGATATAGGTGATGGTGCGGGCGTTCGGCTCGCCACCCAGCGTGTAGTGATTGGCGTAGACCGATTCGCCCATGTCCGTGATGGGGCGGCGGGTGCGCTTCTGGTCGTTGCAGCGATTCCAGGTGGTGATCTCGTGGTCGAGGTCGTAATTGTTGCGATGCTTGTTGGCGGGGAAGGCGCAGAACACATCCGAGATGGCGTCATCGCGCACGCGGAAGAACTCGATATCCGCGTCGTGGACATTCATCGACACCAGCGGCAGGCCGCGCGATCCCCGCGCAGGCAATACGCTGCCCGAGGAAGCAAAACCCACGGCAGCCGGCATATTGCCGGAGTAGACATCGTGCTTCTGATCCGCGCCGATCGACCGCCCGTCGGCCGCCAATAACCCGCCGCGCACCTGCACCGCGTAATGCTGATCGGCCTGCACGAACGGAAATACCAGAGTCTTGCCGTCGTCCTTGAGGCTCCAGCTCCCGCTGATCGCTTCGCCATTCGGGCCGGCGACCGAAAGCAACTTGTCGAAAGATTGTGCGGATGCCAGCGGTGCGCTGAACACCAAAGCCAGTTCCGTACGCGTGTCCTCGGTACGAGAGCCTGCACTGAGCAAGGCAAAGACAGCCTTTTCCGCCTGCCCCGCCGACGAAGCCGGCGCGGGGTGCCCCTGCAAGGCGGGCTTATCGCTTTCGTGATGGCCGCAACCGGCCAGGGAGACCGCCACGCACAGGACAAAACCGACCACGCCAAAGACGCGGCCGCCAAACAGTTTCCGATCCATAGATATTCCCCCAAGGTACGAAAACAGTCTGGCATGCATTTGTGGCCGAATCGAGGCTTGGGGGTAGCGCCTTGATTGAATCTGCATCTAAAGCTTTAACCGCTACTACCGGCGTAGGTTGGGGTGAGCCAACGGCGAACCCCAACATCGCGATGCGTTTGAAGGTACCGATGTTGGGGTTCGCCTGCGGCTCACCCCAACCTACGCCGTCGCTTCCGTATCAGGCGCCAGCCAGCGATTTCTCGATCCGCCGCATCAACCCATCGAACGCCCGATCGCTCAACCAGCGCCGCAGAAAAAGGATCGTCCGCGCACCTCCCCCCGTGGCGTAACGCGTACGCGGACGCGAAGCGCGCAATGCACGTGCAATCGTCTTGGCAACCACATCCGGCGGCGACACCATCGACGACTTGTCGCTCGCGGCAAACAGGCGTGCATGCATGGCGGCTTGTTCGGCGTAGGCGGTGTGGCCGGAGTAGCGCAGCATGCCTTCCTGGGCAATGCCGGCCCATTCGGTCCGAATGCCGCCAGGTTCCACTACCACCACATCGATGCCGAAAGGCGCCAGTTCCATGCGCAGGCAATCGCTCAAGCCTTCCACGGCAAACTTGGTGGCGTGATACCAGCTGCCCAGCGGCTCGTGCATCTTGCCGCCGATCGAGGTGATGTTGACGATGGTGCCGGAGCGCTGCGCGCGCATCATGGGCAGGCAGAGCTGGATCAGGCGGGCCAGGCCGAAGACGTTGACTTCGAACTGGCGGCGGCCCTCGTCCAGCGGCACGTCTTCCAGCGAGCCGTAAGAGCCGTAGCCGGCGTTATTGATCAGCGCATCCAGGCGCCCTTCGCGCTGGGTCATGGTTTCCACTGCCTGGACGATCGAAGCGTCGTCCGTCAGATCCAGCGGCAACACTTGAATGCCCGCGTCGGACAAGCTTTTCATGCGGTCCACCCGGCGCGCGGCCGCGTAGACCTTGTATCCCTCAAGCGCGAGGCGGCGCGCGGTCGCTTCGCCTATGCCCGACGAGGCGCCGGTAATCAGCACGGTTTTGCTCATGGCCTGCTACTTGGTTGTGGGCGAGGCCCGAGTCTAAACTAGGGTCTATACACCCTAGTCAAGAGCATCCGCCATGCTGATTGCCGAATTCTGCCGGCGCGCCGAGCTGACCCGCGACGCCGTGCGTCTTTACGTAAAGCTCGGACTGGTCAGGCCGAGCGCGGGGACGGCGGGTAGCAACCGCTATCAGCATTTCCACGAGAGCGACGTGGATCGCGTTGCGCTGATCAAGGTCGGCCAGCAGCTGGGCTTTACGCTGAAGCAGATCGTTACCTTGAATAAGGAATACGAGGCGGGTGGTATCGATCAGGCGCGGCGGCTGGCGGTGATGCAGGCGCAGTTGGCGCAGGTGGAAGAAAAGGCCACGCAGCTGGGCAAGCTGCAGAGTTATCTGCAAGCGAAGATCGCCTGGATAGAAACGGGCGAACATGGCGACGAGCCGTCGTTCTGCGGACTTGAAGTGGTTAGCCGCATAGTCGGAGGCAAGCGCACGAGGCTGGCCTGAAGCGATAGTGGCTAAGTACTCCACGTAACAAACAGCGAAATCCCCATAGCCAGCGACATCAGGCCGGTGACCAGCTGCAGCAGCCGCAGGTACGGCGTCAGTTCGTTGATGGAGCGGCCAGGCCGCAATACCGCTCGCTGCAGCCCGGCGGAATGGGGCAGCGCCGACGAAACCGCAAACACGAAGACAAGCGCCAGCACCGTAAGCGGCCCCGGCAGACCCGGCCGGCTGGCCAGGTGAAACTGGTAGTCGCCGAGGATCAGTACATTCCAGACCACGATGGCCAACAGGGCGAAGCTCCAGCGGAAAGCGAAGCCGGAAGGCCGCTCCACCGCCTTGCCTTGCGGCCTGAAACCCACGGAGCGGATGTCATCCAGCACCGCCTCCCTGCTTCCCATGCACCAGAAGACGACTTTCTCCGGATAGTCCAACCGGTTGTGGTTAATGCGAATGCCGCTGGACAGAATGGGGATGGACCCGTAGAGCTCGAACGACACCACTTCCTGATCGGTAAACGTATAGGTTCCGAGCGTTGAAAGCCTGAGCTCTTGCGCGCGGGCGGTCAGTGTTGCCAATGGCCACGACGCATTTACCCAGCCAATGCGCGACCCACCGGTGAACGACACTTCTTTCATGGCTTTGCCTGTCCTTGCTGTTGATCGGCCTGAAGCTGCCGCGCCTTGTCGTACAACTGCTGCGCCTTCGCCTGCTCGCCCTTTGCCTTGTACCCATCCGCCAGGCTGTCCCACGCATTGGCGGATGCGGGAAAGAACTCGGTATTCAACGCCAGCACTCGGATGGCGGCGTCGGCACTGAGGAATTCCAACGCGGCATAGCCGGTGTTGTTGATGATGCGCTCCAACGCTTCGCCCTGGAGCGGCGTGCCGGCCCGGATCTTCTTGCCGTCTTCCGGCCCAGTCGACGGCGCCAACGCATAAGCCATGAGCTTCTCCGACAGCACTTCCGCCGGAAACTTGTCCGGCGCGACCGTAGCCATAGCGCTGCCGACCAAGGTGCGCGACCAGACATTCTTCGCGCTGCCGTTGCTCAGATAGATAAAGACATACATGTCGCCATCGAGACTGTCCTTGTAGACGACACGTACCCGCACCCGTGCGCCACCGTCATGTCCGGCATGCCGATACGCGCCGCTCTCGCCGTATTCCCAACCCGTGGAGAAGTCGCCGCGGCGACCGTCGGACAAGTTCTGCGGCTGCCAGAACTGCTGCAGCGAAGCCTTGCTTACGAGCTCGCCGGAACTCACGGCCTGCAGGAACCTCGCGAGGTCGTCCAGCGTGAGGTAAAGCTCCGCATGTCCATAGCTGTAGGTCGGCCACGCAATCTCGGTTTCCCGCTGCAGCTTGCCGTTCTTGCCGAGATAACCCAGGGCGACGCCACTGGCGGGCAGCGAGGGCCGGCCCAGCCAGGTGTGCTTCAAGCCGAGTTTCCGGATGATGCGTTCACCCGCAATCTGCGGATAAGGCTGGCCGTAATGCGCTTCCAGCAAAGCCGACAGCACCAGATAGTTGGTCTGCGTATAGCGCGTACGGGTGCCGGGCGCGAACAGCATCGGTTTAGGGCCAAGCGATGCGAAGACGTCCTGCACGCTGGCCGGAAAAGCCGTGGGCTGCTCGTTGTCGGAAAAATAATCCGGCACACCGGAGGTGTGATTGAGAAACTGGCGCACCGTGATCCCGCGCCAGCCTTCCGGCAATCCCTGCAGATAAAGACTGGCCGGTTTATCCAGATCCACCGCACCCTGCTCGACCAGCTGCATCACCAGCGTGCTGACGAAAAGCTTGCTCAACGAATAAACCGGAAAGATGGTGCGCGCGGTGATTTTCTCCTTGGCCTGAAGATTGGCATAGCCATCCACGCCGCGAAAAACTTCCTTGCCGTTATGCGTCACCAGCACCGCCTGCCCGGCCATGCCGTAACGCTGCCGGTTGACCTGCAACTGCCGGGTCATGGCGTCCGACAGCGAGTCCTTGCCCGCGCAGGCGATGGCCGGCAGCAGCAGTACAAGCACGAGTGCAACGATGGATAGACGGCGAGTGTTCAAGGCCTTCCCTTTCCTTATCCGAGTTCCTGGGCCAGCCCGATGAGCAAGCCTTCAGGCCCGCGGATATAGCACAGCCGATAAACGTTTCCGTAGTCGACCACCTCGCCCACCAGCTGCGCGCCGTGCTTGCGCAACCGTTCGAGCGTGTCATTAAGGTCGTCCACGGCAAACATTACGCGCAGGTAGCCCAGGGCATTGACCGGAGCGTTGCGGTGATCGGCCACGACAGCCGGCGCCAGAAAACGGGAGAGTTCGAGACGGCTATGGCCGTCCGGCGTGCTCATCATGGCGATCTCGACATGCTGGTCGCCCAGCCCCGTGACGCGACCGGCCCACTCACCTTCGATGGTGGCGCGGCCTTCGAGATTCAGGCCTAACTCGCGAAAGAAGGCGATGGTCGCATCGAGGTCTTCGACGACGATGCCTACGTTGTCCATTCGTTTGATGGCCATGTACCTTGTCTCCGAGCGGCCGTTACTTCTCGCTATCGCTTTGCGCGTTCAGGTCGATCCGATTTTTCGTCGCATCGTCCTCGAATACCGCCTGATTCAGGTGCCACTTGCCCATGGCCTCCGACGCCAGGACGTAGACCGTGCCCTTGCCCTTGGGGCCGTCCACGTCGAAAGCCAGGCTGGCTTTTCCGTCAGCCCCCGAAACCTGGATGCTGCCGGTAGGGATACCAGGTGTGATCGGCGTGCCCAGTATCTGCGACACCTCCGAACTGGCCTGCACTTCGCTAACGGCGAGCTTGTAGGCGTCGGAGCCCTTCATAACGGAGATGACGCTCCAGAAGATCATGCCGAACAACAGCGCGAAAACAACCAGGACGGCAGGGCCCCACATGGCCCATTTCCGCTGCGTGCGCTTGAAGGCATCGACGCTTTCCCAGCGTTTGTTCTGCCACGCCCATGCGCTGCCTTTGAATCCAAGTACAAACCACATGGGTATATTGAAGAAGGGCACGAATATGAGGAACGCGATGAACGTGTTGTTTGCCGCGCCCCAGATCCAGGTGAGGAAGAAAGCGCCCCAGTTCCATTTGTCGATTTCCGGTGGAACGATTGCTGTGCTGCCGCCGCCTGATGTGTTTTCCATGTTCTCCCCCAAAGATTCAGTTGATACGCAATGCCGATTCACGGCGTGAAATTGGCTGACAGTCGGAGCTTGGCATCGTTACCAAGGTACGGCTTGACTCTTTTATGCACCGCAACGCCGCGAAAATGCTCCAGCAGGCAAGTAGAGACACCGTTCTCCGCAAGCCCACCGGCCGCGACGGCCCCGTTGATCAGCTCCGCGAGCGTCTTGCATTGCTTATCCGTCAGATCGACCCTGCCGAGCAGCGGCATCAAAGCCATGTATACGACATGAGGGCTTGAGCTAAGAGGAGACTTACCGTCGCGCCACTCGGCCCATTCGAATGCAAACTCGGGAATGATCGAGGATAGCTGGCGAACGAGGTCCGCTTGTGATGCGAAGTTAATAACCATAGATGGCTTCCATATCGAAGTACGCCCTCGTCCTTAGTTATCCGCCTTCTTCCTCAGCCTTCCCCGAGCGTCTCCACCACTCCCAAAGGAGCGCCGCCATTACAATAAACACGAACAGAACGAAGCCACCGGTCTCTTCTCTTACCACCGGCGGCTCATTGCCCCTCTGCGTTACCACCACGAACTTGAAAGAAAGCAGCAACACATAGTTTCGACGGTGGTAGCTTTCTCCGCCGGCGAATCGATCGCGCCCGCCCAGCACTAAAGGTGTCTGCCCTTTATATGCAGCAAGGGCTTCATTGAATGCCGGAAGCGGCGTCGAGCGGGACCAGAGCGACGTCAAGAAGATCCCGACGGCGCAGAACATCACAAGCCCGATCAGCTGCTTGATGCCGCTTGCTTTCACATAGCCCCCGATATCGGCCGAAAGACCCGACTAGCGCAACGGTACCGCCGCATCCGGCTTCTCAAACGCCACTGCATCCAGCGCCGCCTCACTCGGCAAATCCCCGAATTCCCCCGTCCGCAGAAAGTCGTACACCTTCGCCGCCAGCTCCGGCCGCGTCCGCAGCCACTGGAACGTCCCACCATGCTGTGCACGATGCAGGATCATCATGCGGCTGTTGGGGAACCAGGGGAGCATGGCGAAGGTGTTTTCCATCGGGGTCGAGGGATCCCAATCGCCCTGCACGAATAGTACGGGTGTCGTGTCCCGGACCGGGCGCCGGAAGCTGTCGCCGGCATCCGGCGTGGCCCACTCGCCCTTGGTCGCCAGATAACCGGCGAAATTCCAGCTGCCGATGATCGGCAGCGCGGGATCGGTGCGCAGCAGTGCCTTGCGCTCGGCGCTCATATCCAGGCCGATGTTGATCAGCGGATTGATCAGCGCGCGCGGCTCACCCGCGCGGCCGGCCACGGCGTCCTTGGCCCAGGCGTCGTAATGCCGGTGATAGAGATTGAGTACGAAGCGTGGAAAGGTGGCCGCGTGTTGCGCAGCGTCGAGCAGTGCGGATTGGTAATCCTCCACGCCGAGCACCACACGTTGCGTTGCGCCGTTGGCGTCTTTCACCGTGACGGTGACCGGCGCCTTGGCCAGGCGTTCGCGCACCTCCCACATGGCAGCAACCAGGCCGCCCGCCGGCAGCCAGGGTTTCAGCGCGGGGTCCTGGTCCGCTTCCCACGCGATGCGTTGATAAACGGCGTAGACCTGCGAAGGCATGTCGTAGCCATAATCGAGCGGCTCGGCCGAGGTAATCACCGCGCGCGCCACCAGCCGCGGGTGGGCTTTCATCACGGCGAATGCCCACTGCGAACCGAAGCTCGCGCCGAGCGCGCTGATTTTGTCGTAGCCGAGCGCGTGGCTGAGATCGGCCACGTCATCGGCGATCTCGTTAATGGAATAACCAGAGAGATCGGCCTGCGGATAAGCGGCCTGAGCGCGCCGGGCCAGATCGCGGGTGACGTCGATATCGTCGGCCGCCACGGTGGGCCGGTCGAGCGGCAAGGCCTTGCTGGGGATTTCCATGCGGTCGCCGCGCAGCGTGTAGCCGCGCTGCTCGATCACGATCAGGTCCGCCACCTGCGCATAGCCCTGCCAGACCTTGACGCGCCGCTGCGCGGCGGCGTCGCGGTCGAGCACGATGTCCAGCATGGTGACGCCCGGGCCGCCCACCAGCAGCACGATGGGCGGCGCCTTGGTGGGGTGTGCCGCCTTGACCCGCGCAAAGCCGACGCCGATCAGACGGCTGCCGGGTTTGGCGCGGTTCTCCGGCACGTAGAGCGTGCCGATTTCGTAGGGCACGGTGGAGCCATCGTTGGCCGTGGCGACGCCGGTCTCGATCACCGTCTCGCCGGCGTGGCGGGGCGATTCGGTGGCGGCGGGGGACGACAGGCTGAAGAGTGCTGAGGCAGCGGCGAAAGCGTAAGGCGCGATGCGGAACGTCATGGACCGGATCCTTTCCTTGGCGGTGCGGCGACGGAGGCTGGGCAGACTACCGCTGGCTTCTTTACCACAGGAGGTGTGGGGTGCGCCTGGGCCGGATTGCCCATAAATAAAATGGCGGCGATCACTTCACGTGATTACCGCCATTTCTTTTGTTACCAAGGGGACGGATGCCACTATTCCACCTTAACCAGCCTCGCCTCTTTGGTGCGCAGCACTAGCAAGCCAGTCGCCGTAGCGGGACCAGCTCAGCATCCAGCCCTTCGCAATCCCGCTGGCTGCATCCGTACCAACGGGAGCCATCGGCTCTCCACTCTCCGCCCATGTTGTCATTCCCAAAACTGCAGTTGTCGAATATGCATTCGACCAATCGACAGCCAGCGAACGAACCTCCGTGGAAGGCGCAATGCTTGAACGTAACGCCGACCAAGGTCGCAACGTTGAACATGCATAGATAGAAATCGCATTGTTCAAACGTGCAGTCGATGAAGGAAGCATCGTTATGCAAGCCTTCGCCACGGATCCCGCGAAAGGTGCAGAAGACGAAGGCCTGGTCTTCCCAGGGAATCTCTTCTGGCGCGCAGTTCTCGAAGACTTCATTCTCGATTGGCATATGGCCTTGTCCCTGATGCGCCCGATCCGTCTGTCGAAGCGGATGACGAATGATCCGTTGAGAATTCTCCCTGCAGCGTACGCTGGCGGAGAGGATGGCCATCGACTTGAGCCGAGGCACTAGAGCTAAAGGTCGATGGTATCTCCCCATTTCCCTCTGCTCCCGACACTCGGATTAGACCGAAATGCAGTTGGCAAAGTACGCATCCATGCAGCTTTTGCGGCATCGCGGTTGCGATGCGGGTGCCGGACTACAGACAACCCCAGGTTGCTTTGCTAGTTTTCTTCGCGTTGCCCGCGTTGTTGCTGAAGACGCGTCGCGGGCAACCATGGCAGCAATGTCGTGAGAGCGCGGGCCAAGGGTGCGTCAACACCCCTGACCCGCTAACCATCACCAACTGTACGAGAGTCGATCATGGCTAACCCAGATCATACGGCACACGGCCGCCCGCCGATCCCCTCGGCGGCATCCTCACCACCCACTCGGGCTGTCCGACGACCACGCGGACACGGTTGAAGCACCGCGGTTTAAGAGTTTTCGCAGGAAAGATTCCGAGCCGTCTTACCCGGCGCGTCGCCTTGCGCGACGGCGAAACCCTCTGACACCGCCACACATTTCATCCATCAAGCCGCCCGGCGCCCATCCTGTGGGCCTCCGGTGAGCCCTCGAGTCCGCATGGTCGCGGCACGCCGAGCTTTCAGCGGCGTGCCGTTCTCGGACGAGGGCTGCGGCATCCAGCAAGGAGTTGCTTATGGACACTGTTTTCGGCGAACCCTGGATCGTGCGCCACGCCATCTACTACACCGACCCGGAGGCGGGGCCGGATGCGTTGTTGAATGACGCCACGGAGTGGTTGCAGTACGCCTGCAGCTCAGTCCGATTGTTGGCGGAGCTGGTGCGAGAAGGCGGCGAGGTCGATGCGGACCGGCTGCCGGTGATGTTGGAGGGGATTGGGGTGTTTATCGATATGGGGATGCGGTGCGCGGTGCAGGCGCATTTGAGGATGCAGTGGGAGCAGGTGCGGGAAGAGATGGAGCCTCAAGTCACCGAGCCTGAGTGAGGCCGCATCTATGCAAACTTAGGGAACGAGAGCGGTCGTCCTAAGTTAACTGCTCTCGTCCCTTTTATAGCGTAGGCTAGCGCCACTCAAGGAATGGGGTTCTTCGCATGCACAGCAATGGCGGCGGCGGTGGCGGCGGACAAGGCAATCCCTTCGACAGCATTGGCAAGCGCAAGGGACGTATTGGCCGGACTACCAAGAAGAATATGACCTTGACCGCCGGCTTGGTCGCACCGGAGCTTAAAAAAGGCTTTGACGAGTACAAGAAGCGCGGCTCGCGCAACTCCGCCAGTGGCGAACAGATCGATGCGGCGCATCGCTTCTCCGATCACGGTATCCGCAGCATGTTCCGTACCTTCGGCAAGGAGGCGCTGGCACCAACGATGGCGCATAGCGATTTCAGGCATCAGGTCACCACGTTCGTCGACAGCGTGTGGGATCCGCAGCTGCAATCGAGAGTCCATAACGCTAAGGTAGACACCGCGCGCGACACGCTATTCAGAGGCCATAGCACCGACCCAGGCGGCGGAAAAGCGAGGTTGTCCTACCTGGATGTCGCCAAGATCGGCGAGGGCGTGAGTACGCTAGCCAACCACAGCATCAAGAATATCGGCCCTGGACTAGCCGGCCCTAACCGGAGCATCGGCAAGGCGCCGGACCAACGTTTCATGATGAGCCCCAAGGGGCAGAACTTGGTCAATACGCCAAAAACTCGCGAGCAGAGGCGCGCCGTGGAAGGAGCGGTGGTCAAGTTCAATATGCCCATGTCGCCCAGCCTCAACTATCGCGACAATCCCCGCGGCTCCTCGCAACCCAAACTACCGCGCGCCCCCGTATTCTCGCCCATGCCTGCAGCGAAGAAGTCGACTCCTACTGCTGCGTCGTCAAGTAATGCGGGCGGTAGTGGCGCGGCGAAGCCTAAGACTCGGCGCTAAGATTGAGGTCTGTCGGGTGATTACAGGGCTGACGCGCGGCGCTATTTGAGAAGTGAATCTGACCCCGCTTTTTTGGCTGCAACACGCCGCCTGATCTTTCAGGTTTCAATCGGCCCGGATCGAGGTACACCTCTTGAATAGCGAAGTATCGACGAGCGGCACCTGGGTTTACGGTGCAGCGATTCTTCTGGTTATCGTGATCGGAGCAAGCGGGCTCTACATGGCCCTCTCAGGCTACTTCAAGCATGAGGAGTTGGGCAGCAGAGAGTACTACGCCACCTTGCAGATGGCGGAGTTTGAGAATCGAGGCAACAGGGCACCAAACCCAATTTTAAAGGAAAATTTCGACGGCTCAGGGCTGAACATTCTAGGTGTGCCGAGTGGTGAAGCAGAGGCGCCGAAGGTTTGGATCATTCTCAATAAAGTGTCCGCTGATGAGCATCCCCTGATGATCCCGTGGTACGCCCCCGCTTTCGTAGACGGTTAGCTGCTGGATTTTGAGTTAGCCGCCTCGAACATCATTGGCGCAAGGCCACCCAGATGTCCATGTCGGCGTTGTCGGTTGTAGAAAACCTCGATGTAAT
>NZ_JAHFVJ010000030.1:0-1277 GCF_018599165.1 Dyella sp. LX-66
CTACACGCCGCCTACCCTGGGCACGTGGAATCCCGACCCTTTCGGCGGTGCCTCGAAGCGCTGACGGGGTGTAGGGGCAAAGCCCCTACGGATACGCCCTTGATCTAGGACCACACCGAAGCCTGGGCGTGTGTGGCCACACGTGTCACAAGGGTTCATCGGTTCCCATGGCCACCCCGCCAACCCCGCTTTTTCGCCTTTACCTGCAGGTATGGCTACACGTGTAGTCAAGCCAGGCTTTTGCTTGCCGAGTGCCGATGCCGGCACTGCCTGTGATCTACCTGGATTTGGCTGAGCAAACCGTAGGTTTGGGAAGACGAGGCCAGTGCCTTCGCTCGCCGAATGCCGATGCCGGCATTGCCTGTGACCTACCTCCGGTTTCACCGGGCAACCCGTAGGGTTGTTCGGGGGAGACGGGTGCCTTTACGCTGTTGTTCCTGATACGGGGGTGCATATGGATGATGCAAGCAAGATTGGCCTGTCGATCGTGGCCGCGGCTGCTCTTTTGCTCGTGGGCTTCGTGAGCTACCGGGAGCATGAGAAACGGCAAGCTGCCGAGGCAATCGAGGATGCCATTCAGCAGTTCGCGAAAGAGTTTCCACCTCCGCCACCGATCGCATATCCGCCCCGCGCTGACGAGTCGGCCAGGCAGCACCAGGCCGCTGCATTTCTGGCTGCTGAGCAGCGTCGGCAAGCCTTGCAGCTCGCGCCGGATGAGCGTTGCATTGGCGGCACCGTGGTGCGCGTTAGCGGGAACTCGTATACACAAGTCGCAGGTGCGGCCGGCCGGCCGGCGGCCTGCGCGGGGCGGCAGCGGCTTGATCTGTCCCGGTGAGCCACCGAGCGAATGCCGCCGCGTTGGTTGCTGTGATCGCCGGCCCGCGCATTGATGCGCCTGGCGGGATTAGCCGATTGCCGCGCATCTTCCAGCCGGACCAGGCTCCGGCGAAGTCGATGTTGCAGTAGAGCCTGGCTTCCAACAGGCCGACCATCTCATGCAATGAGATGATCCGGCCGCTGGGCGTGACGAATTCCTGGCGTTCGTCGTTATAGAGCCAATTCAAGCGTTTCCGTGGCATTCCTGCGTTCCATGCAGCAGGGAACGCAGGAAAGCACGGAGCATGCCGGCCGCCCGGCGCAGCCTTCCGCAATTGCGCATAATGTATACATGCGCAGCTTCGTGAGAGGCCGTGATAGCTGGTGAAACGGCGTGCGCGTTAGCGTCGTGAGTGGGCACGCCGAGCGCCAGAATCAGGCACGCGGCGTGCCCATATTTT
>NZ_JAHFVJ010000031.1:0-1167 GCF_018599165.1 Dyella sp. LX-66
CTACACGCCGCCTACCCTGGGCACGTGGAATCCCGACCCTTTCGGCGGTGCCTCGAAGCGCTGACGGGGTGTAGGGGCAAAGCCCCTACGGATACGCCCTTGATCTAGGACCACACCGAAGCCTGGGTGTGTGTGGCCACACCTGTCACAAGGGCTCATCGGTTCCCATGGCCACCCCGCCAACCCCGCTTTTGATTTGCTGCAGCAAAATCGATTCGCGGAAATGGCTCAACGGCGCGGGTTTCCGGCCATCTCGAGCTCGAGCGCTTCAAGCTCGTGCCTGGCTCTTGCTCGCCGAGTGCCGATGCCGGCACTGCCTGTGATTTACCTGGACTTGGCTGAGCAAACCGTAGGTTTGGGAAGACGAGACCAGTGCCTTCGCTCGCCGAATGCCGATGCCGGCATTGCCTGTGACCTACCTCCGGTTTCACCGGGCAACCCGTAGGGTTGTTCGGGGGAGACGGGTGCCCTTACGCTTCTGGCCAGCACCAGGGGGTGACATGGACGGTTCAACGCGTATTGCGCTCGCCATCGTGGCCAGCGCCTTCATTCTTTCTGCCACGTATGTGGGCTACCACGAAGCAGCCAGGCATCGCGATGCCGATGCAGCCGCGCGTGCTGGCCAGCTGCAAGACGATGAGATCTGCGTCGTTGGCCAGGTTCATCGGGTGGCCAACTATGACCACCGGCTCTGGCTCCGTATCGAGAAGGGCGTCCCACTCAAGTGCCAAGGGCGCGAGCTGCTTCCCTGAGTGCCTCGGGCGTGATTCGCACGCCGCCTGGTCCTATCAGCAGGCGGCCTCGGACTTTCCAGCCGGACCACGGCCCCGTGAGGTCGTGGCGGTTGTAGACCTGGTCTTGCAGCTGTGAGGCGATTTCTTTGACGGTGATGGACCAGCCGGACGGTGCGCTAAGCACCTGACGCGCGGGGTCAAATTGCCAACTGAAGTGCATGCGGAGCTTCCGTGCGAACGAACAGAAAACGCAGAGAAGCAAGCCGCGTGCCCAGTCTCGCCAGTCGTTTCCGCAAGTTGACATAATATACATTATGCGCAATTGCGCAGGTGGCGCCGGGCGGCCGGCATGCTCCGTGCTTTCCTTCGTTCCCTGTTGCATGGAACGCAGGAATGCCCCGGAAACGCTTGAATTGGCTCTATAACGAAGAGC
>NZ_JAHFVJ010000032.1:0-964 GCF_018599165.1 Dyella sp. LX-66
TGGACTACCCCCGATTCCTCGGACGGTTTAAATCGTCACCGTAAGCGTACGCTCAAAGCTGTCCGGAGATTGATACCCGAGACTGCTATGCAAGCGTTTGCGGTTATAGAAGATCTCGATGTACTGGAAGATCTGGGTCCGTGCTGAGTCGCGATCCGGGAAGGACTGATGGTGTGTCAACTCGTGTTTCAAGGAGGCAAAGAAGCTCTCCATGACCGCGTTGTCGTAGGGCATGCCCTTTCGGCTCATGCTGGCCGTAAGGCCAGCGTCTTGTAGTTGTTGCTGATAAAGCTTGCTGGTGTATTGAGAGCCTTGATCGCTGTGATGGATCGCGCCCTTGGCAGGGCAGCGGCGCCCTAGCGCCATCGCCAGCGCATCACTGGCGAGTGCCTGGTCGGCGCGATCACTCATGGCCCAGCCCACGATGCGGCGGCTGCAAAGGTCCAAAACGGCAGCCAGATAGACCCATCCCTGGCGCGTGGGTATGAAAGTGATATCAGCGACCCAGACATGATCGGGCTCCGGGCTTGCGAACGGCCAACCGAGACGATTGGGTGCCGTTGGTACGCGTTGATAGGGACTCTTGGTGCGCAGGTACCGCAGACGACG
Organism: Dyella sp. LX-66; assembly: GCF_018599165.1. NCBI lineage: Bacteria > Pseudomonadati > Pseudomonadota > Gammaproteobacteria > Lysobacterales > Rhodanobacteraceae > Dyella > Dyella sp. LX-66. Next base: position 610 of record NZ_JAHFVJ010000032.1, read on the forward strand.
ACGGCTACGAATTCCCTGTTCGCAACGCAGGCGACGAACCCGATGCCGGCCGCAGTGCTCGCCTTGCTGCTTGAGTGCTCGCCAAAGGCGCTCCGAGCCGTAGGCTTCGTGATTTTCGCGATGGAGGGCTTCCATGCGAGCGATCAGTTGATCGTTGGCGAGTCGGCGTGCGCTGGGCTTCCGAGTTTTCCAGGCGTAGTAGCCACTGGGCGATACGCGTAACGCTCGACACATCGTGCGCACACTGTGGCCGGACATGCCCTCTATCCAGGCGTACTTCACGACAACTCCCGCGCGAAGTACGCTGCCGCTTTTTTTAAAATCTCATTCTCTTCTTTGAGGCGGGCCAGCTCGC
>NZ_JAHFVJ010000033.1:0-678 GCF_018599165.1 Dyella sp. LX-66
ACGTGATATCGGTGACCCACGCCCGATCAGGATGCGCCACATTGAACTGGCGTTGCAGCCGATTGGGCGCGACAACCGCAGGCTTACCGCCCTTGTAGCGACGCCGAAGCGGAGAGCGCACCGAACGGGCCGAGAGCGGCAGTTCCCAAAGCCAGCGGACTTTGGCGTCGAATAATCCCAGTACGAAATAACCAACGCCAGCCGCCATCATGCACAGCGCGCCGACGTAGAACGTCTGAAGCGGCTCATTGAACCTCAGGGAGCTCGTATACAACGTTGGGCGCATCCATCGCGCCCCGCTCCATGGATTCATAGCTCGCATAGCCACGAGAAATACGACGGCAAACAGACAGAACCCGGATATTACCCATGGAAACGACCATGAGCCTTTGTCGAAGCCGGCGTGCGCGCCCGACCAGATCATCTGCAGCGGCGCAGCAATTGCGGAGATCGCGATGAGTGCAACGTGGCGTCGGAGCCATGTTGTGTCTTGCTTATGCATGATGGGGGTCCCTCCAAACGCAACGGGATCAGGCTCACTTCTAAAAACCTGGACTACCCCCGATTCCTCGGACGGTTTAAATCGTCACCGTAAGCGTACGCTCAAAGCTGTCCGGAGATTGATACCCGAGACTGCTATGCAAGCGTTTGCGGTTATAGAAGATCTCGATGTACTGG